>DAOTYT010000037.1:0-5515 GCA_034434615.1 Anaerolineae bacterium | reverse complement strand
AGTTCAGCGACGACCCGCCAGAGATTAAGGACCGGAACGCGCAAGTCGCGACCGACATTGAGCACCTCATCGTTTAAAGTGTTGAGCAGGGCAGGGTCAATCCCCGATCGCGGTGGGGCTGTCATCAAAACGGGGATCACGCCCTCTGCGCTGGCGATCATCACAATCTGTTCCAAAGTGGCGCGAAAATCTGCGGGATTTGTCCCCGCCGCTGCATCGTGATAACCACCGCTGATCAGAATAAGCGAGGGGGACTGCAGGCGGATTTCGCACGACAGCGGCGTCTCGCCCGGGCTGCATAAGCTGGGGTTCGCAGCCGCCAGGTCGAGCAGGCGGCCGAGGGGCCAGCCGTTTCCAGCGGCGACGCTGTCGCGATCAAAACTGGCGCCCGTTTCTGCATCGCTGTTGTACCAGTCGATGATGCCCTGCAGGTCACCGTGACTGTCGAGGGCGTAACCCCCGCCTGGCGCGAACGGGCGCAGAACACCGTCAGCAGCAAGAACTTCATCTCCGGCGATACTAAAACGGGTTGGTTGCCGACCGCGTTCATTGGTTCCGCGAACATACCGGTCGCGCAGTTCGTCGATCAGTACACGGTCGCCGAGGTCGGGCAAGATCGGAGCACTAGCCGCGCTTGGAGGAGGCGCTGGGGGTTGAAGGACTTCGACCGTGAGCATGTGGCTCGCGGTAAGGCCCGCTGCGTCACGTACAGTTAGTGAAACCGTATACAGCCCGCTCTCCACAAAAGTGTGCGTCGGCTCAAATTCGCTGCTGTCGATCGTGCCGTCGTTGTTGAAATCCCATTCATAACGGTCAATCATTCCAGTCGATTGGTTGCGAAAAGTCACTGTCAGTGGTGCTGTGCCCGAGGGCGGATCAGCGAAAAATTGAGCGACTGGCTGTACATTAACCGTAGGTTCCTGCTGGGGAACACCAGTTGGGATCGCTGCTGTCGGTTCACTAGCGGTTGGCTCAATCGTCGGGAGTGCTGGTGGAGTGTCCGTCACCATGATGCTGGTCGGCTGTATGATATTTTCAGTAGCCGGTGGCATCGGGGTAGGAGGTGGCGTTTCGGTCACGCTTCCTGCGACCGTGATCTGCCGGCTGGCGGTTGAACTGCCGCCTGGCCCTGTGACGGTCAGAAAGACGTTGTAAATCCCGGGGCGCGTAAATGTGTGCACCGGATTTGTCTCCGCGCTGGATGTGCCATCGCTGAAGTTCCAGAAGCGCGCCGTGACTGCCCCGGCTGATTGGTCAGTGAACTGCACCGTCAACGGGGCGTTTCCGCTGGTAATACTGGGTGAAAAATTAGCGATGGGGGCGGTTGGGCTTTGTGCGCTGATTTGGCGTGAGACATTCGAACTTCCGCCCGGCCCGGAAACAGTGAGAACCGCCGTGTATAAGCCGGGAGTTGTGTAGGTGTGGACTGGGCTCGCCTCTGTACTGGTAGCCCCGTCGCCGAATTCCCAGCGATACTGGTCAATTTCTCCAGCCGACTGATTAGTGAAACGGACTGTGAGTGGAACTTGACCGGAAGCGACATCGCTTGAGAAAGCCGCGATCGGCCGGGCGACCGAGGCTGTGGCGGAAGGCACTGGCGTCGGCTGCCGGTTCTGCAAGCGCAGGTTGTTGACGATGGTCGAGAGCAGTGTGCCATCGCGCAGGTAAACCCTCAACCTGAGTTGGTACGTTCCATCCTGGATTGGCAGGGTGTTCCAAACCCCCAGCAGCCCATTATTAACGGGGGTCTGCACGGTGTTGGTGGCTTGATACCATAAATTCCCTGGATTGGGATCAGGACCAAACTCAAGCTGGTACTGTAAAAACTGTGGATGTGATGCCGACCCGATCACTTGTACAGCCCCCGAGACGACCATATTGGGTGCTGGGGAGAGGACAGCAATGTTGACCGGCGCAGCAGTATTCTGCGCCTGGCCTGGAACAGGCACTACAACGGCTGCAGTCGGTACGGTCACGATCCCGCTGAGCGGCGTCGGAAACGGTAACGGCGTCGGCACGATGATACCGCTGCGATCGTCGTCGATCGCAGTTGGGGTAGGGGTTGCAGTGGGGCTGCCGGTGATCGCGAGCGGTTCGCGGGTCGTTTCGGCAACCGTCAGATTACAACCCGCTGCAACAAAACTGGCCGCGAGCAAGAGAAGTACAAACAATCGCCACAGAGTATGCTGCTTCGCCATTGACTGGCCTTCGATCCTTAAACCTTAAACCTAACCGGCTGTTTATTATAGCGAACCCGCAGCTTAACTTTCCCTTCGTTTACCCTATTGTTGCAAAACGCAGGCGGTTGTATAGTGAAAATCATGAAGGTGATGATCGTAGACGACGAACAGGCAATCCGAGAAGCCCTCGGCCGTAAGCTGCGCCGCGAGGGGTTTGAAACGATCCTGTGCCGCGATGGTTTGGAGGGGCTGCGCGCCTTCCACGCCGAACGCCCCGATTTGGTCATCCTCGATATCGTGATGCCAGAGGGGATGGATGGTTTGACGATCTGCCGGCGCATTCGCGAAGTGGCCGATACACCGGTTATGATGCTGTCAGCACAGGCGGTCACTGAAGAAGACGTGATCGATGGGCTGCAAGCTGGCGCAGATGAATACCTGATCAAACCGGTGCGTTTGAATGAATTCGTCGCTCGGGTGCAGGCCTTGCTGCGCCGAGCACAAATCACGATGTCGGACTCTAACCAGCGCTATGATGATGGTTATCTCAGCGTCGATCTGCATCGACGGCACGTTTACGTCAACGGACGAAAAGTGCATCTGACGCCGACCGAATTCAAGCTGCTCGCTGTGTTGATGGAAAACGCCGGCCGTGTGGTGCAGCAGCGCGACTTACTAGAGCAGGTGTGGGGACGTGAGTACATCGATGATGTCTATTACCCGCGTGTGTACATTAGCCAACTCCGCCGTAAGTTGGAGCGCGATGCCGCCAACCCCGTCTACATTCTTACCGAGCACCGCATCGGCTATCGTTTCGAGCGCCAGCCTACATCGCCGCTCACCGTTGAATAGGTGAGTGAGGAACTCGCTGTTCGTTGTTGTCCTCAATCAGCACGCTCACCCTGCTTCTCAACGGCGTCACCTTAGCGCTGTCGTTGAGTTTTTTGATCATCATCCTCTGGCACGACGCGCGCAAAGAGCAGAACCAGTTCTTCGCGATCTTTTTGCTGATGGTCATGGTCTGGAATGCTGGCTATATGCTGGCGCAGTCACTGCTGATTATCGATAGCCAGTCTCCGCTGCTGCCATTTCTAGTTGGAATCATGGAACTGGGCTTTACCGGCTCCAGCGCAGCCATTTACGCCTTCACGGCAGTTCTGGTGAAAATACACAGCCGGCGCTTTCGACGCTTAGCACTTGCTGCACTGTTCATGATTCTCGTCTACCGGCTTTTGCTAATTGTTGCAAGTGCGCCCGCCGCCATGACTCTGGCGGAAGCAGGGCAGTTTACTTTTCGTGGGCAGCCTCTCACGATCGGGTTCTACTTGCTTTTTGATGGGGCTGCGCTCTTTTTAGTGTGGCGTTACCGGCATAAGCTGCGCGTGCGCGCGCTGCGACTGGGCGTTGTGGGTTTTATCGTGGGGCAGTCTTTGGGTCTGCTTAATCCAGAACTGCAGGCTTACATCCTGTCTGTCAGCGTCAGTACGTTCTGTGCGTTGATCATTGGCTTTGCGATCGTCTATCAAGAGATCATCCGGCCGCTGCGCGAACGCAACTCGCAGGTTGATGCCATTGGTAAGGTGAGCGCCTCGATCGTCAGTCAGAATGCTGTTGATGAAGTGCTGCGCGAAGTAGCAGAAAATACAGCCCATCTGCTCAGGGCCGATGGTGTGGCTATTTTTCTGTTGTCTGGAGATGTGCTGCGGCTCGAGACGGCTTATCAACTGCCGCGAAAGTTCCTAGGAACGCATGTGCGGGTAGGGCAGGGGATCACTGGGACAGCCGTTGCCAAGATGGAACTATTGCAGATTGATGAGTATCGACGAGATTGGCGCGGAGAGGCCGATCTGCCGCTGGCTCGGGAGACGTTCGGTTCAGTACTTGCTGCGCCACTGATCTATGGGCATGCAGCCATCGGGGCGTTGTTGGTGATTGCAGGCCGTCACGGCCGCTTATTCGAGAAGGAAGATGCTTACTTGCTGGGATTGCTGGGCGCGCAGGCGTCGGTAGCGATCGCGCACAGCCGTTTGTTTGCAGAACAAAAGATGCTGACTCGCGAGGTCGAAACGGCGCGAGCACAGCTCGAGACCGTCTTGAGCAGCACTGAAAGCCCGGTAATCGCGGTCAGCCGTGAACTGCGGTTGATATTTGCTAACCCGGCCGCTAAAGCGTTATTCTCTACCTACGATGTGCAAGTCAACGTCCCCATAAGCGCATTGTTTCCGGAAAGTGTGTTTCCGAAGCCTGTGCGCTCTGTGCTCCGAACTATTCGCCGCGACCGCGCTTTCAATTACGAGATTGCACTAAATCAGCGCGTGTATTCATGTCATCTTGCAGCACTGGGAAGTTTTCGACGCATTGAGGGATGGGTTGCTGTGCTGAACGACATCACACAGCTTAAAGAGCTCGATCGCATGAAAAGCGAAATGGTGCGAATGACCAGCCACGATCTCAAGAACCCACTGCAGGCGGCTATGGCTAACCTTGAGCTGCTGCGCGATGACGTCGCGGCTTTCGCTTCAGAGGAGGTGCAGCAGTCCTTAGAGAATATCGATATGCAGCTTCAGCGTATGTACCGCATCATACGCGGCATCCTCGATATGGAGCGCATCCGCAACGGTTCATTAGCACTTGAGCCATGTTCACCGGTCCGCATTGTTGATGACGTGGTCTATGAACTGAAGCTGCTGGCTGATACACTCGGTGTGCGGCTGGAAACCGATGTCCCCGCCGATTTGCCATCCTTTAGCTGCGACGTTGAGCAGTTCGAACGAGCGATCATTAATCTGGTTGAGAACGCGCTCAAATTCACGCCGTCCGGGGGCTGCGTGCGGCTGGCAGTGCGGCGGTCTGCGCGGGGTCTCATTTTCGAGATTCAGGATACGGGGGTTGGCATTGCGCCTGAACTGCAAGAGCGGATCTTCGAGCGGTTCTTTCGCGCCAAACAGCGCGGTGTTGAACATGTAACCGGCTCTGGCCTAGGGCTTAGTTTGGTCAAAACGGTGGTGGAGAATCATCGCGGCCGCATCTGGCTCAACAGTCGTGAAGGTCAAGGAACGCAGTTCTTCGTTGAACTTCCAATCGGATAATTTCGCATAGTCATTTTCACACAGGGAAACATGATCTCAAAAACCCGCATCAGCAAAACAGCAAAACTGATCCCCGCCGCAGTGGCACTACTCCTGTCCACAGCAATCCCTTACCCAAGCCCAGCTAAAGCCCAGCCATTGATCCCAACACCGACGCTAAGTGAAACCAAAACTCCAACACCCCCGGCAGAAATCCCTAGTGCCGGAACCACAGTCACGACGGCAACCCCAACAGAGACAACAGCA
>DAOTYT010000036.1:0-5410 GCA_034434615.1 Anaerolineae bacterium | reverse complement strand
TCATCATCAACTGTCGAGATGATGGAGGGCAAGAAATTTATCATTTGCACCTCCATCTGCTCGGCGGGCGCCGGCTTGGGCCGGTGCTGCTGAAGCCCGCTAAGTGAGGTCGGCGCGCGGAGATAGCACTGCCATCCCCGCGCGCTGGGCGAAATCAGTTTGCGCCGGCCTCGGCAGTGACTTCAGCTTCGGGTGTCGGCGTCTCGGTTGGTTCGGCCGTTGGGGTGGGCGTTTCCGCCGCTTCGCTCTCGGCCGTCGTCTCAGCGGTCGCTTCTGGAACAGTGGCCTCTTCTGTAGCTTCGATGATCGTTTCATCGGCCGGGCCAGTTGGGGCGCCTAGGCCAAACTGCTCTAACGCGCGATCGATGGCGGTCAGAAGGTCTTCCGTGGCTGTTAACGGCACTCCTTCAGGACTGAGCGGCACGACGCCATTGATCGCGAGCGTTGGGGTGCCCGCGAAATCAATCAGCGCGTTGGCTTGATTGCGCCCACGTGTGAGCACATCTCCCGGACGGTTGCTGCCGATACAGGCATCGTACAGCCCTCGATCCAACTCCAAAGCCGCAACTCCGGAGTTAATCCGGCTGTTGGTGAAGGCCTGATTGCCGAACAACTCCTGCCACAAGAAAAGCGCATCATGCATCTGCCAAAACCGTCCTTGCTCAGCTGCGCATATCGCTGCGCGAGCGGCGCCTTGTCCATTCGTGATCGGGCCGGTGCCGTGAAGCGGGACGAAGATGAGGCTGGCCCCGCCGGCGCGCACTCGTTCGAGCAGGGGATCGATCGCTTCGTCCTTAAAGCGCTTGCACGCCGGGCAGTCGAAACTTGAATAGAGGCTAATCTGGACGCGAGCGTCTGGGTCGCCAAGGCGAGGGTAACCCTCACCGGTACGGCTGACTGGGATATCGGCATAGCGGGTCAACGTCTCTTCGGGGATTGGTGCATCTGAGGGTTGGTTCGCCACAAAAATGCCCAGCACGATCAGCAGCACCACCGCGCCTACCATAATGACGATCGTGAGGACGCGCTGGCGCTGTTTTTGCTTCTCGCGCTCTTTACGCCGCTGTTCAGTCCGCGCCTGTGTATTGGCGGGTTGTGCGGCTGGATTTCGTTTTTCTCTTACCTTCGTCATGCTTTTCCTCAACAGCACTACATCATAATGACAGACTCTACTGCATTTTGACGGCGATCACGAACGTTTGATTGTCAGGCAGGCCCGTGCTTTGCTGCGTGAGCCTGTTGCGCTACACCAGCCGAAGCACACGAGCGGGCGCAGACCAAATCTGTTAAAATCGGGATGATCTTGTAAAATGACGCTTATAAGTATCGTCACACTGCGCATAAACTCAATAGCGCGTTCGCCGCCGCCCATGGCGACGCTATACCGACAGGACAACGACTCATGAGGAAAAAAGTCGATACCTTTGGCGTACGGGAAACTTTTGACACTGGCACCGGCACTGCCGTCATCTATCGCCTGTACAAGTTAGAAGAGAGCGGTTTTGGCTCCTTAGACCGGCTTCCCTTCAGCATCAAAATCTTGCTGGAGAATGCCCTGCGCAATCTCGATAATTTCGAAGTGACCGAAGATAATGTGCGGGCGCTGGCTAATTGGAGTCCCGAAAATCGGCAAGATGTTGAGATTCCTTTCAAGCCGGCACGGGTCGTCCTCCAAGATTTCACCGGGGTGCCTTCGACGGTTGATCTGGCAGCGCTGCGCAGCGCTATCCAGCGCTTGAATGACGATCCGCGCAAGATCAATCCGGTTGTGCCGGTTGATCTGGTCATCGACCATTCGGTTCAGGTCGACCGGTTCGGCACGATTGACGCCATCAATATCAATGCTCAGATCGAATTCGAGCGCAATCGCGAGCGTTACGAATTTCTGCATTGGGGACAAAAAGCGTTCAGCAATTTTCGGGTTGTTCCGCCGGCGACCGGCATCGTTCACCAGGTCAACTTAGAGTACCTGGCGAAAGTCGTGCAGCTTGTTGAGGAGAATGGCGAGACCATCGCGCTGCCCGATACGCTGGTCGGCACTGACAGCCACACTACCATGATCAACGGCCTCGGTGTGTTAGGCTGGGGGGTTGGCGGCATCGAGGCTGAAGCGGCGATGCTGGGACAGCCGATTTATATGTTGATGCCGGAGGTCGTCGGCTTTAAACTCACTGGCCGTTTGCCCGAAGGCGCTACCGCGACCGACCTGGTGCTCACCATCACCCAGATGCTGCGCAAGCACGGCGTAGTCGATAAGTTCGTCGAATTCTTTGGTGAAGGTCTCACTGGGCTAAGCCTGCCGAACCGGGCGACAATCGCCAACATGGCGCCCGAGTATGGGGCCACCATGGGCTTCTTCCCGGTCGATGCTGAAACCATCAACTATCTGCGCCGCACAGGGCGCAGCGAGGCGCTGGCGACGCTGGTCGAGCGGTACTGCAAAGAGCAAGGCCTCTTCCGCACCGACGATACGCCCGATCCACAGTTCACCGATGTGCTCGAGCTGAATTTGGCCGATGTCGAGCCGAGCGTAGCGGGCCCCAAGCGGCCGCAAGATCGAGTGCCCCTGCGCGAAATGAAGCAGGCCTTCGAGAAGGCGCTGCGCGCACCGCTGGATGAGCGAGGTTTTGCCCTCGACGAAAATCGCATCCAGCATACCAGCATTATCTCCGATAACGGCACCAAATCGACGATTGGGCATGGGGCGGTCGTCATCGCGGCGATCACGAGCTGCACCAACACCAGCAATCCACAGGTGATGATTGGCGCTGGTCTGCTGGCGAAAAAGGCGGTTGAGCGCGGCCTGCGAACCAAGCCCTATGTGAAAACCAGCCTTGCCCCCGGCTCGCGTGTGGTGACGGACTATCTCGATCGCGCCGGGCTAACGCCCTATCTGCAGGCGCTTGGCTTCCACACAGTTGGCTATGGCTGCACGACCTGCATCGGCAACAGTGGCCCCCTGCCGCAGCGTGTGGCCGATGCTATCGTCGAAGGTGAACTGGTCGCCGCCGCGGTCTTGAGCGGTAACCGCAACTTTGAGGGACGGATCAACCCGCTGGTGAAAGCCAACTATTTGGCCTCGCCCCCGCTGGTCGTCGCTTATGCGCTGGCGGGCACCGTCGATATTGACCTAATGCACGAGCCGATCGGGAAAGATGGCGATGGAAATCCCGTCTATCTGCGCGATATTTGGCCTTCACAGCAGGAAATCGACGAGACGATCCGCGCTGTGATCACGCCGGAAATGTTCGAAAAACAATACAGCGCGGTGTTCACCGCCAACGAGATGTGGAATGCCATTGAAGGTTCTGATGGCGCCGTCTATCGCTGGAATAAGAACAGCACCTACATTCAGGAACCGCCGTTCTTCATCGATTTCACGCCAGAACCGGCCCCGGTCAAACCTATCGTGGGCGCGCGCGTGCTGGCCGTGCTTGGCGACTCGATCACGACTGACCATATTTCCCCCGCTGGCGATATCGCGGAAGACAGCCCGGCCGGCATCTACCTGCGTAAGCAAGGTATCGAAAAGCCCGACTTCAACAGCTATGGCGCGCGCCGCGGCAATCATGAAGTGATGATCCGCGGCACGTTCGCGAACATCCGCCTGCGCAATCATCTCGTCCCGGGCAGCGAAGGCGGCATCACGCTCTACCATCCACAAAATGAGGTGATGAGCATCTATAAAGCCGCCCGTCTCTATGGCGAAACGAACACGCCGCTCCTCATCCTGGCCGGGGCCGAGTATGGGACAGGCTCCAGCCGCGACTGGGCGGCTAAAGGCACGGCGCTGCTGGGGGTTCGAGCTGTGATCGCCAAGAGCTTTGAGCGCATTCACCGCAGCAATCTGGTGATGATGGGCGTCCTTCCGCTCCAATTTAAGCCTGGCGAGGGCTGGGCCGAGCTTGGCCTCACCGGGCGCGAAGTTTATGACATTCTCGGCATCGACGATTCTCTCCAGCCCAAACAAGAGCTGACCGTGATCGCTGTTGGTGAGGATGGCAGGGAAAAAACCTTCACCGTCACTGCGCGGATCGATACGCCGGTCGAGGTGGAGTATTATCGTAATGGCGGCATTCTGCAGACCGTGCTGCGTAAGTTTTTGACTGCTGAAAGCCCGCAGCATGCCTGAGTTCGACTGGGCGTTCGGGCTGCCTTGCCGATTGAGGCCGCATCGTTGACAGGCCGAGTCATCATCTACACGGATGGCAGTGCCGCGCCCAATCCTGGGCCAGGAGGGTACGCGGCACTGATCCTATTTCCGGACGGCCGTGAAGAGGAGCTGTCAGGCAGCCAGCGCTACACCACCAATAACATTATGGAGCTAACCGCAGCGATCAGCGCGCTGGAGCGGCTCGAGCCAGCCCTTCCGGTCGAAATCGTGACCGACTCCGAGTATCTCAAGAAGGGAATCACCGAATGGCTTCCGAATTGGGAGAAGCGAAATTGGAAGACCGCCGCTGGTAAGCCTGTGCTTAATCGAGAATTGTGGATGCGCCTGGGCGCGCTGACGCGCGATCGCGATGTTGAATGGCGATGGACGCGTGCTCATACTGGCGCCGACCTGTACAATGAGCGCGTTCATCAACTTGCCAACCAGGCGCGCCAGCTGGGGCGCTACATCGATTAAAACGTTCCATTTGCTTCTGGAGTTGAAAGGTCATGCCGTCGATCTCGGCTCGCATCTCCGCTTTTGGCACGACGATCTTCACCGAAATAAATGAACTGGCCCAACAGCATGGTGCGCTCAACTTGGGACAGGGGCGCCCCGATTTCGATGGCCCAGCCGATATCATCGACGCAGCGGTGAAAGCGCTGCAATCAGGCCAGTACAATCAATATGCGCCGGGGCAGGGAGCGCTCATCTTACGGCAGGCGATCGCGGCACATGCGCAGCGCTTCTACAGTTTGGATGTCGATCCGGTTCACGGCGTCGTGGTTACCGCTGGCGCGACAGAAGGGATTTTTTCGTCGATTTTCGGCCTCATCGACCGTGGCGATGAAGTCATCGTGATTGAACCTTTCTTCGACAGCTATGTGCCCAACATCACAATGGCTGGCGCGCTGCCGATCTTCGTGCCGCTGCATCCTCCCGATTGGACGCTCGATCCTGATGAACTAAAGAAGGCGTTCACCTCAAAGACCAAGGCGTTGCTATTGAACACACCGCACACCCCAACAGGCCGTGTGTTCACGCGCGCGGAACTGGCGATGATCGCAGAACTGTGCCTGCAGCACGACGTGATGGTCATTTCAGACGAAGTGTACGAACATCTGACGTTTGACGGCGCGCAGCATGTCCCAATCGCGTCGCTGCCCGGAATGTTCGAGCGGACTGTCACAGTGAGCAGCCTCGGCAAGACATTCAGCGTTACCGGGTGGAAGCTGGGATGGGTTTACGGCGCGCCCT
>DAOTYT010000035.1:0-11597 GCA_034434615.1 Anaerolineae bacterium | reverse complement strand
ACCTGATCACAGCGATCTATGCGCTGCACCCGGCCCTGCTGCTCAATGCGCGGCGCGCTTTGCAAGAAGGGGCGATGCTGTTCTTCGGCCTGCTGACGGTGTTGACAGCAGTCGTCATTGCTCAGCGGCGCGCCCTCGAACAGCCCCTGCATCCGTCCGTTTGGGTTGGCCTGAGCCTGGCTGGCGGCCTCACGCTGGCGAGCAAACACAGCGGGGCGGTATTCGTCGCTGGAGCATTCGGCTGGCTGATCGCCGCCGAGCTGACGCGCTGCCGCCCTCGGGCCTGTGCGACGCTGGCCGCCGCGCTGCCGCTGAGCGGCCTGGCGGCGCTGGCGGCCTTCATCGCCCTGTCTCCGGCGCTGTGGAACGACCCGCCGGCGCGGCTGGCCGATCTGCTGGCCGTGCGCGCCGAGCTGCTCGAGATCCAGACCATCTCCGACCCCGGCGCGCCGCTGAGCATCGATCAGCGCCTGGCCGCGATCGCCGCCGAGCCGTTCCTGCGGCCGCCCATGCATTTCGAGGCATGGTTCTGGGCCGATTACCCGGCCATACGCGCCGAGATCGACCGCTACATGGCCTCGCCGCTGAGCGGGTTTCAATTCGCTTCGCTGGGAGGGTTGCCCGGCGTCGTGCTTAGCGGATTGGCGGTCGTCGGGGTCATCGGGCAAGCGCTGACCCTCATCCGCGGCGACCGACCCGCGCGCGCCGCGGCGGCTGGGCTGCTGGTGTGGCTGGCAGTGATGGCTGCCGCGTTAGTAACCAACCCACTGCCGTGGCAGCGCTACTACCTGCCGCTGCTGCCGATCGCTGCGCTGCTGGCCGGGCTGGGCGCGCTCGAGCTGTGGCAGCAGGGGGCCAAACGGCTCCAACAATAAAGACGCTGGTGGTTGCGCCATCATCATTCACAGCGCATACTGATAAAGTGGGCAGCCCATCTTGAACCCCTCATTAAGGAGCGGTCATGCGTCCCATGTTGCGAAGCGTTTTTCTGCTCAGCGCCCTGCTGCTGGCAGCGTGCGCGGGCAGCCCAACGCCAACCCCGACTCCGACGGCCGAACCTACGCCTGAGCCGTTCGAAAGCGATGCGTTCGGCGGCCTCTCGCTGACAATTCCTATGCCGATGCCCGGCACCCTCGTGCCGCCTTTGCGCGGCGATCCTCGCTTTGCCGACCCGCTGCCGTTCGACGAGATCAGCTTCACGCAGGTCGGCGGCGCGGCGAACGTCCAGATGACGCTGGTGCTCGCCGCCGATGGAACTTACACGCGCGATGATGAGACCGGCACGATCGCGCCTGAGCAGGTAGACGCGATCGCGCGCCGCCTGCGCGCCATCGATTTCTTCAACCTTGAGGGCATCTTCACTGGCCCGGTGCGCGCCGATACGCTTTATTATTCATTGACCGTCGACGGGCCGGATGGCAGCCGCACGATCGACACGCAGGACGACCTCACCCCGCCCGAACTGCTCGAGCTGTTCCGGCTGCTCGGCGAGATCGGTCAGTAGCGCGCGCAGATCGTGCCCCGCCTTTGCCGGCCTGATGCCGCGCGCCAGCCAACCGGCGGCCCGTGCTGCGCGCGCGGCTGCCGCGTCACTTTCGACGATGAGCACGGCCGCGCGCGGCAGGCGCTCGTCGACGCCGCGCTGCGCGGCGGCATAATCCTTGTCGAATTGTCCGCGGTCATCCATGCCCAGCACCGGCGCCTGAAAGCAGCTGGCGATGCCGCCTGCGACGAGATACCCGCGCGCCGCTGCCCCAGGCACATGAGTCAGCACGCCGAGACGGATCCCTTCAGCGTGGAGCCTTTGAACGACGTCGATCGCCTCTGGATACAGAGCCTGGCAGCGGCGCGCCGCTAAACCCGGCAGCTCGCGCGCAAAAGCGATCAAAACGTCGTGAGCAGGTTCGGGCACGCCAGCGCGCCGAAAGAGCGCCCGCGTCGTGCGAAAGCAGCCTTCCCATAGATCGGCCACGCCCTCGTCGCCGCGCAGGTCGAGATCGGCATAGTAGCTGTCCCAATCAGCCCGGATCGCCTGGTAAGCGGCGGCCCATCGCTGCTGCCGGCCGCCCCAGTGTTCAGCCATCACCGCCGCGATCGCGCTCGGCATCCGCCGGCGGAGGCGCACCGGATCGACCAGCACGCCAATCACTTCGAACCAGATCAGCGCGGGTCTCATGGCAGCCCCTGCACAGTCACGATGTAGTTGACGGGGTCGCCTCCAAGTTCAGGCAGCATCAGCGCAAACGGGGCTTCTTCACCGGCCGCCAGCACAGCGGGTTCGATGTCGAGGAAAGCGGCCCCGATCACGCTGCCAGCGCCGTCGAAAATTGTCGCGATCGCGCGCAGATCGCGCACCGGTCGTTCACCGTTATTGGTGACGATCCCGCTGATGTGCAGACGGCCAAGTTCATCGAACGTCGACTCGTCCGTCCAGCTGAGCGCTTCTGCGCCCACCACGCGCGCCTCCGGATCGGGCAGCCAAATTTCGCCGTCGACTTCCCCGCCAATGCGCAGCAGGAATTCCCGCGCGCCGGAGGGCTGCCCCTGACCAAAACGCAGGCTGAACGGCGCGAACCCACCCGGCGCAATGCCATGCCCCATGACCGTATCGATCGCCCCCGCGACCACTGCGCCATCAGCCGTCAGCAGCGCCGCCTCGATCGGCAGACCAGTGAGGGTGGATGTTCCATGGTTGGCGACCTCGCCGGTGATGAAAAATACGCCTTCCGGCGTCGACCATCCCGCCACATGCAGAATGCTCAAGCCGCTGCGTCGAGCGAAACTGAGCGTGGTCAGCTCGGCCGGCTGCAGTGAGTCGTTCGGCGTCAAGGCGAAGCTGTTGATGATCTGCTCCAGAGCAGCCTGCGCGGCGGCCGCCTCGGGGACAACGACTTCGATCAAACCGAGATGCGAGCCTTCGCGCAGCAGAAACGTGTTGACCTGCTCAGTCGCACCGCCCGGCAACGTGCGCAAACCGGTGAACCGCCAGCTTCCATCTCCCATCGCTTCGCGATGCTGTTCTGTATAAGCGCCGACATCGGGCCGCACCTGCGTTTGATAGCGCCCGATCAAATCGGCGAACAGCGCCGTGTCGATGTCGCGGCCAAGGTCGATGACGGCCAGCAGCAGAGCTGGCTGCTCGGCACCGGGCGGGGCGAAAGCGGCCGAGGCCAGCGTTGTCGTGTATTGTTCGTAAAGCGACCATGTGCGGGGCAGCGCAATCGAAAAAACCCCTGCCGGATGCGCATAGCGCGTTGGGGTTGCATCGGGTGGGATGGGCGTGGGCGCAAAGACGACGGCCCCGCCACCGCAGCCCGCCAGCATGGCAGCCAGCAGCCAGATCAACCCTTTAGTCATGTTGATCGCATCCTCATTTTTTCATACAATGCCCACAACAGTATAGCGCAGACGCGCGCTCGCCTCGCCAGTAAAACAGCCTTAGGATTTACGCTGTTATGTACGCCGATAACGAAATTCTGTTTCCTCACAGCGCCATCGCTGCGCTGAAAGAAGCGCGTGGCCCGCAGTGGCGGGCGCTGGTTCAGCGGGTATTAGCCGTTTCAGAAGTGCACGAAGACGCGCTCGCTTTCATGCTGATGATGATCCGCCTGAATGGCTGCATCCCCTGCGAGACCGATAGTTTCCGAGCCATGCGCGGCTGCGTGCCATGTGCGCTGCAAGCGCTGCGCCGCTTCAAGGGCAGCGATGAGGAGCTGCTCGCCAGCTTCCAGCAGGCGCTGGCCGATATCCGCCAGTTCGCCGAACGGCATCCGCGGTATGGCATCGAACTGGCGCTGGAATGGAGACTCCCGTGAGCATGCGCGAGCCGAATTGGAAGACGCTGGCCGATGTACATTTCGTGATGCAGCGGCGCATGCTTGAGTACCTGAACGCCGCCGTCGGCGCGCTCACCTTGATTGACACGCCCGAAGGAGCCGCGAAACCGGATAATTTCTGGAAAGAGCGGGCGCTGCGCCAGGTGATGCGCGCCCATAACCTGTTCAACGCTTGGAATGCGCTAATCCGCCATAAAACCGGCCAGCGCCCCGCCCCGTCGGCGATGCGCCAGTTCAGTGCTGCCGACGTGATCGAGTGGCTGGCGGTCGAGCTGCGCCACAGCAGCGGCGATCGCAGCGGCAGCGACCGGCTGCTGCACGGCAATCGCGAAACGCTGCAAGAGGCGCTGCTGCTGCTGCACTCGGCCGCGTACAGCATCGGGCCGGGGGTGCGCACGATCACGGCGCAGCGGCCAGCCGGCATGTGGTTTCGGGTGCGCTACACCACCTATAAGCCCCCCCCGCCGACGCTCGCAGCCCTGCGCGAGCAGCTCGCCAGCGATTGGCGCACCGAGATGGCCGCTTATGAACTTGAGCGCGCGCAAGATTTCCTTGAGCTGAATGGCCTTGCGCTTGAGTATCTGATCGGTGATGGCTACTGCGAGCTGGGCTTCTTCGTGCGCGCCGTGCAGCCAGGGCCGCTTTCAGGCAGCGCAGCGCTGCAAGACGGCGATGCGCATACGGCGCTGGCTCCCGGCGAGACGAGGACGGATGATGCTACTGCGCTCGATGCGCGCGAAGAGGATGACCCCACCAGCCTAGACGATCTGCGCCGCTCGCTCCGGTCTTAGCTTTCAGCCTGTTCACCACCTGAGAGCCCCCTCTGCCAGTTAAACGCTGCCCCTCTTGGAGAGGGGGCAATGCCGATCTTTCTCATCGCACATTTTGATGACAAAACTCCTAAAAATTCTTATACTATGTACAGATTTTTGCAGATTTTCCGCCTGTTTAAGTTAAGGTAAACGGTTAGGCATGGAAACGCTGACGGTCCCTTTTATCGTCTCAGTGATCACTGCTGCGATCAGCGGCGTCTTCGCTGCTCTGGTGCTGCTGCGCTGGCGGCGCGTCGTTCGTGCTGGGCGCAAAAGTCCGCATCTGCTCGCGTGGGGCATCGGCCTCGCGTTGTACGCGCTCGGCGCGTTCAGCCAAGTGGTGCTGGCCCTCGTTTGGAGCGAGACGTTCTTCGCCCTGTGGTATTGGTCCGGCGCGATCGCGGTTGCGCCTTGGCTCGGGCAAGGTTCGATCAACCTGCTGGTGCGGCGCGGCAATATCGCGCGCAACATCCAAATGGCGCTGATTCTGATCTGCGCGATGACACTGCCGTGGGCGCTGTTCCTCACCCCGCTCGATGGCAGCGCCTGGTATCCCGGCGTTGACGTGACGACCATCCTCAACGACGTGATGCAGCGGGGCGGCGTGCGTGGTTTTTCGCCGGTGATGAACGTTTGGGGCACGGTGGCGCTGGTGGGCGGCGCCATCTATTCGGCGCGCTTGTTCCGTCGCAAACAGATCATGCCGAACCGTATGATCGGCAACCTCTTCATTGCGGCGGGCGGCCTGCTGCCGGCGCTGGGCGGCGTGGCCATTCGCCTCGAAGCGCCAGAACTGAAGTACTTCGGAGAAATGGGCGGGGCCATCTTAATCTTCATCGGCTTTTTGCTGGCCACCAGGGTGCCAGACGATGCCCCGCAGCGCGGGGCAAAACAGGCGCCCTCCCAGCAAGGCGAGGCCGCGCTTCAAGCCCAGAGCACCGAGGGCAGCGCAGGCGTTTGATGGCCGAGCTGTACCCTTTGCTCAAAGAACTGCATTACGTCCTCAGCCGCGTTGGTCTGCTCATTGGGTTGGTCATGTTCGCGGTGGCAACTTACATCGGCCTGATCCGCCATCGCGACGTGACGCCGATCTTCCGGCGCGGGGTATATGCCGTCGTTGTGCTGATGATCATCGAGGGCGCAATCGGCTTGGCGATGTATGCGGCCGGCGGCCGTCCATACGACGAGGTGCATCTCATCTATGGCGCGGGTGCGATCCTGGCGCTGCCGTTCTTCATTTACGTCGAAACGACCGCCAAAAAGCGCCCGGCGATGGGCAGCTACATCTGGGGTTTCGGGCTGATGAGCGCGATCATCCTGCGCACGATCATGACCGGCGCTGCTGGATGAGCGGCTTTCGGCGCGCGGCACGCGTCTCTTCAACAGACGGGTGCCACGCGCGAATGATGGGCGTTAAATATAATCAGCTGGAGATGCCTGGCTGCCGCGCTTGCCATCGGGCCACGTGGTGCGCTCGTCAAACTTGACGTTATCGACCTTGGCCCCGCGCATGCTGGCGCCCTGCAAATTCGCGCCATTGAGGGTCGCGCCGTTGAGGATCGCATTGGTGAGGCGGCCGCTTTGAATGTTGATGCCAGCCAGATTGGCGCCGGTCAGATTGGCGCTGTCGAGATCGGCGCCGACCATCTGCGCGCTTTGCAGGTCAGCGAACGACAGATTGCACGAGCGCAAGATCGCCTCGCGCAAGGTCGAAGCCATCATGCGCGCGCCGCGCATGTTCGAACCGCTCATATCAAGCCGAGTCATATCAAGGGCGGTCAGGTCGGCCCCGGCCAGCCGAGGATTTGGCCCTGCCGAGATGAGCGCGAGCAGCAGCTCTTTGCGGGTGATCTCAGCCATGCGTTAACTCCTCCTGTTGATAAGCGATGATCTGGTCGATCGTCTCGTCAAGCGAGGTTGTCGGCGCCCAACCGATCGTGCGGCCGATCTTCTCAAGGCTGGGCACGCGACGGCGAAAATCCTCAAACCCCGCTTCATAAGCTTCGTCATAAGGAATCAGGCGGATCTCGGAGCAGCTGCCGGTACGCGCCTTGACCCGCTCTGCCAGCGCGAGGATGGTGATCTCCTCGCTGCTGCCGATGTTAAACACCTGCCCCACAGCCTCTGGGGTTTGGGAGAGCGCATGAATGGCCGCGACGACGTCGCTGACATTGCAGAAACAGCGCTGCTGTTGGCCATCGCCATAAACCTGAAGCGGCTCGCTGCGCAGCGCCCAACTGACGAAGCGCGGCAGCACCATGCCATACTGGCCATGCTGGCGCGGCCCTACTGTATTGAACAGGCGGAAGATCACCACCGGAAGCCCGACTTCTCTATGATAGGCGAGCGCCAGAAATTCGTCGATCGCCTTCGAGGCGGCATAGCTCCAACGGTTGCGGATCGTCGGCCCCATCACGGTATCGTCGTCTTCAGCAAATGGGATGCGAATGCCCTTGCCATACACTTCCGAAGTCGAGGCGATCATCACCTTCTTGCGATAGCGGCGCGCCGTCTTGAGCACGACTTCCGTCCCGCCGATGTTGGTCTCAATCGTCTCGATCGGTTCGCTGATGATGCGCTGCACGCCAACTGCCGCCGCCAAATGGAAGATGATATCGCACTCGCTCACCAGCCGATCCATGACATGGATGTTGCGAATATCCTCGATAGCGGCTCGAAAATTCGGGTTGCTATCAAGCCGGTCGATGTTTTTGATGCGCCCTGTGCTCAGGTTATCGATGATGGTGACCTGATATCCGTGGGCGAGCAGCCGCTCGGCGAGATGGCTGCCGATGAAGCCTGCCCCGCCGGTGATCAACGCATGGGTCATGTAGGTTTTGTCCTAGCGCATGCTGAAACAACCAACCGTCTATGGTACTGCAAGTTGCAGCGACGAACAACCTTGCGCGTAATCACAGGTCATGATACAGTTAGTTAGGTTTGAATTTTGCAACAACCATTATCTACTGCGACGAAGGTGCATCATGAGCGAAAAAATCCTTGTCATTGATGACGAGGAAACGACGTTGAGCGTTATCGGGATCTTGCTGGAGCGGCGCGGTTTCGAGGTCATCAAAGCGGCGAGCGCAGAAGATGGGCTGCGCAAAGCGTACCGCTACCAGCCGGATTTGGTGCTGCTCGACATCATGATGCCAGATATGGACGGTTGGGAAGTGTGCAAACGCCTGCGCGGAATGTCGGATGTGCCGATCGTCTTTCTGACGGCGCGCAGCGATGTCAAGGATGTGGTGCGTGGGCTGGAAATCGGCGCCGATGATTACATCGCCAAACCATTCGAAAACGAAGAGTTGGTCGCGCGCATCCGCGCCAATTTGCGGCGCGCGCCCAAACCCAATATGAGTGAAGAACTGGTTTTTAACGGCGGCGAATTTCGCATCAATTTCATGAACCGCGAAGTGCGCGTTCGCAACGAGTTGAAACACTTAACACCAAAAGAGTTCAACCTGCTTGGCGTGCTGGTGCGCAATGCCGGCCGCGTGGTGCCGCGCAACGAGCTGGTCGCCGAGGCATGGGGCGAAGAGTATATCGATGCGATCGACAGCCTCAAGCTCTACATCCATTACCTGCGCCAAAAGCTGGAGCGCGATGCCGAGCATCCTGAGTATATCTTGACATCGCGCGGCGTTGGCTACCGCTTTTCAAACAAATGAGGCGCCGGGAGGTTTTCTTCCGGCGCCCCCGCGCCAAGCTCAAAACTGCCATTCCTTTAACATGCCCGCGATCAAGGTAGCCCGGCGCGGCAGGCTGTTGAGCACCACATGCTCGTTGAGGGCATGCAGGCCATCGCCCTGCGGGCCTAAGCCATCGAGCACAGGAACGCCGAGCGCGGCCACCGTGTTGCCATCCGATGCGCCGCCGCTGGTGTCCTCGCGCACCGTGAGGCCATAGCGTTCGCCGATCGCTTTGCACTGGGCAAAATCGCGCTGCATCTGCGCGTTGCGTTCCATCGGCTGGTGGCCATTGACCTTCTCAACGCGAATCTTGGCGCCAGGGATGAACGGGATCAGGCTCATCATCCGTTCGTGGATATCCTGATAAGCGCTCACTGTGATCGCCCGCGTATCGACGAACGCCTCGACATGAGCCGGAATGACGTTGGTGGCGCTGCCGCCATGCACAACCGTCACCGAAACCGAGGTGCCGCGTCTCAAGTCATTGAAGCCGTTGATCTTGATCGCCTGTTGGGCGAACTCCATGATGGCGTTGATGCCCTTCTCCGGCGCGTTGCCGGCATGAGAAGGCAGCCCTTCGATCGACAGCTTGTAGGTGGCGATCCCTTTGCGCGACGTTTTGAGCGCCTCATCGATCGTGGCGGGCTCCATCACCAGCACCAGCCCGGCCTGCGGCGCAACCGCCTCGATGATCGGTTTGGAGTAGACGCTGCCCACTTCTTCGTCAGTGGTCATCAATACCCAGATCGGCCGGTCTGGCAGCTCTCCGCGCTCGCACAGGCCGCGCAGCGCCGACAGCACGATCGTGATGCCGCCCTTCATATCGATCGCGCCGGGGCCGAACAGCCGGCCGTCTTCATCAATGCGGGTTGGCCGCTCGGCCAGCGTCCCCAGCGGCCACACTGTATCGGTGTGGATCAAAAACATGATCGGTTTGCCGGGCGCCTTTTCATTCCACTTGGCCAGCAGTTGATCGCCAACTTCGGTTTGTGGAAAGCGCTCGATCGAAGCAGCGCCAAGCTGGCGGAACTGCGCTTCGATGAAATTGCCGAGCCGGTCAACGTGCGCTTTGTCGCGCGTCGGCGTTTCATAACTCACCAGCTCGATCAGCAGATCGGTCATCTGCTGGCGCCGATCTTTGAAGTATTGCAGCAGTTCGGACATGATCACCCTCGAATGCGATTATGATCAGGGGCAGCCCTGTGCCCCTGCAAAAACGCGCAGGCCAACGACCGAGCAGGTGGGCAGCTCAGAGGAGGCGCGCATCGCGGCGCGGCGGGAAACTCAGCATCAGAACGGGCAGAGCGTCGCTGGCGCATAAGTCGGGCTGCGGCTACCATAGCGGTTGAGCAGCGTCAGCGCTTCCGGCCGCGCTTGGATTATATCCTGCACCGCGGCGCAGGCGCTACGCAGATTATTAGACGTTTGAAAGGCATTCCAGAAAGCGATGCTCAGCGCCGCGTAGACCGGCGCTGTGTCGAAATCACTGTAGTTTTGCAGCACGGTTTGGTGCGTCTCGACCAAGCGGCGGTCGCCGGTATCGGCATACGCCAGCAGCAGGCGGTAGAGCGCATAGGCGCGCAGCACCTCGGCGTCGTTATTGTGCCAGTTCTCCAGCGCGGGGCTGTCCAGCGCCAGATTATAGAGCGCGATGGCCTCTTGGGCTGCCCCGGCGGCGAAGGCCTCATCGGCTTGGTGAATAACCTGGATGCGAAAACGCGGCGGGTTAAGCTGGGTGATCGCGCGCGTGTAGACGATCCCATTCCAATCGTAGATGGTGACCCCGGTGCGCAGCGGGCCGGTCTGCGCATTGCCGGGGTTATCGAAGCGCACCACCAGTTCGCCGACGCGGTCGCCATCAACATCCTGAATGACCGGCGGCGCCTCGCTGCGCAGCGGGCCTTCGAGCAGGCTGATGAAACGCCCAAGCTGGCGGCTCCATGTGACGAGGCCAGTCTCATACTGGCAGGCGCCGCCAGCGCATACCTCGGCGCTGAACAGCAGGTCGGGCAGGCCGTCGACATTAATGTCGACGGTATTCAACAGCGCGGGCGCAGCGGTTGCTCCCTCGATCAGCGCCTGATAGCGCGGCAGGTGGCGCCCATCGACGCAGCCGAAGATGAGCAGGCTGCCGCCCTCTCCCGGCGTCACCACCGTGATGATAACCTCGGGCACGCCCTCGCCGGTCAAATCGAGGTCGCCGCGCACCACGCCCTCCGCCCCTAGGACACCCCACCGCTCGCGCAGGGCGGTTTCTAAGGCTTGCACAGTTCCACCAGCGCTTAAAAAGCGCGCGACTGCGTCGTCCAGTTCGCGCACCGAAGTGACGGGCGGCCCCTCCAGAACGAGCGCGGGATCGGCCGCCGGGCAGGCGCTCAGGTTCGGCGTAGCGGTCGGCCGGTTAGCGAGGGCGACGGCAGTCGCTGGGTTGCTCAAGCTGCCATCGAGCGGCAGGGCGATCACCGTCGGCAGCGGGCCGCGCAGCACACGGCCGGGCGTCATCGTCGGGAAAAGCGGCTCGTCCGGCGTGACCACACCGGCCAGCGGCTGAGGCTGACAGGCCGCCAGCGCGATTAAAACAGTCAAGATCAAACAGCGTTTCACACCTTAAGTATAACCAGCGTCCGTTAAATCGACGAGGGAGCTTGGGATCACGGCGCGGGGTGCGCATGGCCGTGAGCGCGATCTTCAGGTACACTACACTTTTGAGCTATCGGCTTCAGGAGAAATCGATCCGTGAGCAAATCCTCCCCGCGCCAGAAGGATTTTAAGGGAAGAGCGAAGCGCCGCCGGCGCGATCGAACCAATCTCGTGCTCGTCATCGGCGCGATCGCCTTAGTTGCGGCCTTAGCAATTTTCCTGCTCGGCATGAATCTCCGCGGCACGCAGCCTACCAATGACTGCGCTTCGCTGGTCGAGATCGTCAATACCAGCGAGCTGACGATCACCGCCTCCGGTTTGCAGTACGTCGTCCTTGCCGAAGGTGCTGGGCCGCGCCCAACCGCTGCCGACAGGGTGACTGTTCACTACCGCGGCTGCTTAACCAACGGCCGCCAGTTCGACAGCTCGTATGACCGCGGTAGTCCGAACACCTTCCCGCTCACCGGCGTCATCCGCGGCTGGACGGAAGGCGTCCAGCTCATGCCGGTCGGTTCGCGCTATGTGTTTTACATCCCGTCCGAACTGGCTTACGGCGTGCAGGGCGTGCCCGGCACGATCCCTTCCAACAGCGACCTGATCTTCGAGATCGAACTGAT
>DAOTYT010000034.1:0-28400 GCA_034434615.1 Anaerolineae bacterium | reverse complement strand
CGGCTGACGCCTGACCATTTCGCCGTCGATTTCATCCTGTCGCCGGCTGCATGGTGGGATCAGCGCAATTTGATCGGCAAGCTGTCCGTCGCCCGCCATCGTGAGATGCTGCGCAGCCTGATCCAGCGTATGGATGGCAATTATTACTTCGGGTTCTGGGAGGGCATCTACCTGAGCGACCGGCACCTGACCAACCGCCAGCTCCTGCGTGGAACGTTCCTTGATGAATGGATCAGCACCTTCGCTGATGGCCACGACTGGCTGCGCGTCGGGGTATGGTATGAGCTGGACGACCCGGTTCTGGCCCTCGACTCGATCGCCAATGAACTGTTCCGCCGCATCGGGGCGCTTTACCAGCTTTATCACTTCGCATTGTGGACGAGCAACAATAATTTTCAAACCTTTTATAACGGGAGCATCCCGCTCGTCCCGCGGCGGGAGTCTCGCCTGTAAAGCGGCGCAGATCGTCGATCGAGGGGAGGGTGAGGGTGCGCCGTTCACCCCGCGCCTTCACAGGATCGCCGCCGGTGGGCTCGCGCCGCCGGCGGTGGTCATGATCTGGCTGGCAGCGGCAGGCTGCCCACATGAGAGCTAAACTCCCTCATTTGACAGTCCTTCTCGATCCCCGTATACTTCCAGTCGAGTGACACGTCGCGCGGGAGATGCCATCCGCACTGAGGAGGACGTATGAATCAGGGCAACGACAGCTTCCGGCTGGTCGTCCGCCGCGGCCCGCAGCCCAACCAGACTTACGATCTTAATAAAGACATCATCACGCTGGGCCGAGACATCACCAATGACATTGTGATCAACGACCCGGAGGTCAGTCGGCATCATATGCGGATGACGCGCGCCGTGGGTGGTTTCACAATCGAAGACCTCGGCTCGACCAATGGAACGTTCATCAACGGGCAGCGGCTGACCGGGGCGCGCCCGCTGCGTCCAGGCGACATGATCGGCTTGGGCGAAACGGTCACGCTCGCCTACGAATCGGCGGCGGCTGCGCCGAGCGAGTTTCCGGGTGCCCCAGTAGGGACGGTGCCCGGCGCCGCGCCGAGCTTTGCCCCGCCTTCCAGCGGCGCGCCAGCAGCGGGCCAGGGCTACGCGCCCCCCGGCCAGGCTGCGCCTTACCGTCCCCCAGTGCGCCCTGAAGTGCCAGGCTATCCCAGCAGCGGCTCGAGCTACCAGCCGCCTGCTGCCGGTTACCAGCCCGCGCCAGCGCCGCAGCAGCCCGCCAGCCAGCCCCCCTACGGCGCCTACAGCCCGCCGCCCGCTTATGCCGGCGTGCAAACACCAGGCACCCAAGCGCCCGGCACTTACGGCGATTATGACCCGTATGCGGTGCGCGAGGAAGAACCCAGCAACACGACGCGCTACATCCTGCTTGGGTGCGTTGGTCTGTCGCTGTTCTGCTGCTGCGGGACGGTCGTTGGGCTGGTGGCGGTCGATCAGCTGTGTTTGTGGGAGCGCCTGCCGATCATCTATGATGTGCTGCGCGCGCTCGGCTATGTCGCGCTGTGCTGAAACGCGCTTCTGCGTGACGGAATCAAAACGGGGCGCTCACTGAGCGCCCCGTTCGTTTTGAAGCCTGCTCGCCCCGTTACTGGACGACGCGATCAGGCAGCGGCGCGCCGAACCACGGCTCCTCGAAATTGGGGCCGATCGCGTCCGCCTCGACCCACACGTACTGGCAGGCCAGCACGAGCTTGGCATATTGGCCGGTCTCATCAAAACCCACGACCCAGAAAGTCTGACCGCCCGGCAGAACGTTGCCCGGCGATACATGGCCCGGCGCGTAGAAGATCTGCGCCGTGCGCGTCAGCCGGCCAACCACCGACCCGGTCGGGACAGGGAGGCACGGCCTTTGCGGCGTCGGCGCTGGCGCCGGGGTCAGTTCAGGCTCGGGCTCAGGGTCAATTGGCTCTTCGGGGTCAACCGGCTGCTCAGGGTCAATTGGCTCTTCGGGGTCAACCGGCTCCTCAGGGTCAATTGGCTCTTCGGGGTCAACGGGCTCCTCATAAAGGAGCAGACCCTCACACTCGTCCTGATACGTATAAACGACCTGCTCCTCAAGATCGTTGCCAGCGAGGCTAATCGCGCGTGCGATGAGCGGGTTGTATTGAGGGAGGATTGTATAATTGCGCGAATAGGTCCCAGGAGGAAAAGAAAGCGAGAAGTTTAGCGGGAACTCTGCCTCTTCCTCATAGAGGATCGTCCCTGCTCCGTCGCGAACTTCGGCGCGAACCCGTTCAAGACCATTACCCGTGTTATCCCGATCAAAGGTCGCACTGAGAGCAGTTGCATCGATTCTTGCTCTCGTGTTCCCCGCGTCACAGAGCGTAATATCTCCCTCAACGACTACATTACTGACGGAAAAAGCCGATCTAAAACCAGCAAACCCAATAAGGACGAGTATGATGACACCGAACGTTATGCGACTCAGCATAATTTCCTCCTTGTTAAACTTTTCGGTCGCATCTATGATGAGTGGTCGATACGCTCATATCGACATCCAATATTTTGTATTAATATCGGCGCACTATGACATTAGAATGGTCTCAAATTCGTAAAATTTGCCGCTCAGCTTCCCTTCCTTCAGAGAAGTGAACGCTGTGCGGAATCAAAACGGGGCGCTCACTGAGCGCCCCGTTCGTTCTGAAGCCAGCCTGTCTTGCTACTCGACGACACGATCAGGCAGCGGCGCGCCGAACCACGGCTCCTTGAAATTGGGGCCGATCGCGTCCGCCTGGACCCACACGTACTGGCAGGCCAGCACGAGCTTGGCATATTGGCTGGTCTCATCAAAACCCACGACCCAGAAAGTCTGACCGCCCGGCAGAACGTTGCCCGGCGATTCTTCGCCTGGCGCGTAGAAGATCTGCGCCGTGCGCGTCAGCCGGCCAACCACCGACCCGGTCGGGATAGGGACGAAGGGTAGCGAAAGCGGTTTAGGTGAAGGCATTTGAAAAGTCGGCAAGCCGTCACAATCGCCCTGCGCGACAAAATCAACCTGCTCTGGCAAACCGTTGCCCGCCAAACTCATCACCGTAAAGGTGATTGGATTATACTGCGGCGTCGTGGTGTAAAGGAAATTCCCTGTGCCGCCCACATAGGTGTCGAGGAGATTTTGATACGTTAGCGTATAAAGCAGCGTACCCGCCCCGTCAGATAATATCGACGCGGACCTGTTCTTCGTTTGCACCGGTGTTATCACGATCTAGCATATGTGATCTGGTCCCGCTGGCATTAGCACCAGCGCAGGTGAACTGAACTGTCCCATTGCTTCAGCGCAAATTACTGGCCAATGCGTAATTTCAACCTGTTTTCTGCTGACCGCCCCAGGCGTTATAATGCCAGTGAACGCTCGCTGAGATGATGAGGATGGAACTGACCATGCCTTCTACCCCTTTGACGGAGAATGAGATCGCCGAACGGCTGCGTCAGCTCAACGGCTGGCAGCGCGAGGGCGGCATGATCACCAAGACGTTCACGCTCGACAGTTACACGGCTGGGCTGGCGCTGGCCGCCGCCGTCGGCGTGATCGCCGAAGGACTGAACCACCATCCAGACCTGCACATCGGCTACAAAAAAGTGACCGTCAGCTTTACGACCCATGACGCCGGCAGCGCGCTGACCGACAAAGACTTCGCGGCCGCCGCCGCCATCGATGGGCTGAACTTCCCGCGCTCGAAGTGACCGGGGCACGATGGCCTGGCTGCTGCGCATCTTCGGGCCGCCGCACGAGGCGCTGCACTGGCTGGCGCTGCGCTTGATCGGGCGGCGGCCCGCGCGCGTGACCGGGCGGCACATCGATCTCCCGCCTGACCTGACGACGCGCCAGTACGTGTTCGTCGCCGGGCTGCCCGCTTTCGTCTTCCTGCTGATCGGCGCGCTCGGCCTGATCGGCGTCGTCTTGGCGGCCACGGTCGCGCAGGCGGCGCTCGGGCTGCTTACGGCTGGCCTCGGTCTGATCGGCCTTGCAAGCGCAGCCGGCGATCTGCAGCTCATCGCCGAGCGGCTGGCGAGTGAAACCAGCGCGGGCGATGACGGGTGATGATCGTCAGCGTTCGAAGATGATCTCGCCGAGCGGCACGCGCTCGCCCGGAAGTGGTTCGCCCCGCCCATCGACGGCTGGCAGCGGCCGGCCGTCTCGATCGAGCAGCAGCGCGCTGACGGCGTAGCGCCCGGCCGGCGCGTCGTCGGGGAAGGTCATCGGGCAGCGGTCGAAGTAGACGTACTCTCCCACACCCCACGCCGAAGCGGCGCGATCGGCGTCGGTGCACAGATAGGCGGCGCCGGTTTCGATGTGGATGAAAGCGAACGCGCGCGCGGCGACCTGCGCCGACCGCTCCGTCACCAGCCAATTGGCCGACGGCAGATAGGCTTCGCCCGCGCGCACGATCGGCGGCGAGTGAAAAGCGGTGACGCGGTACCCCTCAGCGATGGTGCCTAAGACCGGCGGGCACGTCGCCGAGAGGCTGAGCGGCGTCGCAAGCGCGCCGAGGCTGACTTCGGCCAGTGGTTGGCCCAGCGTCCCATCGCCCATTGCAAACCAGCGGAAAGAGAGCTGCGCCCCGCCCTCGAGCGGCGCCGCGCAGTTGGCGATGGTCATCGCCACGGGCATGATCGCGCCCGGCTGCCAGCGCGAGGTCGGGTAGAAGCCGCGCGCAGGCGCGGTCTGGCAGCGCAGCGCAGTGATGCCGTCGTCAATGCCTCCTTCAGCGATCAAACTGTCGGCCGCAGCGCTCACGCTCGCATAGACGACCAGATCGACCATGCCATCCTCGCCGCGCGACGCGGCCCGGTAACCATGAAGCTGCGTTGGGCCGGCGGCCAGCGGCGGCTCGAAACGCGCGACATGGGGCAGGGCGGCGAACGCTTCTGCGGTCAGCGCTGGGTTGGGCGGCAGCCGTGTCGGAAGCGCCAGCGCCCCCAGCCCGGCGACCAGCGCCCACAGCAGCGCGAGCGCGATCCCTGGCAGCGCCGCCAAGCGAGCTGCAGAGGGCCAGATCGGGCGGGCGAGCGCGGCGGTCGCCTTTGACAGCGCCCACCAGCCAGCCGCGATCAGCAGGGCGAACGCCGGCAGCGCCGGCGCATAATAGCGCAGCGGCGCGAACAGCGCGGCCGTGTTATACAGCGTGACGCCGCCGCTGGCGTTCACGTTCAAACTGTTGCGGAAGAGGACCAGCCCAATCGTCAGGCCGGCCAGCACGGCCGGCAGCAGCAGCCCGCGCAGCCAGTCCCCCCGCCGCCGCGCTGCCGCGGCGATCAGCGCCGCGCCCGCCCCGGCCAACCCGATAACTGGCAGCAGCACGTAGACGGTGCGCAGGGCCGCGCGCGGCCGCAGCAGTTCAAACGGCTCAAGGAACGACAGCCGCGTGTGGTCTAACACGCCGATGATCAGCGGGGCGCTCAGGTTCAAGCTGGTGGCAGTCTCCAGCACGAGGCGGTCGAGAAAGGCGTAGCGCCCAAAAACTGAGCCAGACTCGGCGAGATTAAACGCGACCAGCCCGCCGAGGGCCGGCACGAACAGCCCAGCGCCGATCAAGGCCAGCCGCTGCGCGCGCACCCGCCCAGGGCCGGTCGCGCGGCGCAGCTCGCGGGCGAGGACGACGATCAGGGTCAGCGCGACGAAGGCCAGCACTGCCCAGCCAGCCAGCCGCGTCAGCACGGCCGCCGCCCCCAGCCCCAGCGCCAGCACAATCCAGCGCCCTTGCAGTTGATCGGCCGCGGCCATGCGCGCGCAGGCATACAGCGCCGCCGCGGCGAGCACCAGCAGCAGCGCGTCGTTGCTGATGGTCGTGGCGATGCGCAGGCTGGTCGGCTCAAAAGCGAGCAGGGCAGCGGCGGTCAGCGCCAGCGCCGGTTTGTGCGGGAACAGCAGCCGTCCGGCCGCCCATGTCCACACCACGGCGAAGGCGGCCAGCGCAAGGTTGAGCAGGCGCAGCCCATAGCCGGCCAGCGCCGCGCCGCGCGGCGGGTCATAATCGGCGGCTGGCGGGGCATAGGGCAGCAGCGAGCTGCTGGCGAACTCGCCGCCCACACATAACAGCCCAGGGTAGCGCGGCGGCGGCACGGGCTGGCCGTCATCCAGCAGCGCGACGATCGGCGCGGCGGCCCAGAAATAGGCCGGCGGCTGCGTGATCTGGCGCGCAGCCGCCTCACCTGGCGGGGCATCGGCCTCGGTCGGCAGGCGGCCGTTTTCGATCAAAAAGCGGGTGACTGCGTAATAGTCATGTTCGTGGCTGTGCCATAACGGTGCAGCCGCGATTAAAGCGCCCCCAAGCGCAAGCTGAACCAGCAGGATGAGGCCCAGCCAGAAAGCGGGGCGATGAGGGCGCGGCGGCATCAGTAGGCGCCCCTGCCAGTGATGAGCGTGTAGATGGTGCGAAATAAGATCTGCACATCGAGCCAGAACGAGTAATTGCGCACGTAAAACAGGTCATCTTCAATGTTGAAACGCATGGGCTTATCGGCGCGCCCGTTGACCTGCCACCAGCCGGTGATGCCCTGCGGCACCTCAAAGCGCTTGCGCTGCCACCATTCATAATGCTCGGCCAGCCAGGTTACCTCAGGCCGCGGGCCGACGACGCTCATATCGCCTTTGAGCACGTTGATGAACTGTGGCAGCTCGTCGAGGCTGGTGCGGCGCAAGAACGCCCCCACCCGTGTTACGCGCGGGTCATCGCGCCGTTTCACATAATTGCTCGCCTCCTCCCGGCTGATGATGCGGTCGGCATTGACGTACATCGAGCGGAATTTGTACATGGTGAAGCGGCGGCCGTGCTGGCCGATGCGCTGCTGACGGAAAATCACCGGCCCCGGGCTGTCGAGCCGGATGGCCAGGGCGATGATCAGAAACAGCGGCCAGGCGAGCGCTAACACCAGCACGGAGAAGACGATATCGAACAGTCGTTTGAGGATGCGCTCGGCGGGAGACAGCACCGCCTCGCGCAGGCCGACGAGCGTCACGCCGTTGAAATCCTCCGGCGTGGCGCGGAAATAGGCCAGCTCGGAATAATCGGGCGCGATGCGGATGTTGACGGGGTAGCGCTCCAGCAGGTGCATGATGCGCGTGACCAGCGCGCTGGCGGGTTGGTCAAACCATTTGAGCGCGATGATCACCTCATCAACCCGGTGCTTGCGCACAATAGCCGGCAGATCATCCACTGCGCCGAGGACGACCTGATCGGGGAAAACGTCATCGGGGAAAGCGCGCACATAGCCGACCAGATGCAGCCCGGCCAGCTCGCTGTCGGCGATGCTCATCCCGACGCGATGGACCGACTCGCTCATGCCGACGACGACAATATTACGCTCGCTGTTGATATAATGTGCCAGCCGGCGCTGAAACAGCGCCAGCAGGCCGCGATGCAGCACGAACAAGACCAGCAGCAAAAACAAAAAGTACAACGCCTGCAAGCGCGAATAATCGCGAAAGGTGATATACAGGGCGCCCAAGAACAGCAAACAGGCAAGCGCGTGGCCGGCCAGCAGCCGGCGCAGCGTTTGGTTGAACGGCGTGCCGCCGTGCGCGGCGTAAACGCCGGTCTGGCTGAAGGCGAAGATCCACAGCGCCGCGGCGATCGGATAGAGCGCCAGCGGCGTGGCGAACGCCGCATCGACGCCCTCGGCGCCGAGATCGATGGCGATGCGCAGGGCCGAAGAGGCCATCAGCGCAATCGTGACCAACACGATATCGCTGGCGATCAAGAAGAGTTGGTAGCGTAGATTATAGCGCAGCACGCGGGCACGTCCTCATCACAGCTTGCGCGCCGATTTTACTGTACAGACCGTTGATTATAACATGGTATTCATCAAGAGGCTGGCCAGCATAGAGACGACGCTCACCCTTGGGTGAGCGTCGTAGTCAGCCAGAAAAAACGAGGCTGAAACAGCTGCTGCGCGCGCCAGGCCGAGGCGACAAGGTCACCGGCAGTTCGAGCAGCTCGGTGCCGTTGCGCAGCACCGTCAGGGTTACGGTCTGGCCGGGCTGGGTGTTGCTGGCCAGATACGCGATCAGCGTCGGCATTCCGGCGATCGGCACGCCATCAATCGCCGTGATGATATCGACCGACCGCGGCACGCGCCGGCCGTCGATCGTGATCGGGTTTGCCGGGTTGCGCAGCCCCGCCCGCGCCGCCGGGCTGCCCGGTTCTACGGCAGCGACGACCACGCCGCGCGCCGTATTCGGCAGGTTGAGCGCGTCGATATAAGCGAGCGACATCTCATCGCCGCTGATGCCGAGATAGCTGTAGTTCACCTGCCCATTTTCGAGCAGCTCGCTCAGCACGCGCTGGACGAGGTTGCTCGGGATGGCGAAGCCAATGCCCGAGTTGCTGGCTGTTCGGCTAATGATCTGCGAGTTGACGCCGATCACCTCGCCGCGCAAATTGAGCAGCGGCCCGCCGCTGTTGCCCGGGTTGATGGCCGCATCGGTCTGAATCACCGCGCCGATCGAGAAGCGCGTTAGCCCTTGAATGGTGCGGTCGAGCGCGCTGATGATGCCAGTCGTCATCGTCCAGCGCTGGTTGAACGGGCTGCCGATCGCGACCACTTCTTGCCCGATGAAGAGCGCATCGGAGTCGCCCAAGACGACAGGGTACAGCGCTTCAGCCGGCACATCAGTGACGCGCAGCAGGGCCAAGTCAGAGTCGGGGTCAGTGCCGACGATCTCGCCACGGACGATGCGGCCATCGAAGAAGTTGACCTCAATCTGCACCGCGCCTTCTACGACGTGGAAGTTGGTCATGATGTGACCTTCGCGGTCGACCACAAAGCCGGTGCCGCTGCCCTGCGCCAGTCCATCGCGCTGCTGCATGCCGCCAGCGCGCCGAGCGACGACGTTGATCGAGACGACCGAAGGCGCGACCTCGTTATAGATCGTCGAGTAGATCCGTTCGTTTTCCGTTGTGATGATCGGTTCCGTCACTGGCCGCGCTGCCGGTGGCGCGCTGATCGGCGCGGTGAAAGCGGCGATGGAAGCGCTGGTAGGGCCGGCGTTGGTGGCGGCTGTTTGCGTGCCGATCGCGAACGAGAACAGCGCTACCAGCAGCAGCGCAGCAATGACGGCCAGTCCTGTCTGTGGAGCTTTCATAAGTCAGCACCTTCTAGCTAAAACACCTTACAGGCAAGCAGAACAATGCTGCTTACCAGCGTCTATGCTTATAGAGTAAGTTTTCGCCATGAGTAGTGTCTGAGATAACAGTTAGGTTTGTGTTGGACAAGTGTAAATTTCCATTTTACAGATCAGCCATACGACAAGGAGGTATGCTCTGATTATTTCAAAACATGCTACACTCTCAGTATACATCGAAATTCGTCAAAAACTGGCTAGGATGCAAAACGTATGCTTCTGAAATACTTCTACGATCGGGCTTTAGCGCAGGCTTCCTACTTGGTTGGCTGCCAGGCGACTGGCGAAGCGATCGTGATCGACCCCGCTCGCGACATTGAACCTTATCTCGAAGCCGCGGCACAGGAGGGGGTGCGCATCGTCGCGGCCGCCGAGACGCACATTCATGCCGATTTCGTCAGCGGCAGCCGCGAGCTGGCCGCCCGCGTGGGCGCGCGCCTGTATCTGAGCGGCATGGGCGGCAGCGAATGGGCATACGCCTTCGCTGGGCCCGATGATGTGCTGCTGCAAGAAGGCTCTGCCTTCATGATCGGCAATCTGCGTTTTGAAGCGCTGCATACGCCCGGTCACACGCCGGAGCATGTCATCTTTCAATTGACCGACACAGCCGCCGCCGATCGGCCGATGGGCCTGTTCACCGGCGACTGCCTGTTTGTGGGCGATATCGGCCGCCCTGATCTGCTCGAAACAGCCGTCGGCATGCTCGGCAGCGCCGAGGTTGGCGCGCGCGGGCAGTTTGCCAACATGCAGCGGCTGCGCGCCATGCCCGATTACCTGCAGGTGTGGCCCGGCCACGGGGCCGGCAGCGCCTGCGGCAAAGCGCTTGGCGCTGTGCCTTCGAGCACGCTCGGCTATGAAAAGCTGTTCAATCCGGCTTTTCAATTCGACGATCAAGATGCTTTCGTCCGCTGGCTGCTCGACGGCCAGCCGGAGACGCCGCGCTATTTCGCGCAGATGAAAAAGGTCAACCGCGAAGGGCCGGCGCTGCTCGACGACCTGCCCTCGATCGAGATGCTGGAGGGCTTCATCCTGCCCGATCTGCTGCGCCAGCGCCTGCTGGTTATCGACGCGCGCAGCGCCGACGAGTTCGCCTATGCCCATATTCCAGGCACGCTCAACATTCCGCCGAGCAGCAGTTTCAACACGTATGCCGGCTGGTTCGTACGCTACAACGAGCCGACCTACCTGATCGCGCCCGAAGCCGCCGTGCCGGCGCTGGTCAAACAACTCCGCGCCATCGGCGTCGATCATATCCCCGGTTATTTCCCGCCTGACCAAGTCGAAGGGCTGACCGAGACGCTGCCGGTTATCTCGGTGCGCGAGGCGGCCGAGCGGCTGGCCGACAGCCATGCGATCCTGCTTGACGTGCGCGCGCACAGCGAATATCTCAGCCAGCGCATCGATGGGGCGCGCAACATCATGTACGGCGTCCTGCCGCGCCATCTCGATGAGCTGCCGAAAGACTTGCCGATCATCGTGGTGTGCGCGAGCGGCGCTCGCTCGCAGATCGCTGCGAGCCTGCTGCAAATGCACGGCTTTCAAGAGGTCATGAACATGGCGGGTGGACTCAACGCGTGGCTTGCGGAGGGGCTGCCAGTGATCGAGGGCCTGGGCGAGGGCGAACCCAGCGCCGGCTGAACAGTCTGCCAAGATGGAAGATGACCGCGACGCTGACACCAGAGCTGTTGAGCGAACGCCTGAGCCTCTTCTTGCGCGCCGAAACCGGCCTGCCGGTGGAGGTGTGCGGCGCGGCGCCGCTGGCGGGCGGCGCATCGCGCGATATGTGGCAGGTCAAACTGCGCATCGACGGCGTTGAGGAGCGCTACGTGCTGCGGCGAGACCTGCCCAGCGCCATGACCGAGCGCGCGCTGACACGCTGTCAGGAATTCCGCGTGATGCAGCTCGCCCAGGCTGGAGGCGTTCGTGTGGCGCGGCCGCGCTGGTGCTGCCCGGATCCAGACCTGCTGGGAGGCGCGTTCTTTTTGATGGAGTTTGTCGACGGCATCGCCATCGGCCGCAAGATCGTGCAGATGCCCGAACTGGCCGCCGCCCGCGCCGCCCTTCCTGATCAAATGGCGCAGCAGCTCGCGCGCATTCACCGGCTGGAGCCCCCCGATTTTCTGCCGCGGCCTGCCGACGGCCTGAGCCCGGCGCAGGATGTGATCGCTCAGATCTACGACCTGCTCGATACGCTGGAGATTCGCAGCCCAGCCTTCGAGTTCGCCCTGCGTTGGGCTGAGCGAAACGCGCCGCCAGCCGCAACCCTGACCTTCATCCATGGCGATTTTCGCCTCGGCAATTTGATCGTCAATGAGACGGGCATCGCCGCCGTCGCCGATTGGGAGTTTGCGCATCTCGGCGACCCGCTCGAGGAATTGGGCTACCCCTGCATGCGCGACTGGCGCTTCGGTGTTGGGCACCTGCGGCTGGGCGGCATCGCCGATCGCGAGCCATTTCTGCGAGCCTACGAACGCTACAGCGGGCGCACGGTCGACCGGCAGGCCGTCGATTTCTGGGAATTTCTCGGCAACCTGCGCTGGGGGGCGATCTGCCTCGCGCAGGCCAACCGCCATCTCTCTGGGCGCGATCTCAGCGTGGAACTGGCCAGCTTGGGACGCCGCTCCGCCGAGATGCAGATGGAAATGCTGCGCTTGATCGCCGCGCTCGGAGTGTGACGCGATGACCGACCGCCCCACTTTACTTGAGTTGATCGAAGCAGTGCAGATCCATCTCGAAACGCAGGTCATCCCAGCCGTCAAGGCCGAGCCAAAATTGTATTACCAAACGCTGGTCGCGATCAATGTGCTCAAGATCGCCGGGCGCGAGCTCAAATATGGCTACGAGCAGACGCGCGCCGAATGGGCGCGCCTGAACGCACTCACCGGCGTTGCGCTGCCGCTGCCGCCCGATCCAGCCGCGGCCAGCGCCGCGCTGGCCGAGCGCGAAGCGTGGCTGTACGATGCCATCCGCGCCGGCGCCTTTGATGAAGCCGATCGCCGCTCCGCGCTGCTGGCCCACCTGCTCGCGCGCGCGGCCGGCGCGCTCGAAATAGCCAACCCACGCTTTCTGGCGACCTTGGCCGAAGAAGACGAGGCGCGCCGCCACACCGAGGCGCATGAGCGCGGCGAAGCCAGCAGCAATCAGGGATTTAAATGAATTTTAATAACTCAGATCTGAAATAATTGGGATATATTTGGGATAAAAGCGATATATCCCACCTGCGCAGCGAGGAATCTGGCGGCGATATCGCAACCCAATCCCAAGAGTCTAAGTGAGGCTGCGACTCCTTCCCGTGGGCCATCCTTTGATGCAAGTCTTCATGCGTTCCGCAATTTGGGAAATCCACTGGCCTTGGCTGGGGCTGGCGGCGCTGCTGCTGGCTTTCAGCGCGAGCGCGCAGGCGCAGGGCAATGCCCCCAGGACGCCGCTGCGCCTCGGCGACGGCGTGATCCACGCGCTGGCAGCAGCGCCCGAACATGATCGTCTGCTCGTCGCGGCAGCGACCGGCGTCTGGCTGATCGACCCGGCCGCCGCCGATGGGGCACCGCGCCTGCTGCCGCTGGCGGAGGGCGCGGTCAGTGTCGCTGCCAGCTCAACGATCGTGGCCGCCAGCGATGCCGAGGGGATCATCCACTTATGGGAACGCGCGACCGGCGCGCCGCTGGCCTCGCTGAGCGGTCATCTGTATGCCGCTGATGCGCTGGCCTTCACCCCAGATGGCGAGGTGCTGGCCAGCGGCGACCGCAGCGGCATCATCCGCCTGTGGGATGTCGCTGCGCGCGCCGAACGGGCTGTGCTGCCCGGCACTTCGAGCGTGGCGGCGCTGGCGTTCGAGGACAATGCGCTGGTCGCGGCGACGCGCGCCGGCCTGATGCTCTGGCCGCTGACGGGGGGCGATCCGATTGTGATCGCCGTGCCACCGCCAGCGCAGATCGTCGCCGAGCGCCGAGCGGCAGAAGGCGCTGGCTGGAGCGCGACGGTCGAGGAAGACGGCGCGCTGATCGTGCATGATGCGAATGGCGGCAGGCGCACGGTCGGCCATTTTACGACGGCCGTCGAAGCGGTCAGCTTCACGGCGCAGGGCGTGATGGGATGGTATGCGGGCGGCCTCAGGCGCAGCTGGGATGCGGCGGATGGCCGCCTGCTGGCCGAGAGCCGCCGCGGCAGCGCGCCGCTGTCAGCGCTGGCGGCGACCAGCCCTGACGGGACGCGGCGCGCGATGGGCGGTGGAGACGGAGTCGTCCGGCTGCTGGACGCGGAGACGGAACAGGAGACCGCCCGGCTGTTCGGCCATATCCGCGGGGTGACGGCCGTCGCCTTCAGCCCGGATGGCGCGCTGCTCGCCTCGGGCAGCCTCGACCGGACGATCCGCCTGTGGGGAGTTGACGCGCTGGCCGATCAACGCGCGCTGCGTGTGCTCACTGGCCACAGCGCCGGCGTGACGGCAGTCGCCTTCAGCGCAGACGGGAGGCGGCTGGCGACGGGCGCGTTCGATGGCACGATCCTCATCTGGCCGCTGGATGAGGCAGCCGCCCGATAAATCAATCGTCGCCGAGCGCCTCGATCAGGCGAGCGTAGGCGGCATTGATGCGCTGCATTTGGTCGTGGGCCGCATCATCTCGGTTGAGGTCAGGGTGATAGCGCCGCGCCAGCAGCCGGTACGCCTTCTTGATGGTGCTGCGGTCAGCATCGGGGGGCAGGCCCAGGGCCGCGTAATGCTCGGCCAGTTCGGCTTGAACTGCCGTCAGGAGGGCGGCATCGTGTTCAAAACCGCCCGCTCCGCCCAAATCGGCGACCCACCACTCCCCATGCAGGCCGGCTAGATAGGTCTGCACGCGTCGGCAGGTCAGGTTGCGAAACTGCGCCGCCGTGCCAAACTCGGCTTCGCGCACCAGCCCGGCGCCGCGAAAATGGACTGGAAACAGGAACGGCTCGCCCTCGATGATCTCGTAGGCGTAAATGCTGCCGCCGTAAAGCGTATACAACGCCTCCATCCAGTCATCGACCTGATATCGCTGCCCGTGGGCCGGCAGCATCATATCGGCCCACAGCAGGTACAGCGTATAAATCTCGGCCTCGGCATTCGCCGTGAGTGTTTTGCGAATTTCGTAAAGCGGCAGGCCGCTGTCGATCAGATGCGCGCTGACGCGCTCGCCGCGCGGCGTCTCAAACAGGACGATATCGACGCCGTTATGCAGCATGCGGCCGAGCATACCTGTGACGCGCAGCTCCTCGACCAGCAGCGCGCTGGCATAGGCCGTCTCGTAACGAATGGAACCCATCGATCGTGACTCAATCCATCATAACCTGCTGACGATAATGCCATAGTAACGCGACGCGCGGCCGCGTCAAGGAACGCTGTATGAAGACTCATAAATACCGATCGATGAGCGCTGCTGGGCTGCGGCGTTCTAGCGCTTCCCGGCGCGTTCGAACGGGGGGCTGCCGGCGGCGACCGCAGCGCGGATCGTCTCGACGGCGGCCAGCGCCTGCGCGCGTTCACCGGCCGCCAGCTCAAGCGCTGCAAACTCATCCTCATCGAGCAGATGCACGGTTCCATCGGGCGCGACGAACACATCCAGCGCCAGATCGTCCGACGCAACGACAGACGCCTGGATCACGGCCGGCCGCGTTACATTGCAGTACCAGCCGCGCAGATGGCCATCTTCGACCGAGAAGACCTGAAAGACGTTGTACCAACGGTCGCTGTAGAACCACTCGACGAAGCGATCGCCGCGCCGGAAGGCGGCCGGCCCAATATCGGCGTAATCGCGGTTGAAGCGCGCGCTCAGGCACACCCAGGTCTCGCCGCGGGCAACCAGCTCGCCTTGATACTGCCAGACGAAACGTCCCTCGTGGTCATTCTTGATGACCGTGATCGCCTTCACGCTCGTCCCTCCGTCTGTACGATCAGCAGCACGCCCTCGCGCACACGGATCAACCCGCGCGGCGCGGCCAGCACATTGCTGACACCGCGCGCGGGGCCAAAGTGGAGATCCTCATCGCGCAGGGGATAATACAGCCCATCAGTGTATATGCCGCGCACCGTCCCGTTAAGAGGCAGCAGCGAGATCGTATCGCCGGGCGCGCCCTGCACCAGGTGTTCGCCGGGGCCGAGCAGCCAGGCCTCCTGGCGGCCGGCGACGAGCCGCGCATCGCAGCCGTTGAGCAGCGGCAGCGCCAACAGGTAAACATTGCTCAGCGTCTGATCAAGCCGATCGCCCACGCCGCCGATCACGCGGATGTGATCGGCGCCCCGCGCCACGACCCACGCCAGGGCCAGCTCGAGGTCGGTTTCATCCTTCTCTTCTGGATGCCGTTCGATGTGGACGCCGCGCGCGGCCAGCGCTTCCAGCTCGGCCGGGGCCAGCGAATCCATATCGCCGATGACGGCCTGAACCGTTACGCCAAAATAAGCGGCGACGCGCGCGCCTCCATCGGCCGCGACGACCAGCGCTTCGTGCCAGCCGTTCAGCGCGCGCCGCACCATCGGCCCATCATTCGGGTCGCCGTTGGCAAAGATCACCGCCCGCTGCATGGCATCAACGCGTTCGGCGGCGCCAGCGCTCTTTCAGCTCGATGCGGCTGATATCGGGCGCTTCGAGAAAATCTATCGCGACGCGGGCAAACCGGTCATCTTCCAGCATCGGATAGTGGCGCACGCCGGGCAGCAGGATCGGCAGGCGCAGTTGGTCGGCAGCGCGGGTGACGTAATCGAGCACGGCTTCGTCTGGCGCGGCCAAGATCGGGTCATCGCTGCCATGCATCAGGCAGACGGGCACCGGCAGCAGCTGGAAGGTATCCAGCATCAGGCCGGGGTCGAAAGCGCTGGCGAGACCGACGGCGGCGCGCGGGTCGGCGCGCGCAATATCGACCAGCAGCTTTTCGAACTCCGGCTCGGAACGGCGAAAGCAGCGGCCAAGCAGGGTCTCCAGCGATTCATGCGCCAGCGTCTCCAATAGGGGGTTCGCTGCCTCGGCTGGCGGAGGGCTGGAGGGGGTAATCCCAGCCGGCATGGGCATCGGTTCGAGCGCGGCCGGCGTGGACGGCGCCGGCGGGCCGGCTGTGCCGGCCGTGCCGGCCGTGCCGGCCGCCATACGGCGAGCGCGCGCAGCCTCTTCCAGCGCCTTGCGCATGGCGAGGCTGGCGTTCGGGATCGTTGGCGCGCTGGCGGCATCGCTCGGCTGGTTTGAGATTGCAGGCGCTGCCCGCGGCGGCTGGATGGGCGTGGGCCGGGCCGGCAGCGTGGGCGCGGCCAAGGACGCAGTCGCTGGCTGGGCTGGCGCCACGCGCGGCCGCCGGGGGCTGACCATCGCGCGGGCGCGCTCCGGCTGGCGCCGCGCCAGGCCACCCGGGTTGAACAGCGGCGCGCTGACGACCATCAACCGCGGCACACGCTCTGGATAGAGGCGCGCAAATTCGGCGGCCACCAGCGCGCCCAAGCCATGGCCGATCAGCGCCGCTTTCGGCAAAGCGAGCTGAAGCATGAACGCATCGAGCAGCGCGATCTGCTGTTCGAGCGTGTAGCGGGCAGCGGTCTTGGCAGAGTCGCCGTAGCCGTACAAATCGAGCGCATAAACGCGAAACTTGACGTGCAGGTGCTGCATGGCCGGCACCCAATAGCGCCACGACCCGATCACATCATGGATCAGGATCACCGGCCGCCCACGGCCGAGAACCTCGTAATGGATCAAATCCCCGTCGACGGTCAGCGCGCTCATGATACGCCGGATCGACCTAGAATTTCTGCCACGCGCGCGGTCAGGTCTTGTGGAGAGAAGGGCTTCAGGATGTAGGCGGCTGCGCCGGCCTCGAGGCCCGCCTGCACTTCCTCATCCTGCCCCTTGGCCGATAGAAAGATGACCGGCACATCGCGCAGCCCATCGATCTGTTTGATCTCACGGCAGGCCTCGTAGCCGGTCAGCTTCGGCATCCGCACATCGAGCATGATGAGTTGGGGGCGTGTCTCGCGCGCTTTTTCGACGGCCTCGGCGCCGTTGCTCGCCAGCGCGACGGTGTGCCCGGCAAACATCAACGTAAAGCTGATCAGTTCGCGGATATCGCGCTCGTCTTCGGCCACCAAGATCATCGCCATGGTCTCGTCATCCTTCAATTGTCCCCTGATCCCTGCTTACGAAGCAGCCAGCCCATCATCGCTGTTTTGCGCCATCGCCGGCCCAGCTACCGGCAGCGCCACATAAAAGGTTGAACCGCGGTTCTCCTGCGATTCGAACCACACCTCGCCCTGATGCAGATCGACCAGATGTTTGACGATCGGCAGGCCTAGGCCCGTGCCGGCTACTTCCATCACCAGCGCATGCGCATCATAGCGTTCGAAACGGTTCCACACCCGTTCGCGGAACGACTCGGGAATGCCGATGCCATCATCCTTGATCGCGATCAGCAGCCGCTCGGCGCCGGGCTCGCTGGCCGGCTGCAAGCGCGCGGCGATCTCAATACTACCATCGGGGTAGGTGTAGTGAAATGCATTCTCGACCAGATTATCGATCACCTGCTCCAGCTTCTGCCGGTCGGCGCGGATGAGGGGCAGCGCCGGGTCCACCATCACGGTGAGGGTGGGGCGTTTGCGCGCGAAATCTGCCCGCGCCCGCAGTTTGGCGACCGCAGCGGTGATCACATCGCTGATGTGCACCGCCTCGAGCTGAAGCGGCTCGCTGCCCGCGTCGATGCGCGAGATATTGAGCAGGTCGTCGATCAAGTCGCTCAAGCGGTCAGCATTGGCTTTGATCGTGTTGATGAACGTCGTCTGCCGCTCGGTCACACTACCGGCCGCCCCCATCAAGAGCAGGTCGGCATAGCCTTTGATGCTCGTCATCGGCGTGCGCAGTTCGTGCGAGACGTTGGCGATGAACTCGCTCTTCATGCGATCGACCTCCACCTCGCGCGTGATATCGCGGAACAGCCACACAGCCCCCAGGAACTGGCTGCCGATGTAAACCGGCGATACGCGCACGTTGATGACCTTGGCGCCGACGGTGAATCGATCGCTGAGCAGGCGATCGCTGACCTGCGCCGGTCGTTCGCCAGCCGCCCAACTGTTGATGATGCGCTGCCACGAGGCGATGCCTGCGAACTGACTGAGGATGCGCGCCAACGGCTGGCCCAGCGCGATATCGCGCCGCACGCCCAGAATTTGCTGCGCCGCCTGATTGAACAGCACAACCCTGCCGCTGCCATCAGCCAGCGCCACGCCGTCGCCGATGCCTTCGAGGATCGCGCTCTGCTTTTCAGCTTGCTCTTGCTCGGCGCGCAGCAGCGCTGAGACATTCTCGGCCTGATCGCGGATCATGTTATACAGGTCGGCGTTGTTGATGGCCGCTGAGACCTGCCCGGTCGCGGTTGTGACGAGGCGAAGCTGCGCCTCGGAAAACGCGCCCGGGCGCTCGCTTAGGAAGACCATCACGCCCTGAATTTCCTCATTGGCCTCCAGCACGACGCCGAGGGCAGAGCGCCACTCGGCAGCGCCGGGGTTTTCGCTGTCCCAGTATTCCGATTGAAGCAGGTCTTCGGTGAGCACGCTGTGCTGGCGCGTGAGCAGCCAGTTGCCGAGCATGGCGGCTGGATGGTAGAACGGCTCGCCCGTGCCGCCGTTCGCCTCAACCTGCGACTCCAGCACCCGGATACGCTCGCCCGTCGCCGAGTAGATGGCGCGCGGGTATAGTTCGCCGGTCGCCGGGTTGATGAGCAGGGCAACCGCCTCTGTCGCCTTGATGGCATGGGCGACCATTTCGAGCGAACGGCTGACCACGCGATCAAGGTCGAGCGTGCGCCCCAACTCGGCAGTGATGCGGTACAGCGCATCCAGCCGGTCGCGCTCCTGCTGCAGCTCGGCCGTTCGCTCCTCAACCCGCTGGTTCAATTCGTCGGCGAAATTGCGGATGCGTTCAAACAGATTGGCGTTCTGAATCGCCGCGCCCAGCTGCGTCCCGATCGTCGTGAGGATGCGCTGGTCGTTGAGTCCGAAGGGGCGCTTTTGCTCGCGGTCGCGCACCGCCAGCACCCCCACCACTTGATCGCCGGCGATGAGCGGCACGCCGAGATAACGCCGCGCATCGCCTTCACCGTTGGTCAGCTTCAGGTTGCGGCGCACTTCGTCGGCGCTGGGGTTATCGCCGCCCAGAACGAGCGGCCGCCGCTGGCGGATGACGAACGACACTTCATCGCTGCCAAGCTGGCGCGGCATGATCGTGAAATCCTGTCCACGGCGCACCGCCATCGGGAAGACGATATTGCCGCTGGAGGCATCGTAGAGCGCGAGATACATCTCTTCAGCGTCGGTCAGCGCGGGCACCTGATCGCGCACGATGCGGATCATATCGCTGATATCCATCGTCGAGGAGATCGCGCGGCTCAACTCGTTGATGATCAGTGACTGTTCGACCTGCGCCGCCGTCTCGGTCGAGAGACGCGCGTTCTCGATGGCAGAGGCCGCCTGCGCGCCGAGCGCCTGCGCCATGCGCATCTCGCGATGCGTGAAGGCACGCGCCGGCACAGTTTGCTCGATCTGAAGCAGGCCGATCGCCTGATCGCGCACCACCAGCGGCACCAGCATGCGCGCCAGCTCGCCAGCCGCCGCCATCTCGCGCCGCTCGCTGGGATCGGCGTTGGGGTCGTCGGCCCGCACGATCACGATCTGGCCGCTGCGCAGCGCGCGCGTTTTAGCAGGATACTGAAACAAATCGAACTGCGTGCCGCGCGCCATCACCCGCGAGTCGTCGCCCAGCCGGTTCAGATCGAGTTCGACGGTGAGCACTTCTTCCACGTTGTCATACATCATTAAGGCGCAGTCGTCCATATCGAGCGCCTGCATGGTGAGACGGACCACACTCGAGAAAACGTCGTTGAGATCGAGCGTGATGGAAGTCGCTTGGGCCGCTTCTAGAAGGGTCTCCAGCTCGCGGGTGCGCACCAGCGTCTGTTCAAGCAGGTTAGCATTAAGCACAGCGATGGCCGCTTGATTGGCGATGATCAAGGCCAGATCGAGCTTTTCGCGGTCGAAACGGCGCGCAGGGTCGCGCATTTCCAGCTCGAATGCTCCGCTGGTTTGACCGCCGACGGCCATCGGCAGCAGCAGGTAAGCGCTGACGCCGCGCGCTAACAGGGCATCGCGCAGATCGAATTCGGAGTCCATCGCGCCAACCGCGGGGATGATGACCGGATCGGCCTGCCGCCAAACGTGACGCAGCGCCGGGCTGCGCTCCGCTTCGACCACGTCTTCCGGCGGGAAATCGCCGCGCGGGTATTCGACGACGACGCGGGCAAGGCCGCTCTCTCGCTCGAAAATGTAAGCCCGCGCTTGCTCGATGTTGAGCGCTTCAGCGATCTCACGCAGCGCCACTTCGAGCACGTTTTCGGTATCGAGCGATTGAGCCAGCGCGATCGACACGCGGTTGATCAAGCTCAACCGCTGCATGCGCCCCTGCGCTTCTTCGTAAAGCGTAGCGTTGATCAAGGCGACAGCGGCCAGCGAGGCGATACGCCGCAGCAGCGGGCGGTACTCCTCAAAGCCGTAGGCATTGACCAGATCGCTGCCCAAATGCAGGGCACCCACACACAAACCGCCTGTGATCAGGGGGATGAACAAGCTGGTCGCCTCGCCCTCGCGGCGCAGCTCGATCAAATCTTCAAAAGCCTCTTCCGGCTCATCGTCCAGCTGATAGAGCCGGTCGCTCGCCGTCGAGAAAGCGTGCCCCAGCGCCGTCCCGTCGAGACTCTCGCGGCGCGCGCGCTCGACGCGCACGTTGTTATCCATGCCCACCAGCGCGCGCACCAGGATGAAATCGCCGCGTTCGCTGTCGAGCACCGCCGCCGTCATGCGCATGAACGGCAGCAGCTGCAGCACGCCGCGCGCCACACCCTCAACGATTTGCACGGGGTCCAAGGTGCTGGCGATCGCCTCCATCACCTCATTCAGGCGGGCTTCCTGCTCGGCGCTGCGCAGGCTGTTCACATACAGCCGCGTATTCTCCAGCGTGGCTGCCGCCTGGTGGGCGAAGATCTCGAGGATCTCGATCGTGCTGCGCGTGGGCCGTTTGCCATCGAACGGCCGGTCAAGGCTGATCGCGCCGAGCAGTTGGCCGCCCGCGCCCAGCACCGGCACGATCAGGATATCCCCGTCGTGCCAATCTGCCCTTGAACGCGGATGCAGCGTGCGGGCGCTGTCGAAACTGGCCACAAAGGCCTCGATGCCCTCTTGGTACCAGTCGGACAGCCGCTCGAACGGGAAGAACAGCGACTCGCTGATGCGATAGGTCGGCTGCGCGAAGAGGGCATTGAGGGCCTGCCGGCTAAACGTGCGGTCGCGGGTCGCTTCAAAAACATCGATCGGCATGCCCGCCTGCGCAGCGCGGTGCAGCAGGCCGGTCTTATCGTCGGCCAGCAGCATCAGCACGACATCATAGCCACAGCTCTGCTGGATGCTGTAGGCGATCGCCTCCAACATCATGTAGGCATCAACGTTGGATTGCAGCATCTGGCCCAGTTCGAAGATCTGGTTCAGCTGCTCAACCCGTCGGCGCAGGGTATTGGCATAGTCTTGATTTTCGATCAGGCGGCGGTGATTGCCATAGCCGAGCGAGGCTTTGGCCGCCAGCGTTTCGAGGAAAATGATATCCGTTTCGGTGAAGTGATGCGCCTGCGAATGATACAGATGCAGGACGCCGATAGCTCGTTCCTCGTGCGTGAAGGCCACCGCGACGGCGGAACGCGCCGTTTCGGGCATAGGAGGCCACTCGGCATTGAAGTAATCCTCGACCAGAATGCTGGCCCGCAACGGCTCGACGGCAGCCCGTTTGACGGCCGCCAGCTCGATCGGAGCGAGCCCCTTAGCGGGCCTGCGATCGCCCAGCCGGCGCTCAACGATCGGCTCATCTGCTGGTTCGTTATCCTGTTCGTCAGACAGGAAGAGCAGCGCGATCGTGCTGCCCTGCGCATCGGTCGCTCGCACCGCCTCCAGGCGGATCACTTCGAGGATTCCCTCAATGTCGAGCGTCGAGGCCAGCGCGTTAGAGACGCGGTTGATCGCGTCCAGTTCTTGCAAGCGGCGGCTCAGGTTCTGGCCAGTGGCCGCGTAAATTCGGACCCGGTCGAGCGCTGCCGCGACCTGCGCGGCGATCGCCGCCAGCAAAGCGCGATCGTCGTCATCAAACGCGCCGCCAGGTTCGACGGCGGCGCGGTTGATGGCGCCCATCTCGCCGAGCGTCACATCGCCCACGACCAACGGCACCATGACGGTCTGCTCGATGCCGATCTGTTCAGCGATCAGGGCGTAGCCGGGCAAAACGCGCACATCGCTTCTGACGTCATTGCTCAAGAAGGGCCGCCGCGAAATCGCGACGCTGTATTCAAAACCGCGGCTGTAGGTTGTTTGCACCAGCGGTTCGTTGAGCTGAATCCCGTAGACGTTGCGCGGATGGGTTACCAGAATGCCGGTCTCTGCGTCGAGCTGGCTGACGAAGACGCCCTGGCAGCGCAGCAGTTGGGCCGCCGCCCGCAGCAGCGGCCGCAAGTCGTCTTCAGGAGTGAGCACCCTGCCCGCCAGCTCCGCGATCTGGCGCAGGCTTTCAGCCTCTTCGGCGCGCCGCTGCGCTTCACGGAACAGCTGCGCATTTTCGATCAAGCCGGCCACCTGCGCGGCGAAGATCAGCAGCAGGCGGGCATCCTTCTCATTGAACGGCTGGCCATCCAGCTTGTTCGAAACCTGCACGACGCCCAGCCGCTTGCCGCCCGCCGACAGCGTCGCCAGCAGCGTGCGATCAACACCGAGCGCGGAGGCCAGTTCGTCCAAGCCCGCCCCGACGACAACCCGATCGGTCGAGGCGTTGTTGGTGTACCAGTAATCCTCCTCAAGCCAAATTTGCTCCAGCGCGCTGCCCGGTTCCAGCACGATCTGATAACCAGCGATCGCTTCATTGGGCAGACCATAGAATGGCGGCTGCGCGACCAGGCGGCGGTTGGCCTCATCGTAAAGCAAGATGCCGCAGTACTGGACGCCCATCAACCGGGCGATGCGTTCGTTGGTGCTGGCGTAGAATTCAGAGGCGCGGCGCAGCGCGCCGAACGCCTGGGCGATCTCCTGCAGGCCGCTCATTTCGAGATCGCGCCGTTCCTCCAGCGAGGCCAGGCGCAGCGACTCGACGACGACGGCGGCCTGCCCGGCCAGCAGGCGCAGCATTTGCACGTCTTGGGCGGTAAAGCCGCCGCGCGCGCGTTTGTTGCTCACATGCAGCAGGCCAATGCGCCGGGCGCCCACCACCAACGGCAGCAGCGCGATGTTGAACATGCCGGCAGCGTTGATCAGCAGCGACAAGCCCAGCGGTTCAGCCAGCGGCTCGTCGCTCAAATCGTTGCTCAGCCAATGATCGGCCTCGGCCCACAGGCGAGCGCCAGCGCTGCCCTCGACGACCGAAATCGCGTAGCTGCGGGCGATTTGACCGGGCAGCCCGTAAAACGGCGTTTGCGCGGCTAAAGCGCGGCGCCGATCGTCATACAGCAGGACGCCGCACATATCGACGCCCAGCAGGTTAGCGATCCGTTCGGTTAGCCCAAAATAGACAGCGTCCGGGTCATCTTCGGCCACGCGCAGCGCTTGCAGGCTGGCTACATCTTCAATGCGGCGCTCTTGGGCTGCATAGAGGCGCGCGTTGTAAAGAGCGACGGCCAGCGGTTTTTGCAGGGCAGTTAGCAGCGCCAGATCGGCCATGGTGAAAGCGTTAGCGTCGCAGCGGGCCAGCTCGAACGTGCCGAGGAACTGTCTGCCGATTTGGAGCGGAATGCCGATGAAACTGCGATAAGCTGAGTTTGGCAGCTTTGGACGCACGGCCGCCGGGTCATCGCGATCGGCGACCAGCAGCGGTTTGCGCTGTTTGGCGATCCAGCCGGTGATGCCTTCGCCCTCGAGATAGAGGCCGCCGGCCTCGGTGAGGGCCAGCACGTAGGCGGCATCGCCTTCAAACGCCGCGGGGTACAGGACGCGCGCTTCGGCATCCCACACGGCGATCTCTCCCGCGTCAAAAGCCAGCGCCTTGCGCACGATCGCCAGCAGCGCTTGCTGCACCTGCGCTTCGCTCATGCTGGGGTTGAGGGTGTCGCCGATCTCGTTGATCACGCGCAGCGCGCGCGCCAGATCGGCCGAAGTCGAATTGACGGCGGAGAGATCGCGCAGCAGCGCAACGATCACCGCCTCTTCGCCAGCTGGCGAAGAAACAGCGCCCGGCAGCCGGTGCGAGGACGCCTCAACCCAGCGATCGGCCAGTTGAAACGCGCTCTGCGTCTCGCGGGCGAACAGGGTCAAGAAGCCGTCGGCAGGCTGGGCATGGCGCGCGATCAGCTCCAGATCGAGCGCATCATCGCCGAGGTTGAGCCAGCAGCGTACAGTGTCGTTGCTGTAGATCAGCCGGCCGCGGCTGTCGACGATCAGGACGCCATCGCGCGCGGCCAGCAGCGGCACCTGGCGCAGCAGCGCTTCAACCGCGATCGGCTCAGCCGGCGTGCTGCGCTGGCGCGACCACAACAGCAGCCACAGCAGGATGATTAAACCGATGACGAAGAGGCTGACAGCCAGTTCCATAGCCGTTTTCCCGGCAACTTACCACGATGTGAGGATATTCGCTCCGCTATCCAGCCCGCTGCTCAGGCCGCGCCGCCGATCCTCAGCGGCCAGTTCGGTCACCTCGCGAATATCGGAGAACCGGTGTGTCCGGTTCGAAACCGAGCCGACTGCCAGCATCATCAGGCTGACCTGCCGCTCGCCGTAAAGACGATCTGGGACCAGAATGTAGCCGCGTTCGCGGTCGATGAACGAATAGTGCTGGCGCACTTCGTCGTTGAAGCGTTCGATCAGCCGCGCTTTGAAGTTTTCGACATCGGTGGTATGGGTGATGACGATGAAGTTATCGCGGCCTGGGTGGCCGGCATAATCATCGGGCGTGCCCTGTTCGTCGATCACTTCGCCGATCAGCAGCGCCATAAAGCGGATCACTTCGTCAGCGGCGACGAACCCATAGACATCGGTGAACGCTTCGAAGTTCTCGATCTTCAAATCGAGGTACGACCACAGCCGCTGGCTGGGCATCAGGGTTCGCAGATGATCCTCAATCAGGCGGCCGGTTGGCAGGTTCGATTTTGGGTCGATCTGTGTTTGGCGCGTCGCCGCAGTGATGGCATTTTGCACGCGCAGCTTCAGCTCCTCGATATCGAACGGCTTGGTGACGTAATCATCGGCGCCCAGTTCCAGCCCTTGAATCTTGTCGCTGCGTTCGTCTTTCTGTGTCAAAAAAATGATCGGGATGTGGCTGGTGCGCGTGGTCGTGCGCAGCTCGCGGCACACGTCATAGCCGTTCATATCGGGCAGCATAATATCGAGCACGATCAGGTTGGGGAGCTGCTTGCGCGTCATGGTCAGCGCGTCGCCGCCGCGCGGCGCCACCTGAACCTCATAGCCTTGCCCGCTGAAATAAATGCGCAGCATATTCGAGATGTCGACATCGTCTTCAACGACCAGAATGCGGCCTTTGCTCATCAGGTGCCCCTCATTCACCCGCCGCGCGTGGCGCATGCCCACGCGCAGCGCCCACAGACTACTTGCCGCTGCAATTCTACTGTACTGTCCATCGCGCGGAGGCGCCAGCGGCGCGCCCCGCGCCTGATCTGAGTATACGGCGTTCGCACCTTGTGAAGTGTAAACGCCTGTCGTTATTTTCAGCAGTCTAATATCCCAAGTTTATCCCAAACTTGGGATAAATTGGAAAAAGTGCGATTCTTTGCGCCTTTCAAGCCTTGTTGGCACAACGATTCATTGATGATCAGGCGCGCATCATCCTAAAGGTGTCACGCTTCCATCATCTTCGAGCCGGCCAACGCGCAGCGCGGCTTCATCGAGCAGCGACTGGCAGCGCGCCGCCAGCGCCCGGCCGCGCTCGAACAGCGCGACGGATTCTTCGAGGGTCAGCTCAGCGGCGTCCAACCGCTCCACGATCGCGGCCAGCTCGGCATAGGCGGCCTCGAAGCTCAACGCCTGTACATCCTCCATCGTCGCTCCTTAATCCTCCAGCCGCGCGCGGCGCTGGCCATCGTGCAGGCTGATCACAAGCGGCGCGCCGGGCTGCGCGGCCGGGCTGTGCGCCGAGGTGATGCGCTGCCCGGTCTTGGCGTGGGCGATCAGGGCATAGCCGCGCGCCAGAATGGCCGCTGGGCTGGCCGCGTCCAAGGCGGCCTGCCGCCCCGCGACGCGCTCGCGCAGCAGCGCGATGCGCTGGCGCTGGTGGGTGGCCAGCGCGGCGTTCCAATCATCGATGCGCTGGCGGTAGCGCTCGATGCGACGCAGCGGCGAGGCTCCACGCAGCGCCCGCCGTTCCCGTGCCAAGCGATCGGCGCGGGCAGCCAGCCCAGCCGCCAGCGCCGCCGACAGCCGCGCGCGCAGCCCAGCCAGCGCCAGCCGCAGGTCGGCAATATCCGGCGCTAACAGTTCCGCGCCGGCCGAAGGCGTGGGCGCGCGCACATCGGCGGCGAAATCGGTGATGGTGACATCGGTTTCGTGGCCAACCCCAGAAACGACCGGGATGCGACTGGCCGCGATCGCCCGTGCAACCCGTTCATCGTTGAAAGCCCACAGATCTTCCAAACTGCCGCCGCCGCGGCAAACGAGGATCACATCGCAGGCATCGTGGGCGTTCAGCTGCTCGATGGCGGCGGCGATCTGCGGCGGAGCTGCATCGCCCTGCACGCCGCAGGGAGACAGAATCACCTCACCGAGGGGATAGCGGCGGCGCAGCACGTTGAGCACATCCTGAAAGGCGGCCGCATCGGCCGAAGTGACCACGCCGATGCGGCGCGGGAAGGCGGGCAGCGGGCGTTTGCGCGCTGCATCGAACAAGCCTTCCGCCAGCAGTTTGGCCTTAAGCTGCTCGAAGCGCAGATGGAGGTCGCCCAGGCCGAGCGGGCGCACGCGATCGGCATACAACTGATACACGCCGCTCGCTTCATAGACGCTGACCGCGCCGTGCACCAACACGGCATCGCCATTGTCTGGCAGCGTCACCTGCCGTTCGGCATGGCTGCGCCACAAAACACAGGCGATCTGCGCGGCGCTGTCTTTCAGGGTGAAATAGCAGTGGCCAGAGGCAGCGCGCCGGAAGTTGGAAACCTCGCCCTCCACCCACACATCGCGCAGCCCCGGTTCATCGTCAAACAACCGGCGGATATGGGCGGTAAGCTCGGCCACGGTAACGACATCGATCATCGGCGTCCCATTCGTGATTTTGTTCCGTGCTGGCGCGGGGCTTGGCCGGGCCAGCGCGCCGATGGACTTTGCAGGTCTGCTGAACAGATTATACAATTTTATCGTCCGATTGCATTGGATCACGAGGGATAGGGTCGATGGCGTACCTAAATCGACAGGAGCGCGAAGCGCTTCTTAACGAACTGAAGGACATGAAGATCAACAAAGCGCGCGGCAAACTGCGGCGCATGGATAAGAAGGGCAGCGTGGCCTATTATCGCAACGCGCAGATGTCCGGCAAATTGTACACGCGCTATCGCCTCGAGGGCATGGGCACGCAGGTGACGCTGGTCGAGGTGCTGCAGCCACCGCCGCCGAACGCCTCGTATAAGAACCCCTACAAGGCGAAATACGAGTTCGTCGAAGTGATCGTGGAACCGACGCCGGAAAACCGTACTTAACTGTGTTTGTGCGCTTGTGAGAGAGAGGAACGACTATGCTGCGAACTTTTCCGCAAACGCGCGCCGCCGCGCCAGCGGTTCGGTTGGCTGGGATCGTCGTCTTCACGCTGGCGACGATCATCGGGGCGCGCATCACCATCCCGATGGATCCCGTCCCGTTCACGCTGCAGCCGCTGGCCGTCCTGCTCGCCGGGCTGGTGCTTGGCGTGCGTGATGGCGCGGCCAGCCAGCTGGCCTATGTCACCTTGATCGCGATCGGCCTGCCGGTCGATGCAAACATGCGCGGCCAGGCCGCGCTGTTCGGCCCCACCGGCGGCTACCTGATCGGTTTCATCGCTGGGGCAGCAGTCGCTGGGCTGCTGGCCGAACGGGCTGCTCACCGCTTGTGGCAGCGCTGGCTGGCTGGCGTCGCCGGCATCGCCGCAATTTATGCCTTCGGGCTGCCGGTGCTGATGCTGGCGCGCGGGCTCGATGTGAGTGCGGCGTGGGCGTTTGGCGCGGCGCCGTTTCTCATCCCAGATTTGGTCAAAGCGTTGATCGCCGCCGCGCTGGCCGAAGGCGGCCG
>DAOTYT010000033.1:0-8969 GCA_034434615.1 Anaerolineae bacterium | reverse complement strand
TCACCGAGGCGCGCATCAAGTGCGCTGCTCTCAATCGTATGACCCACTTGGGTATGCCCGATAGCTATCGCGTGGCTTAACTTGAGCATTGTTTAGGACCAGTACGCCTTTTGACCATATTCATTCAACAAAGCCGTTTCGAAGAAGAAGAATTCAGTACCAGTTTCAACGGCAAGACGATCGTGCGCATCGCTGCGCAGGTGCGCCCACATTGGAAGTGGGTCATCGGGTTCATGGTCGCTGTGGCGCTGGTCTCGACGCTGGATTCCGTCTTCACCTACCTCGGCAAGCTGATCATCGACGATGCGATTGTGCCCGGCAACCGCGAGGCGCTGGTCAATATCTTCATCGTCTACGGCGTGTTGATGCTCGTGCAGGCTGGCTGCGTCTTCGTCTTCATCTATCTGACCGGCATTCTCGGCTACAGAGTGATGTACGACATGCGCAAGCGGCTGTTCGATCATCTGCAGAAACTGTCGCTGTCCTATTACAGCCGTACGCCGGTTGGCTGGATCATGTCGCGTTTGACTTCGGACACCCAACGAATCGCCGATTTGGTGACGTGGGGCATGCTCGATATCGTTTGGGCGCTCTTTAATATCGTCACGGCGCTCATCTTCATGTCACTCATCAACTGGCAGCTTGCGCTGATGGTTTTCCTCACCATCCCGGTGCTGTTCGGCGTGGCGGTCTGGTTCAAGCAGCGCATCCTCGTCGAGTACCGGCAGGCGCGCAAGATGAACTCGAAGATCACCGGCGCATACAATGAGACGATCACGGGTGTCCGCGTGATCAAAGCGCTGCGCCGCGAGGAAGAAAACCTCAACGAATTTAGCACGCTGACCAGCGGATACTACCGCGCCGCCTTCCGCGCTGCGTGGCTGTCGGCGCTGTTTTTGCCCTCCGTGCAGTTGATCAGCGCCGTGGCGGTCGGCATCATTTTGTACTACGGCGGCTTGCAGGTGCAGGTTGGCGGCATGACCATCGGGGGCATTCAGGCGTTTATCGGCTATGTCACGTTCATGATGTGGCCGATCCAGGACCTCGCTCGCGTGTATGCATCGATGCAGCATGCTGTAGCGTCGGCCGAACGCGTTTTTTCGCTGATGGATACGCAGCCTGAGGTTCAAGACAAGCAAACGGCGATCGACCCCGGCTCCATCCGCGGTGATATCGTGTTTGAAAACGTCGATTTCTACTATGAGCGCGAGAAACCCGTCATCACCGGCCTAAATCTGACGGTCAAGCAGGGTGAGACGATCGCTTTAGTGGGGCCAACAGGTGCAGGGAAGTCGACGATCGTCAACCTGCTCTGCCGCTTTTACGAGCCAAAGAGCGGCCGCATCTTGATCGGCGGTCGCGACTATACCGATCTTTCGCTGAATGCCATTCAGTCACGCGTCGGCATCGTTTTGCAGACGCCGCATCTTTTCTCTGGCACCATTCGCGAGAACATTCGCTACGGTCGTCTCGATGCGACCGATGAGGAGATCGAGCAGGCGGCACGGCTCGCTGGGGCGCATGACTTCATCGCTACATTGGAAAGGGGCTACGACGAAGATGTTGGCGAAGGTGGCAACCTGCTCTCGGTCGGGCAGAAGCAGTTGATCAGCTTGGCGCGCGCTGTGCTGGCGAATCCAGAACTGTTCATTATGGATGAGGCGACAAGTTCGGTCGATACGCTCACTGAAGCGCTCATCCAGAAAGGGATGGAGACGCTGATGGCCGGCCGCACCAGCTTCATCATCGCGCATCGTCTCTCGACCATCCGTCGCGCCGACCGCATCCTCGTGATCGAAAATGGCAGCATCTCCGAAATGGGCACCCATGCCGAGCTGCTGCGCGCTAAGGGGCATTACTACCGCTTGTATACGCAGCAGTTCCGGCGCGAGGCCGAGGCGAAGCTGTTGCAGGAGAGCGACGGCGCTGTGATCTCGATGGCACAGGCATAGCCTGAAGCGGATGAGGCTTATAGTGTCTAACAGCGCGGCGCCCGGACCTTCTGGGCGCCGTCACATCTGCTCAAAGCGCGCTCAAGCAAACCTGTAAGCCGCCTTCTGTACCTCGCTGTACCGTGAGGCGATGATCATCTCTCTAGCGCCTGAATTACTCCAGACGTCGTGCGGCACACCCGGCGCTTTTTGCGGGACGGGCCGCCCCAATGCGCCTGCTTGGCCTTGCTCCCGGTGGGGTTTGCCTAGCCGCCGACATCGCTGCCGGCGCTGGTGGTCTCTTACACCACCGTTTCACCCTCGCCGACTCCCTGACGTGGAACCGGCAATCTCCTCTCTGTTGCACTTGCCGTCGGGTCACCCCGCCTGGTCGTTAACCAGCACCGTGCCCTGTGGAGGGCGGACTTTCCTCAGCATGCTCAACCACAGCTGAACATGCCGCGATCATCCAGTTTGCTTGAGCGCACTCTAATTATAATCTTAATTCTGTTTGTAGTATAGGGGGCATCCGTAGGGTAATTGCGTTCTCCTGTATTGTCCCTCGCCCGCTGCGACTGCGTCTCCGTGCCGCTTTCCCACGGCTTCGCGGGGCGAAGGGAAGACCGTCAGCATGCGTTTTTACCCCTCTCTCCAGCCGCGCAGCGGCGCTGGTGGGAGAGGGGTGGCGCGTTAGCGCCGGGGTGAGGGGATTTGGCTTAGAACGCGATTGCCCTGGGGGCATCCGTCTGCGACCGAAGGCGGTTCGTAACGTGACCGTGGGTTGCCAGCGTTGGGCGATGCGATTACAATGAGGGTGTTCGCCGGGGGAATGTGCAGCGCTGCGCCGCTATTCCCCCGTTGGTTTGTCGTTTGGACTGCATGGCTACAACCACTCAATCCCAGTCGTCGCCGCTTGAACGTGCGGCAAAACGGCTGATCGACGCCTGGCGCTCCCTCTTTCTGCCTGGCGATTTCGTCACCCTGTTCATCGTGTTGGCGCTGCAGCTGATGCCGGTGCTGGCCTTGGAGGCCTCCGGCTGGCCGATCGACATGGGCACGCTGGTGCCTGTGGCGGTCATCAGTGTGATCTTCGGCTTCGTGCTGGCGCGCAGTCAATATAACGAAATCCTCGGCCTCATGCTCAGCATGGTGTACGGGGCTTGCATCGTCCTGCTGATCAGCGCGTACAACCAGCCGGGCAGCCTGGCCGATGGCATGGTGGCCGTGTTTTCGCGGCTCGTTCAGTGGCTGCTCGATGCTTTGGGCAGCGGCATCAATACCGATGACTTGGTGCTGACGCTGTTAGCTTCAGCATTGTTCTGGTCTCTTGGCTACAACCTCACCTGGCATGTCTTTCGCATCGACCGCGTCTGGCGCGCGGCGCTGCCGTCGCTGGTGATCCTCATTTCGAATGCTGTTTATTACACCGGCAGCGCCAACCTTGAAATCTACCTGCTCGTCTTTGTATTCCTCACTTTGCTGCTCGTTGTGCGTTCTCATCTCGAGACGCGTGAGTGGGACTGGTATTCAAACGGGGTGCGTGTGCCCCGCAAGCTGCGTCGACAAGTGTTCCGCGCCGGCGTCTTGCTGGCGCTGCTGGTTCTCATCGGCGCATGGATGATCCCGTCGAGCGACATTCAGGAACGCCTCAACCGGTTTCAGGAGTTTTTACAAACTGAACCCTTTAACCAACTGGCCGAAGTTTGGAACCGGCTGTTCACCAGCATTGAGACGACGGGGCCGACGACTTCGGATTACTACGGCGGCGACTCGTTAGAATTAGGCGGCGCGATCCGGCTTGGCGATCAGATTGTGCTGGTGGCCGCTGCACCCAATAACCGCCGCTACTATTGGCGCTCGCGCGTATTCGATTTTTATGATATGGGCCGTTGGACGTCAGCAGCCGATACCCGGCTCACTGACCCTGAAGCGCCGCTGGAGATTATCGAGGAGCCGGGCAGCCTGCGCGAGCGGGTGCTGGTGCAGCAGCGTTTCACGATCGGCGTCAACGCCTCGCGCTTGGTCTATGCTGCGCCACAGGCTGCGCGCATCGATTTGCCGACGCGCAGCGACTTGCGCTATACGCCAGAAGGCGCAATGGTGATCTCGGTTGTGCGACCGCTGCGGGTGTTGTATCAAGGGGCTTCGTACAGCGCTACCAGCTTGATGAGCAATGCCACCAGCGAGCAGCTTCGCGCGGCTGGCACCAATTACCCGCAGTGGATCGTCGATACCTATTCTTCCTACATCCCTTCGATGACGGGCCGCACGGTGCAGCTCGCTGCGCAGATCGTCGCCGATGCGGGGGCAGTCACACCCTACGATAAAGCCCGGGCGATCGAAAGTTGGCTGCGGGCAAATATCACTTATAACGAGAGCATCCCTCAGCCCCCTCCGGGTCAAGATCCGGTCGATTGGGTGTTGTTTGATTACCGGCAAGGCTATTGCAATTACTATGCCTCGGCGATGGTTGTGATGCTGCGCAGCCTGAATATTCCAGCGCGCATGGCAGCCGGGTTTGCGCAGGGGGAATGGGTCCCTGCCGAGCAGGCCTTCATCGTGCGCGAGCGCGATGCCCACACTTGGGTCGAGGTGTATTTCCCCGGCTACGGCTGGATCGAGTTTGAGCCGACCTCCGCGCAGGCGCCGATCAGCCGTGGTGACCAGTTGATCCTGCCGCAGGTGCCAACGCCGACCGTCCCAACCCCGTCACCGACGCCAACGCCGACCGCCGAACCGACTTCAACGCCGACGCCGCCAGGAGAGGCGCCGCCCGATGAACTCGAAGCGGAAGCCCAAATGCTGCCGCCGACTGTGACGCCAACATTCACACCGTCGCCGACGCCAACGCCGGTGATCGTGCCGACCGAGCCGCCGCCGGTGCGCCCGCAGCCGCGCGATCCGTTCTCGTTCCTGATGCCTGCCTTCGGTCTTGGCCTCTTGATTTTGTTGATCGTGCTGCTGATTGTCGTCACGGGCACGTTTGTTTACTGGTACTGGGAATGGCGCGGCATGCGCGGGCTTAGCCCGATTTCGCGGGCTTACGCGCGCCTGCAGCGCTATATTGCCCTCATCGGCATCCACCCACGCCCCGAACAAACGCCAGAGGAACGACGCAGCGTCATTGTGAACACCTTGCCAGCCGCTGAACCGCCGGTCACAGCGATCACGCGCATGTACACCGCTGAGCGCTATGGGCCTGCTGAAGCCAAAATGCCATCCGCAGCCAGCCAACCGGCCGACCGCGCATGGCTGGCGGCGCGCAAGCGTGTTTTAAGCCGGTTCTGGCGGCGCATCTTGATGCCGTGGAAGCGCGAGTAGTCGCTCCAGACAGGACAGATCAAAACGGCCACCTCACCGGGTGGCCGCTTCCATTCCATTTACCGCAGCTTGATGCTATTTCTCATTGACGATGCTGAAAACCATCGGCCGCCGCTTCGTCTCGTTGTAGAGCAGACGGCTGACGGCTTCCTGCACGCGTTCGCGGCGCTTGCCATTCTGTGATGGCCGAGTGCTGGCGATCACATCATTGACAGTGCGCCGCACCTGTTCCATCAGCGTATCGGCCTCGCGGAGATAGATGAAACCGCGCGAGATGATCTCTGGGTCGCCAATGACTTGGTTGGTCTGCTGGTCGACATTGACGACGACCAGCATGAAGCCATCGCGCGCCAAGGCCTCTCGATCGCGGATCACAGCCTTGCCTACATCGCCGACACCGCTGCCGTCAACAAAGACATAGCCACCTGGAATGCGTTCGCCCACTTTAATGCTGTGCCGATTAACTTCGATCACGGTGCCATTTTCCACCACCACGATGTTTTCTCTTGGGATGCCCGCGCTTTCTGCCAGCCGCGCGTGTGCCTTCAGATGGCGCAGCTCTCCGTGTACCGGCATGAAAAATTTCGGATTGAGCAGGTTGATGAGCATGCGCATCTCTTCCTGCGACCCATGCCCGCTGACATGCACCGGCGCCAGCGCGTCATAGAGCACGTCGGCCCCGCGTTGAAGCAGCTTATTGATGGTGCGGTTTACCAATTCCTCGTTGCCAGGAATGGTGTGCGCAGAGAGCACGATCGTATCGCCTTCCATAACATCGAGCGTGCGGTGCTGGCCGGTCGCTAAACGGCCGAGGACGGCCGTCGGCTCCCCTTGCGAGCCGGTCGCCATGATGACGAGTTCATGCGGGGCCATGCTCTTGATCTGGCCGAGTTCAACCAGCCGATTATCGGGGATGTTGAGCAGCCCCATGCGCCGCGCCACCTTGACGTTCTCGGTCATGCTGTAACCCGCGATCGCCAGCTTGCGGTTATACCGTTCCGCCAGATCGGCCACCTGCTGGATGCGCGAGATATGCGACGCGAACGTGGCGATGATGATACGTCCTTTCGCATGATGGAAGATGCGATCAAACTCTGCCGAGACGATGCTTTCTGACTGCGTCCAGCCGGGGCGCTCAGCGTTGGTGCTGTCGCCCATCAGCATCAAGACGCCGCGTTTCCCGAAATCGGCCAGGCGGGCGTAATCGGGCTTGCGGCCATCGATCGGTGTGTTGTCAAATTTATAATCCCCGCTGTGGATCACCATGCCCATTGGGGTAGTGATGCCGTAGCCAACGCAGTCGGGAATACTGTGCGTCATATGAAACGGCTCGAGTTTGAACGGCCCTGCTTTGATCACATCGCCGGGCTTGATGACATTGATCTTGGTCTCGCTGAGCAGCCTGGCATCGCGCAGTTTCACTTCGAGCAGCGCGGCGGTGAGCGGGGTCGCATAGATCGGTATGCCGCGAAGCTGGTCGATCACGTAGGCGACTGCGCCGGTATGGTCTTCATGCCCGTGCGTGTAAAAAATTCCGTGGATGTTCAGCGCTTTATTTTCGAGGAGGTGGCGGAAATCGGGGATGATGAGATCGACACCGAGCATGTCGTTAGCGGGGAACATGACGCCCGTATCGATGATGATGGCATCATCGCCCAACTCGAGTACGGTCATGTTCTTGCCGATTTCTCCGCAGCCGCCGAGTGGGATGATTTTCAGTTTTTGTTTTGACATAGGTATAGCAGCACGACAAACGCATCGCGCTTGAGGTTGAATGAACTTGGCTCAATTCAACACACAAGACGAGGAATGCCCGCTTGTTTTCCTTTCTGTATTCACTTACGTTAAGTCAACGCAATAACGGTCTTAAAGAACAATTTTGGGTCATTTATTTGCTGTACGCATTATAGCATAAACCGGAAATTTGTTGAATTGCCAAAAATACTGCAGTTACCAATCTGTAAACATCAAGAGGGCTTCGATGACACGGGTTTGCTCCTCTTCGGTCAAATCGTTGAAAAACGGCAGACGCACCAGGCGATCGCTGATGTCTTCAGTCACCGGGCAGTCGCCGGGCCGCCCGCCGAACCGGCGTCCCATGTCGGAGAGATGGAGCGGCAGGTAGTGGAAAACCGCCAGAATGCCCTGCGCTTTTAGATGGGCGATCATACGGGCCCGTATCTTCTGCGATGGCAGCAGCAGATAAAACATGTGATAGGACTGCTCGCAGTGTGCGGGCACGATGGGCAGGCGAACGCCGTGCGCGGCCGCCCATGCGCTCAGCGACTCGTAGTACGTGAGCCAGATGCGCTGCCGCCGCGTTTGAACCTGGGCGCGCATTTCGAGTTGGGCGTATAGATAGGCCGCCAGCACATCGGATGGGAGATAACTAGAACCAAGATCGACCCACGTGTATTTATCGACCATGCCGCGGAAAAACCGGCTGCGGTTCGTCCCTTTTTCGCGGATGATCTCAGCGCGTTCGATAAAGGATGGATCATTGATCAGAAGTGCCCCGCCTTCGCCGCAGGTGAAGTTCTTCGTCTCGTGAAAACTTTGAGTGGCCATAACGCCAAACGTGCCGAGCGGCCGGCCGCGGTAGGCAGCAAAAAGGCCGTGCGCGTTATCTTCGATCACGGCGATGCCGCGCGGAAGGGCAGCTGCCATGATATCATCCATCTCGCAGCCAACGCCGGCATAGTGCACCGGCACGATCGCCTTGGTGCGGTCGCCGATCAGTTCGGGCAGCAGCCGCTCATCGAGATTGAGCGTGTCGGGGCGCACGTCGATGAAGATGGGCTTTGCGCCGCGCAAGACGAAGGCGTTGACCGTCGAAACGAAAGTGAAGGATGGGATGATCACTTCATCGCCTGGCTGAATCTCGAGCAGCAGGGCAGTCATCTCAAGCGCATGGGTGCATGAGGGCGTAAGCAGCGCTTTCGCCACGCCCAAGGTCTCTTCGAACAGCGCATGACAGCGGCGGGTGTAGCTGCCGTCTCCTGAGATGTGGCCAGAGCGCACAGCATCGGCGATGTACTCCAGCTCGCGGCCGAGGATGCTCGGCTTGTTGAAGGGAATTGTGATCGTCATAGCGCAGGCCCAAACTGGCGGCAAAGGCTTCGTTTGTTCGCCGCCAAAGCGACTTGGTTTGTCACATTCATCTTTGAAACCAGCGATGATACCAGAGCTGTAAACGTTCTGTGCGGAACCCTTGGTGCTGATAAGCGCGTTGGGCGCGCACATTGCGGCCCTGCGTCACTACGGTCACGCGCTGCACGGCGCGCTCGCCAAACCAGCCGAGCGCGCCAGCGATCAGACGGCCGCCGACCCCATGACCCTGCGCGCGCGCGCCCACGCCCAGCAGGCCGATATGGCCCTCCCCTGGCGTATCGAGATGGCAGGTGATATATCCCGCTACCTCTCCGTCGTGTTCGCTCACCAGCACGGCATCGGCCCAACCGTCACAACTGCGCTCGATCCATGTTTCATAGAGGCGGTCACAGTCATCATCGGAGAAGTTCGGGTCAAAGTAGAACCGCGAGTCGCGGTAGCTGGCGCGGGCGATCGCCCGGAGCGCGGCGCGATCGCCCGCGTTGTGTTCGCGGACGGCCTGTCGCTCTGCCTGCATATTGGCCTGCAGCTTGATATCAAGGGTGACGCGAAGATCGACGAGCGAGAATCCATGGCGTTCGGCGCTGCGCACGGTTGGCGCGTCAT
>DAOTYT010000032.1:0-6939 GCA_034434615.1 Anaerolineae bacterium | reverse complement strand
CGGTCTATCGAGGCGCTGCAGGCGGCGGTACACCTGTTTGTCTATGCCTGGAATGCCCGCCAGCTGTACAAACGCGACCATCCGCGTTATCCGGCGCATGTCCGTGATTTCGTATCTGTTCCGGTTTAGACACTCCCAGGAAATTCTCATCACCGTGCTTGCCAGCAGCCCGGAAGAACTCGCCAACCGGATTACCTACATTCCTCTATAGCTATAGCACCTCCTCTTCTTGTCTGCACCGGCGTTTGAACCGATCATACGGGTGGATTTTCGTCGGTAGGCGCAGCTGGACTGTACGGCGGACGCGCTGGCCGCTTGGGGCCGAAAAACCACCAGCGGGGTGAAAAAGGCAGATGTCCCCCCTCCCCATGCCCGCTCAGGTGAGGCGCGCGCGCGCAAATGGAGAGGGAATATGGGCCCCCCCTCCCCATGCCCGCTCAGGTGAGGATTGTTGCGGGTTTGGGCAACGCTAAGCAACCTGGGGCACAGGATAGTGCAACAGGTCACCTCTATGCTGTTTGCCGTATGCCCTAAGAGTAAAATCGCAGCTTCAGTCATGGCTCATGGCGCTGCTGCGGCCGTCTTCAGGTCGACAGGACGATGCGCTTGCGGTATCCTTCTGTGCATCCACCCACTGAGGAGAACAGGGCTTATGGCAAAGCAATACGGCGCACCCCCGGCGATCCAGATCGACCCGGCCAAGCGCTACATCGCGCACTTTCAGACGAACAAAGGCAGTTTTGACATTGAGCTGTTCGCCGCCGAAGCGCCGATCACCGTCAACAATTTCGTCTTTCTGGCGCGTGAAGGATTCTATGATGGCATCACTTTCCACCGCGTCGTGCCCGATTTCGTCATCCAAGGCGGAGACCCGACCGCGCGCGGCAGCGGCGGCCCGGGTTATAAATGGAACGACGAGCCAGCGGCCCTGCGCCTGAAGCACGACAGCGCCGGCATCTTGAGCATGGCCAACGCTGGGCCAAACACCAACGGCTCGCAGTTCTTCATCACCCACCGGCCCACGCCTCACCTCGATGGCAAGCATGCCGTCTTCGGCAAAGTGATCGGCGATGGCATGGCGGTCGTCAACGCGATTCAGCAGGGCGATGTGATGGAATCGGTAACGATCACCGAGTCGTAATCCCGCTTTCCTGCCACACTGTCAAAAGCCTTCGCAGCAGCGCGGAGGCTTTTTGTTGCTGGCACCGGCCAGATATGCCGACCAGGTTGAGCGACGTATCGAAAAGCGGGCCGCCGTTCGCTATGATTACGGCATGTCGGGAGATACGCAGCGAGGACTGAACCTATGGATCGCCTAGGAGAAATTGAGCATAAACATCGCCAGCTTGCGGAACTACTCGAAGCGCGCCGGGCAGCATCGCTGCTGCTGCGGCGCACGCGCAACATCGCGTGGATCACGGCCGGGGCTGACGCCAGCATCCCGGTCGATACCGAGTTCGGCGTCTACAGCATTTTGATCACGCCTGAAAAGCGGACGATCGTCGTCAACACGATCGAACATCCGCGCCTTGAGGCGGAGGAACGGCTGCAAGACTTTGGCTTTGACTATGCCGTCTCGCCGTGGCATGCGCCCGAGACGCCAGAAGCCGCCCTGGTCGATGACGGCGAGATCGAAGACGCACTGCAGCAGCTGCGCTGGGTGCTCACCCCCAGCGAACAGGAGCGCCTGCGCGCCCTTGGCCGCGATGCTGCGGCCGCCCTTGAGGAGACGGTGGCCGGCCTGCGCCCTGGCGAGAGCGAACGGCAGATCGCCGCGCGGCTCGATGCCGCCTGCCGCGCGCGCGGTGGTCAGGCGGTCGTCAACCTGATCGCTACCGATGAGCGGATCGCGCGTTTTCGCCACCCGCTGATAACGGATAAGCGTCTCGAACGCTATGCGATGGTGGTCGTCTGTATGCGCCGCCACGGCTTGATCGTTTCGGCGACGCGGCTGGCCCACTTCGGCGCCATCCCCGCAGATGTGCGCGAGAAAGTGCGGCGCGTCGCCGCTGTCGATGCCGCCGTCATTGCGGCCAGCCGGCCGGGCCGCACGCTGGGCGGCATCTTCGCCGAGCTGCAAGCCGCTTATGCCGCTCATGGTGAAGCCGATCAGTGGCATTATCACCATCAAGGCGGGCTGGCTGGCTATCAGGCGCGCGAACGGATCGCCACGCCTGGTGATAACACGCCGCTCCAGCTTCATCAGGTCGTGGCGTGGAACCCGTCGATCGTCGGCGCCAAGTCTGAGGATACCGTTCTGCTGACCGAGGCTGGGCCAGAGATCGTAACCGCTTCGTCGGGCGCGTGGCCAAAGTTGACGTTCACGATCGATGGCCAGACGATCGAGCGTTCGGACGTGCGCGAACTCTGACCAATGACCCGTGAACGAGTGCCGGGGGCTGCGCGCGATCCGATCGGATCGCGCACAGCCCCCATTTTTGCGCTAACGGATGCGCGTCCACGTGCCGCTGTCGCCGCCAGAGAAGCGGTAGACCGCGCCATCAGGCGTATCGATGTAGAACGGGTTGCTGCCGCCGATGGCATTCTCGAACTGGATCGTGCGCGGCCCGAGATCGATCGGCATGACGGCCCAGCCGATCGCGCTGTTCCACGTACCGATGGGCGCGAGGGTGTTGTAATAGGCCCAGTTAAACATCTGCTGCGGGATGAACAAACCGCTCGGCGCCGGGTCAGTCCGCTCGGTAACGCCGTCCCATTGGTTCAAGATGACCAGGTAGCGGCTGCCTTCATCCTGCAGCCCGTAGATGCGGTTCAGCCCGCCTGAGGGCACGTAGATCATAAGGCCGCGCTCAAAGCGCTGGAAGGCGCCATTCGTGATCGCGCCGACGGCTGGCGGGCAGCCTGCGTCTGGCGGCGCGAACTGGTTGCCAAAGAACCATGGGACGGTACAGATGATCTGCACCGGAATGCTCTGGCTGACCTCGCGACCGCCGCGCGTCACCACCAGCCGGTAGATCACCTGCGGCCCCAGGCTGCCCGGCACGACGACCGAAAACTGCCCGGTCGGGGGCGCTGGCGGAAATGTCTGGGTGATGACGCCCTGCGTGTTCAGCTGCTCAATGCGGGCTAACTCGCCGTTGCTGGCCCACGTCAGCACAATTGGGGTGCCGGGCGTCGCCGAGAACAGGCTGGGCGTGAACGAGAAAATGACCGGCAGATCGGGTGTGGCCGTCGCGATTGGCGTCTGGGTTGGCACCGGCGTGAACGTGGGCCGCGGCGTGTTGGTGGCCGTGGGCCGCGGCGTCGCTGTGTCTGTCGGCGTCCGGGTCGGCGAGGGCGTCAGCGTGGGGCGCAGCGCCTCAGAGGGCGTCAGCGTCGGCGATGGCGTCAGGGTGAGCGTCGAGGTGAAGGTCGGCGTGAAGGTGTTCGACGGCGTTAGCGTGTAAGATGGGGTGATGGTTGGCGTCTCGGTGGGGGTTGGGGTGTCTGTCCACGTGGGCAGCGGCGTGCGCGACGGGGTATCGGTCGGCGTCACCGTAGGCAGTTCCATCAATGTTGGAATGACGAATGGTTCCTGTTCGCGCGGCTGGCAGGCGGCCAGCAGCATAAAAGCGAGGGTGAACAGCACGAGCCAAAAGCGCGGTTTGCCGACCATGACCAGCCTCCGTCGATGGAGCTTTCTGCATGTTGAACGCTAAGGACAGGCGGCCAGGCAGCCTGCCGCTTATGCTAATCACTATACTCTTGTTCGGTGCTGCCTGCCAACAGCCGGTTGAACGGGCGCAGGAGACGCCAGCGCCGCCGGCCGCTGACGGCGCTGCGCCAACGCTGATCGTCGCGACGCGCCAGCCGCGCGCCATCGCCAGTGCGACCGTGCCGGCGTCGGCAACCGTCACGGCCTCGCCTACGGTTCGCCCGTCTCCGTCGCCGGCATTGGCCCTGGCTGGCCCGCAGGCGCATCCGGTCACGATCGGCTATTCGGTCGAGGGCCGGCCGATCGTCGCCCAGCGCTTCGGCGTGGGCGAGCGCATCCTGTTGCTCGTCGGCGGCATCCATGGGGGATGGGAAGCCAACACCGTCGCGCTGGTCGAAGCCCTGAGCGAGCACTTTGCAGCCCGGCCTGATGCTATCCTGCCGGGCATCTCGATCGTGCTGATCCCGGTAGCCAACCCCGATGGGCTGGCGCGCGGCACGAGCCAGGCCGGGCGTTTCAATGCTAACGGCGTCGATCTGAACCGGAACTGGGGCTGCGGCTGGTCGGCCGAGGCGCGCTGGCGAGCGCAGCAGGTCGATCCGGGCGTTCGCGCCTTTTCCGAGCCGGAGACGCAGGCGCTGGCCGCCTTCATCCGCGCGCTGCAGCCGGCCGCGGTGCTCTTCTATCACAGCGCCGCCGATGGCATCTTTGCAGGGACGTGCCCATCCGCCGTCCGCGCTGGCGACTCGGCGGCGCTGGCGGCGGTGCTCGGCGAAGCGGCGGGCTACAGCTATGGCGAGGCGTTCACCGCTTATCCGGTGACCGGCACGGCGGCGAGCTGGGCGCACGGTCAGGGCATTGCCGCCGCCGATGTCGAGCTGTCGTCGCGCGATGACCCGGAGTTCGAACGCAACCTGCGCGGCCTGCTCGCGGTGCAGCGCTGGCTGCTCGCTGGTGGCTGAAAGCTGGTACAATTCTCGGCATGAGCGGCAGCAGTGTGAAAACGATCGATAGCGAAGCCAATGTTCCCTCGCGACCGCAACCAAGCCTATGAACGAGCGCCGCTGGGCGAACTGCTCGGCGTGCTGCTGCGCCAGTTCAAACGCCCGCTGGCCGCGCAAGGCATCCCGCTGACCGACAGCGAGGCAGTCGAGCTTGGCGAACAGATCGCTGCGAGCAGCGCCCCTCCTGAGCGAGTGGAACCGCTGCGCGCCGCCCTGCGCGCGCTCGTGGATGAGAGCGTCGGCGTGCTGGCGCGCTGGAACCTCACCTTCGCCCAGTCGCTGGAGACCGAGATGAGCGACATCCCCGGCTGGGAGACGACAGCCGAGTTCCTCGCGATCGCCAATGAGAAAGCCAACGCCGAGCTGCGCATCGCGACCGGCGCGGCGCTGCTGGCCGCCCTCGGCGATATGACGTATGTCTCGGCTTTGCTGCATCTGGTTGAACGCGAGCGCACGGCCGGCAGCGACCTCGACACGGTGATCGCGCGCCGCGTTTTGCTGAGCGCCAGCGGCATCGACCCAGCAGCGCCGGACTGGCGCGAACAGCTCGCTGAGTGGTGCGCGCGCTTTAATTGTTGACGATCAACGTGCCGCAGCTGTTTCCCATTCGGTCGAGGGGAACTGGACGGCAGCCATCTGCGTGAGCAGGCTGGCTGCCAAACTGGCGACTAAGCGGGAGCGGTGGCGCGTCGCGGATTGGATCAGCTCGATGCTCAGGGGTTCTTCGATATTCTTCAGTGCGCGCAGAACGGCCCTGAGCAGGTAGATATCGTGTTCTGTCTCGAGGATGCACCTGAATTCCGGCAGGGCAGCAGCACAGCCGCGCCGGCCCAAGATCTGCGCCGCTGTGACCCGGTACTCTGGCACGCGGTGGCGCAGCGCCGCGATCAGCCGTTCGTCGTAGGAACGATGCGCGGCCTCGCGCAGGTTGAACGCACAGTGCGGGCACTGCGCTGCGCCTTCGGCGAGGGTGTTCCAGCAGTTTGGGCAGAAAAATGTGAGCATGGCGCCTATTCTACCCGAATTGGCGCAGATGGGAAGGTGCTCGTCCGAATTTCCTGCGCTGTCGCTCATACCTGGGCCATGCACTTGTGGTATACTGAATAGACCATTTGTTCGGCCCTTTTTTAAGCGAGCGATCATGGCCAAAACGCGCTCTCGTTATACCTGTCAGAACTGCGGCCGGCAAAGCCCGCGTTACATGGGGCGCTGCCCGTCGTGCGGCCAGTTCAACACGATGGTCGAGGAGGTGATCGAAGCCGCACGCGCCAATGCCAAAGCGGCGCGCCGCCCAGCGCTGGCCAGCCGTCCGCAGCGGCTCTCCGAGATCGATATCGAAGCCGGCCAGCGCATTGAGATCCCGGTCGGCGAGTTCAACCGCGTGCTCGGCGGCGGGTTAGTGCCGGGCAGCATCATCCTGCTCGGGGGCGACCCAGGCATCGGCAAATCGACCATCCTGCTGCAGATCTGCGCGCTGCTGGCAGCTACGGCTGGCCGTGTGCTTTACGTCAGTGGTGAGGAGAGCGCGCGCCAGATCAGGATGCGCGCTGACCGCATCGGGCTGCATGCCGATGACCTGTACCTGGTCACCGAAACCCATCTGGCCGATATCTTCGAGATGGTCAACCAGATCGACCCTGCGGTGCTGGTCATTGACTCGATTCAGACGGTCTACACCGAAGACAGCGAGTCCGCCCCGGGCAGCGTGACGCAGGTGCGCGAATCGGCAGCGCGCCTGCAGGCGCTCGCCAAATCGACCGGGATCTGCGTCTTCCTGATCGGGCATGTGACGAAGGAGGGCAGCGTCGCCGGGCCGCGCGTGCTCGAGCACATCGTCGATGCGGTGCTCTATCTTGAGGGCGACCCGATTCAGGCCTACCGCCTGCTGCGCAGCGTGAAGAACCGGTTTGGGGCCACCAGCGAAGTCGGCGTTTTCGAGATGACCGGCGACGGCATGATCGAAGTGCCGAACCCCTCTGAAGTGTTTCTGGCCGAGCGCGTCCTCAATGCGCCGGGCACAGCCATCGCCGTCACCATCGAAGGCACGCGGCCGCTGCTGGTCGAAATTCAGGCGCTCACCAGCCCGACGACGTTCGGCAACCCGCGGCGCACTCCCAACGGCGTCGATTTCAACCGGCTGCTGTTGATCAGCGCAGTGCTGACGAAACGCTTTGGCCTGCGCCTGCACGAGCAGGATATCTTCGTCAACGTGATCGGTGGGCTTAAGGTGGATGAACCCGCCTCTGACTTGGCGATGGCGATGGCGCTCGCCTCCAGCTA
>DAOTYT010000031.1:0-11699 GCA_034434615.1 Anaerolineae bacterium | reverse complement strand
CCCTGATCCGCACGATTGCCCTCAGCCTGCTCAAACAGGATAAGTCCAAAGGCTCTCTCAAAGGCAAACGCTTCAAAGCCGCTCTCGACGATGATTTTCGCCTTCGATTTGTAACAAACCTTCATGCGTAAGCCCTGACTCCCCTTAACTCTACGCTTGACACGCGATCGTTGTTTGCTAGAATCGAGGTGAGCTGCCGAAGTGGCGGAATTGGCAGACGCGCTACGTTCAGGGCGTAGTTCTCGAAAGGGAGTGTGGGTTCGACTCCCACCTTCGGCACAAGCTCAGGTTTTTGTACCTGAGCTTTTTTTCATCCCGTGCTATACTCAAAGTTGTGAATGATCAGCAAAGACTTTTATCTGCACGATGACGCACAAGCGTTCCCCCGTCCTTGACGATGCGCGCCGACGCACCGGCCAGTTTTCCGGCATTCAAGTGATGTTCGCAGCCATCCTTGCGATCGGCCTGTTCTTGGCGATCGATTTCAGCACGCGCATCGCCTCCGGTCAATCGGTGCAGCAGGCTTATGATCGCGTGCGCGTTGAGATCGAGCAGCTGCGGCGGGTTCAAGAAGAGCTGATCGCGCAGCGCGACTACGTGCGCAGCGACGCGTATGTGGCGCAGTGGGCGCGCAGCCAAGGCAGGATGATCCTGCCGGGCGAAATCTTGGTGGTTCCAGTTCCGGCGGCGGCCGCTGCCCTCGACGCTCAGCCGACGCCGACACCGTCGTTCCCGGTCGAGGCGCTGCGAACCACACCGGCAACCCCAGAACCCTGGACGGTGTGGTGGAGCCTGTTCTTCGACAGCCCGCCGCCTGAATTCTAACCTCAAGCCTCTTCGATAAGCGACGCTGGTTGAACCCCAGCGCGCCGCACGATGTGCGCTCGCCGATCTTCCACCGTCAAAATTGTTCCTGGCTGCGCATAGCGCAGGCGCACTACGCCGAGACCATAACAAATGCCATCGGGCGCCAGCACACTGCTGGTGAGTGTGCCAGCTTCGCGGCCATCGGCTCGCAGAGGCGCGGGCGCCTCGACGAAACCATCGAGCGTCACTGCGACCAGCGTCCGCGCCAAACGCCCACGGCTCTCCATACGCGCGATGATCTCTTGGCCAGTATAGCAGCCCTTCGTGAAGCTGACTTCATCCCACAGGCCAACTTCGAGGGGAATATAGCTGTCGCTTAGTTCCCGGCCAATGCCGGGCCGGCCAGCTGCGATCCGCAGCGCGTTGTATGTCAGCGATCCGGCCGGACGCAGGCCATGCACGGCCCCGGCCGCCAGCACAGCGGACCAAACAGCACCCGCCGCAGCGGCCGGCACGAGCAGAACCCAGCCACCGCCAAACAACGGTTTTACCTGCGCGGCACTGACCAGCGCGCCAGCGATAGTGACCTCAAAACAGCCCAGCCGCTCGCCCTGCGCAGACGCTAAGCCAAGCGTTTCCAGCACTGCATTGGCAGAGGGGCCATGCACGGCGAACGCACACAGGTCAACGGCCAGATCGGCGATCTGCACCTCGTCATTGAAGAAGGTGTTGCGGGCCAGGTAAGCGCGCACTGCCTCGCCGCGACTCGGTTCGGTCAAAACAAGCGCGGTCTCTCCACGATGGTAAACGGTGATGCGATCGAGGATGCGGCCGATCGGGTTCGTGAAGATCGTCGGGCAGCCCTGCCCAACCTGAAGCGCCAGCACATCGTTGGTCGACATGCGCTGGATCAGCGCCAGCCGGTCGCGTCCAGCCACAGACAGCCGGCCTTCATGCGACCGATCCATCAGCACTGCCGCGCTTGTGCCGGCGACAAATTCCGCCGCTTGATCACCATAATGCAGTGGAATTCCGTCGGGCGCGAGCTGCGCGCCCGAACGACGGTGCACCTCATCGAGCGGGCGAGACGCTGGGATCATGAAGGACTTCCCGCAGGTTCGACATCGTGCAGTGACGACCAGCGCCAGCCCGCCGGCGCAGGCCCGGCTTCCAGATCGCACGCATAGGTATAAACGATGCGTTCAACGCGCCCATCACGTTCGACGTGGAGATCAAGCGGGGGCAGAAAATTGCCATCAGCCGCCCCGCCCGTTGACAGCTGTCCTTCAACCGATACCCCGATCAAACTGCTTAAGGCGCGCTCGGCAGCTTGATGCGGCGGCTCACCATCGGCGAACTCCACCCCAGGCAGACTGCCATCGTCGCGGCGCAGGACGCCGTTCGAGCTGTGGACGATGACGCGCGCTTCATAGACGAACGCCAGCGGCACCGGCTTGGCGCTGGCGGTGCGCTGCGCGCGCGCATGCAGGCGTTCGCGCTCGGCGCGCACGACGGCGCACAGCCCAAGCGCGGCTTCCTCCACCACAGTATTCAAGATGACGTGATCGCATTCTTCGGCGTAGGCCAGCTCCATCGGCACGCGCAGCAGCCGCCGGGCGATCTCAGCTTCAGCCTCGCCGCGCTGGCGCATGCGTTCGATCAGGCTGGCGATTGACGGGGGCTGGATGAACACCGTCACCACGTTTTCTGGATACAGGTCCCGCACGATCCGCGCCCCAAGCACATCAATATCGGCGTAGAAGAGCTGGTCTTCATTGAGCGCGGCCTCGACCGTAGCGCGCAGCATGCCGTAGTAGTCCGTGCCGTGGATCAGTTGGTACTCGAGCAGCGCTCCCTGTTCGATCAGCGCCTGAAATTCCTCACGACTGACAAAAATGTGTTCGCGCCCCTGCATTTCCCCCGGCCGGATGGGGCGTGTGGTCGCCGTTGGAAGCTGCTGGCCGCCAACCTCGTTGATCGCCTCGCGCATCAAACTGTTTTTGCCTACTCCCGCAGGCCCGACGAGGACGAACAACAGTCCCGGGCGGAAATCGGCTTGGGCCACGGTGAACATCCTTATGCTGGAAATATCATTGTTGATCAAATAGTTTAACAGCAGGACTCGGCCTTCAACCAGATCATTTACCGAGACTTAATAAAACGGGGGAGGCAGCTCTTGCCTCCCCCGCTGCGCGCCACGGGGCGCAGCTACTGCGAGATGATGATATCGGAAATGTAGTACCCATCGCCCGTGTTGTTGCCACCGCGCGGGATCGTATCGAGCCGGAAGCGGAACGTGACCAGCGAGGTGCGGTAGGCCGGCGGGATTGAGATGACACGATCCTCCCAATCATTGGCGGGCAGCAGCAGCGTTCGCCGGCTGCCGCCGGTCGTCAATTCGGTCGCCATCGTCTGCCATGTGAAGCCGCCATCCGTCGAGACATCAAGGAAGACGTTGATGTCCCGCTCCAAATCATACAACCGGCGATAGCGAATGGTCGGGTTCGACGACCCACTCAGATTGACGAACCCGTTGAGGATGATGCCAGACCAGCCGAAGCGCACTGGCTCAACCGTACTCCACGAATTGCCGGACTGGGTGTTCGGGCTGTCTGTGAGCGAGAAAGTGCTGCGCGAGATCGACAGCGAGACGACCGCGCTTTGCACGTGTTCGAACCACTCCAGCGTGAGCGTCCGCGTGATCGGCGCTGCCGAGGTTACAGTGAAACTGCGGAATGCAAGGATGTTGTTGTTATTGCTACGCACCGACCAGTCATTAATGATGCGGTTTTGGCTGTCCGTGATCGTCGTATCGGCCCGATCGCTGATGCGCAGGCGCATGCCATCATTGAAGACGCCGATCACGTTATAGGTGCCGGGCGCCAGCTCGACTTGGCGCGTCCAGCGAGCGGCGTAGGTATCAAAGAAGCCATCTGGCGCCGTATTGTTGTTCGGCTTATTGCTTTGCCCAAACCAGAAGTTAATATCGGCCTGCGGCACTTGTTCAGCGATGATGCCTGAAGGCAGCGGGCCGCCCCCTTCAGGATTGTTGCGATTCAGGATATTTGTGTAAGTCCCGGCTTGATTGCACTGCTCGCTGCCCTGGCGCAACGGTTCGCAGTCGAAGTAGAAGCCGGTCCAGAAGTTCGGGCCGAGGTCGGCCGAGCTGGTGCCCGTGCCGGTGAAATACTGGTTGGTCAACCCCCAGCGGCCTTCGGTGATCCAGAACGTGCTGTTGGCGATCGGGTCGGCGAAGGGCAGCACGAACATCGGCCGGCCATAGCTGATGCTGACATCGTCGATCCACAGGCCCCAGTTGGTCGAGTCGGTGTTCGTCGTATCGACGACGAAGCGAATGCGGATGCGACTGCCAACATACGAACTCAAATTGACGCGCGCACGGTGATAGGTATCCACGCGCGTCCCAGAGCCCGGCAGCAGGGTCAGCGTCGTGGTGCCCGTGCCGAACGGCACGTTCGTCCATGCGTTCCAGCCGGCCATCTTGTTGTAGCCGATCGTCCGGCTGGCCGGGTTTTCCTGCGCAACTTCGACGCGCACGCGCGCACCGGAGTTGAAGTTGTAGCGCGCGAAGAAATTCAGCGCTGGCAGCAGGTTCGGGTTCGTCCCACGCAGGTCAATGATCGGCCGCATCTCGATGATATTCAGCGCGCGCGCCTGATAATTGCCGTTCGGGCTGTCATCGAGCGCCAGCGTGCCGCTGCGCACCACAGATGGGTTTGAAGTTGCGTCCCAGTTGCCCGCACGCCACCAGCGCTCCTGCCACGGCACAGGCAGGTTGGGGCTGGCCGTTTCGATGGTATCGATGTATTGGCCATTGCCCGGGCCAGTCACCAGCGAACCATGGGGTGTCGTGCCCCATAAGCGATGGACGATCTCAGGGATATCCTCGATGCGAATTTCATCGACCCAAACGCCATCGCGCGAGGTGCCGCCCGCGGTCCGCAAGCGGAAGCGGACGCGGATGTCATCGTCGGTCGGGTCAGAATTTCCGGTGATGCTGTTCGGCCCAGCGCCATCCCATGTCCAGCCAGCGCCGTTGGCGGTGGCCACCGCCGCCCGCAGGTCGATCTCGACCCGCTCCCAGGTGAACTGGCGATCGTCATTGTTTGGCGCCTGATAGAACCAAACCTCAGTCCAGTTGTTGGTGCGCGCCGTCCAGATCTCAACCCCGAAGCGGACATTTTGCAGATGGCGCCGCATGTAGAAGGTGAGGAATGGACGCGATGCCGGCGCCCGGCCGAGCGCCTCGCCGACCGGCGGCACATTCTCCGGCGTATCGCGCAGCAGGTCGATCGTCCTGGTCATCTCGAACCACGTATCTGTGGCCGGGCCAGAAGTCGGGTACCAACTGGTCGGCGTATCCGTATAGGCGGTCGCGGTTTGCAGTGCCCCGCCCTGCGCAGTTGAAGCCGCCCAGGCGCCGGTCGCCGTCCAAACCGCATTGGTGAAACTGCTGTTCTCGGCCGAGTCATAGAATGGGTAGGATAGATACTGCTGGATGCCGTCGCGCTCTAAATTCAGTTCATCGATCGTCCAGCGGAAATTGCCCGACGTACCCGGGTTGACGACCATCGCGAAGCGCAATCGGAACGGTTGGGTATCCCAGTTCGGGATCGAGGTGAGCCGCAGCGACACCTTGCGCGGCAGCAGGCTGACGCGGGTGGTCGATTCATTGCGGCCGCCCGTGCTGGTCGCTGTGTTATTCAACAGCATGCCTTCAGTGGGAATGACCGTCCAGCCGTCGGGGTTGGTCATGTTCGCTGGCATCCCGCTGATATCGCGCTCATTGCGCGTGTATTCCACGCGGATGCTCGCGCCGAGCGGCAGCTCATACGCATGCCAGAACGAAAGGATTGGGTCGCCGGTATCGCCTTCAAAATCGACCAACGGCACCGGCGGAACCCGCCCAGTCGTCAAATCAATTGGATATTTGAACTCGAGATAGTGCACTCGCGGGCTGCCGGAAACGGCGTTATGCGAATGATTCGGATAGGCTGTGCCGCCGGCACCAGTGACGTTGCGGAACACCCATGCAGTGCCGGCACGCGCATAATCGGTCGCCAAATTCCAGCGCCATTCAGAGGAGCCGGGCGGGCTTCCCAACAGCTCCAGCCCATAGTTCGTCTCGGCATTGAAGATGAAATCGGCCATCTGCCCACGGTCGTTGAGATCCCACGAGTCGCCGACGGTGAACGTGCGGTTCGGCTGTGGGTCATCAACGACCTGAATATCGTCGATATACCAGCGCAGCGGGTTGCCGCCAGTCGAGCTGCTGAGCAAGAAGCGCACAGTAATGCGGCTGCTGAGGCCGGGAATGCTGTTGAGGTCGATCTGCGTGCGCGTCCAGTTATAGTTGGCCGTGCCCGCTGCGCGCAGCGGGATGGTCGTCCACGCCAGCGCAGAGCGGTCGAGCACATTCGGCTCGCTTTCCACGTAATTTGAGATCTGGATCGCGGCGTTCACATTGCCCGCATTGAGAAAATCCCAAATATCCCAGAAGATCAGTTTCGGGTTGCTGGTCCCCGAGAGATCGAGCGCGCCGCGCAGTTCCAGGTAGCAGGTCTGGCCGGCGGGCCAATTATCGCCACCCGGATTCTCATCAAACATGTTGCTGGGCGATGCGCTGTTGCTCCAGCTCACGCGCTGGCCCCATGTGCAGCTCTGCGCGCTCACCAGCACATCATCGGGGTTAGGGGTCGCCCGCTCGATGAGAAGACGCATGCGCGCGCCGCCCGTCAGCTCATACATGCGCACCTCGATCGAGTGCACGCCGGCCGGCAGCGTAATCGTCGTGCGAGCGAAATTTCCCTCTGACAAGTAGCCAGATGTGAGCACTGGGTTCCCGTTAATGATCACGCGGCCCCAGTCATCGGGGCTGATGCCGATGCGCAGCGTGGTCGCAGCCGATAGGACGATGTTGTTAAGCCACCGAGCTGAAAAATATTCGGAAGGAATGCCAGGCGGGGGAGGAGTTCCCCAAGGGGGCGATCCCCAAGTGAATTGAATCTGATTGGTATCTTGACGAACCCCTTCGCCCGACCAAGTCGTGTTTGGATAGTAGTAGCCTTCCCAATCTCCTTGCAGCACAGCCGCCGAGCGATCGAGGCGCCAGTCGAGCAGGGCATCGCCGCGGTCGATGAACGGCACATTGAACACACGGTCTTCCGGCGTCGGCGTTGGCCCGGGTGTATTGGTCGGCGTCGGCGTGTTGGTCGGCGTTGGCGTATCAGTTGGCGTCGGCGTGTTGGTCGGCGTCGGCGTGTTCGTTGGGCTGGGCGTCCACGTCACAAACGCGGTCGGTATCGGGGTAGCAGGCAGGTCCACTGGCGTTGGAAACGGCGTCTCTCCCTGCGGATTTTGAGCCACCCAAGTCACCGTTTGCCAAAACGCGACCGGCGCGCCAGGGCCTGCGCTGAGGTCGACCACATCCTCGGGATTTTGGCCGATGAGGTTGAAGACGACATTACTGAACACATTGCCGACGGCTGGCCCGGTAATCGCGAGCACGCCAACCAACCCAATCACCAACAGCGCGAGGATGAGCGCATACTCGACCAGCGCCTGACCACGCGCTCGTCTTTCGGTCATCTGCTCCACGGTCTTTACCCTATTCATACTCGCTGTTCCTTGCTGAGCCGCCTTCAACGGTAGGCAGGGCGCGCTGCATCAATGATCAAGAGCGGCGCGCGCCTGAGGGTGATCTTTTCCATCCAATAGTTATGGTACTCAAGACTTCCCGATTCAGGGCGTTATTTTTGTCGCTAAGTTGTTCAAATGCGTTTACAAATGGCGGGGGCTCGCAGTTCCCCACTGCTCATGGTATCCTCATGGATATGACGTAAGGATGGGTCTTGGATGACTGCTGTAATCATTGATGGCACAGCGATTGCAGAGCGCATGCGCGCCGAGATCAGCGCGGGTGCGGCCCGTTTCACCGAGCAGCATGGGCACATGCCCGGGCTGGGCTTCGTGCTGGTGGGCGATAACCCGGCTTCGGCACAGTACGTTCGCATGAAACGCCGAGCCTGCGAGCAGGCGGGCATCCGGTCGGTTGGGCACCTGCTGCCCGCCACCAGCACGCAAGAAGAGGTAGAAGAAGCCGTACGGTCGCTCAATGCCGACCCAACGATCCACGGCATTCTGGTGCAGCTCCCGCTGCCTGCGCATATCGATGACCATGCAATCCTCAGCCTAGTCAGCCTTGAGAAGGATGTCGATGGTTTTCATCCCGTCAACATCGGCCTATTGGCGATGAAAGGGCGCGATCCTTATTTCACCCCGGCCACGCCAACCGGCTGCATGGTCTTGCTGAAAGAAAGCGGCGCGCAGCTTGCCGGCGCAAACGCTGTGGTCGTGGGCCGCAGCAACATCGTCGGCATGCCGGTTGCCCTGATGTTGATCAAAGAAAATGCGACCGTCACCATCTGCCACAGCCGCACGCGCGATCTGCAGGCGATACTCGGCGCGGCCGATATCGTCATCGCCGCGATCGGCCGCGCCAACTATGTGCATGGGAGCTGGCTCAAACCGGGCGCGGTCGTCATCGATGTCGGCACGAACAAAATCGACGATCCGAATGACGTGCGCGGCTATCGCTACGTCGGCGATGTCGATTTTGACAGCGCGGTCGAAGTCGCCGGCGCGATCACCAAGGTTCCGGGCGGCGTTGGGCCCATGACGATCACGATGCTGCTGGCCAACACCCTCAAAGCCGCATGGCGAGCGCAAGCCGGGGTCTCTGCGTGAGCGCCCCGGCCGATGGCCCGCGATCGGGCCGCACACTGCTGGTAAAACACATTCACACGCTCGTCACAATGGACGAAACGCGCCGCGAGATCAACGATGGCGCGCTCTTCATTCGGGGCGGCGTCATTGAGGCCGTCGGCACGACGGCGGAATTAACATGGCGTTTCGCCGATGAGACGATCGCGCTGCCCAAACACATCGTGATTCCAGGCCTGATCAACACGCATCACCACATGTACCAATCGCTGACGCGCGCCCTTGCGCAGCAGTCAGATCTATTTAAGTGGCTGCGCACCCTTTATCCGATCTGGGCGCGTTTGACGAGTGAGGCGGTTTATGTCTCAACTAAGCTCGCGCTGGCCGAGCTGATGCTGTCTGGCTGCACGACCAGCAGCGATCATCTCTATCTCTTTCCGAACGATGTGACGCTCGACGATGAGATTCGCGCGGCCTGCGAGATGGGAGCGCGCTTTGTGGCCGCGCGCGGCTCGATGAGCTTAGGAGAAAAAAAAGGCGGCCTGCCGCCTGACCACATCGTTGAGGATGAAGAGGACATCTTACGCGACACACGGCGCGTGATCGAACAGTACCATGATGCTTCGCGCTACTCAATGCTCAACATCGCGGTGGCGCCCTGTTCACCGTTCTCCGTCAGCCAAACCTTGATGCGCGAATCAGCAGCGCTGGCGCGCAGCTACGGCGTGCGCCTGCACACACATCTGGCCGAGACGCCGGACGACGTCGCCTACAGCCTTGAAAAATTTGGACTGCTGCCCGGCGATTACGCCAGCGATGTCAACTGGGTGGGAGAGGATGTTTGGCATGCCCACTGCGTGTGCCTGAACGAGCGCGAGATCGGGCTGTTCGCCAAAACCAGCACCGGCGTGTGCCACTGCCCCAGCTCGAACCTGCGCCTCGCCTCCGGCATTGCGCCGATTCGCAAAATGCTTGATGCCGGCGTCCGCGTCGGCATCGGCGTTGATGGCTCTGCCTCGAATGACAGCGGCCACCTGCTCGATGAGACACGGCAGGCGCTGCTGCTTCAGCGCGCAGGCGGCAACCCGGCCGGGCTTTCCGCCCGCGAAGCGCTTGAATTGGCGACGCGCGGCAGCGCCGCAGTGCTGGGCCGGCCCGATCTGGGCGCGCTGGCGCCGGGCATGGCAGCCGATTTTGCCGCGTACCGGCTGGATCAGCCCGGTTACGCGGGCGCGCTGCACGATCCAGTCGCGGCGCTGCTCTTATGCCGCGGCCAAAATGCCGACCACACGGTCATCAACGGCCGCTTCACCGTCAAAGACGGCCATCTGCAAACGGCCGAACTGCCCCTCCTTGTTGAACGGCATAATGCCCTCTCCAGGCGCCTCATTCGAGGCGAGTGATGAAAACAAGGGCTGCACGTTCTGGGCCGCCGAGACTGGGCGTGCTGTGCGCGGTTTTTAACAAAGAGCGCCTGCTGCTTTCGCTGCGCAGAGAGCTCGATCTTTGGACACTGCCCAGCGGCCAGCTCGAATTTGGCGAGACGCCCGCCGCGGCGGCTGCTCGCAGCACGCTGGAAGAAACCGCCATCAGCGCCGCAGTCGTGGAACCGATCGGGCTGTATTATTACCCAGCCTCGAACCGATTGTCTCTGCTTTACGGCGCTCGCGCGCTCCACGCAAACTCAAAACCCCGCAGCCTTCAAGCGAGGCTGAATCGGTTTTTCCCGCTCGACCAACTTCCCCTCACGCTGATGGGCCAGATCGTGCAGGACGCGATCGCGTGGCGGGCTGGAAAGCGCCCAGCGCCGACGATCGTGCAGGCTGGGCAGGCAGAGCTGCCTCGTTTGCGCTGGAGGTTCAACCGCGGCGGCCCGTTCAACCCCCTGTTTGATCAGCCAGAGCCGCGCTTTCCTACTTTCGAGGTTTGGACGGCGGCTGTGGTTTGGAACACAACCACCCGCCGCGTGCTCACGCTGCGGCGAGATATCGGGATTGCCGATCTGCGCGCGCTGCCACGGTTAGCTTGTAGAGGAACAAGCGCTCCCTGGGAGGCATTGAGTGAACTGCTGCGTGAACGCTGCGGCCTTTCGGTGACGCTGGGATGGGCAGGCTTATGGCAAGATGCATCGCGCGGTCGTTTCGAGCTGGTCTTTGGCGCGACGATCGCCAGCGGCGACTTATTTCGCGCCGGGGAATGGTCCTCGCCGCGCAATGCCATGCTGAGCGACCATGACCGCCTTTTGGTCAGCCAGGTGAAACCCGCCTTCATGAATGAGCCGGTGTGGACGCTCGATCGCGAAGATCGCGTATTGCGGCCGGGCAGCACGATCACAGCGCCTGACAGGCGCAAATGAGCGAACGGCTATTAACCTGTGCTGTATCAACAGGAGTTACGTTACAATACGGTCAGCACCGGCGCTGAAATTGTAAGGTTGAGGAGGAATGATGACGTTAGCCGAGCGCATCGCCGCCGCTCGCGGCGATCGCGAGCCTGATTTGGTCCTGCGCGATGCGCAGCTCATCAATGTGCTGACGGGGGAGATCTACCGGACTGACATCGTAGTTCACGATGGGTATGTCGTGGCCTTTGGCTCAGGTTACAAGGCCAAACAAGTCATCGATGTGGGCGGGCGCTACGTTTGTCCTGGGTTTATTGATGCGCATGTTCACATTGAGAGCAGCTTATGCACCCCGCCCGAATTTTCCCGCACAGTCGTCGCCGGCGGCGTGACCTCCGTCGTCACCGATCCGCACGAGATCGCCAATGTCCTCGGCCTCGACGGCATCCGCTTTATGCTTGAACAATCTCAGGACGGCCCACATCACGTGTTCTTCATGGCCTCTAGCTGCGTGCCGGCTACCCACATGGAGACCAGCGGCGCGCAGCTGGAGGCGGCCGACTTGGCAGCTCTGCTCGACGAGCCGCGCGTGCTGGGGCTGGCCGAAATGATGAACTATCCTGGCGTAATTTCCGGCGACCCACCAGTGCTCGATAAACTGGCGCTGTTCGCCGGCCGTGTGCTCGATGGACACATCCCCTCAGTAAGCGGGCGGCCGCTTCACGCCTATGCTGCCGCCGGCATCGGCAGCGACCATGAGTGCATAAGCGCGGACGAAGCGTTAGAAAAACTGCGGCTGGGCATGACG
>DAOTYT010000030.1:0-11911 GCA_034434615.1 Anaerolineae bacterium | reverse complement strand
AACAAGTCGCTGTCTTGCTTTATGCCATACAACGCTGTGCCCTTCGTCTCACTAAACGTCTTGCCGCAGGTCTTGCACTTGTAGCGCCGCTCTTTGCGCGAATGGCTCACGATATTTCCGTTTCCCACTTTGCCCCTTTCTGGGCAGGCCATGTTTGGGCAAAATTGCTGTTGGGGGTTCATGTTTCTTCACTGCGCTGACCAGATCTTCGTAAATCTAGTCTGCAAGGAACCCCCGCCTTTGTCCACATCCACGTTATTGTGGGGTGCTACCTTTCGTCGAGATGCTGCGAAAAATCTTGAGCGTGCAGGAACAGGAAGGGATCGGCTACTCGCGCGATGAGCTTGACGCGCTGGCGCGCCACCTTCGCACCGGTTCTGAGCGCATCACGAGCCGACAGTTCAAGAGCACGCGCGGCACGCAAATCCGTTACATCGACGAAATCGGCGCGCCTGTTCGCGATGATCAGAGCGAAATCGTTGGCCGGCTGCTGGTTCTGCGCGATATTACCGAGCAGCGGCTTCTCGAAGAATATCGCGATGAGATCACCCATATGGCCGTGCACGATCTGCGCGGGCCGCTGTGGGCGATCGTGAGCGGGATCGACCTTGCGTTAGAAGACATCGCCGCGCTGCCGGGCACGGAAGTTGTGCAAAAGACGCTGCGCTTATCGCTGCAAAGCGCCAATAACCTCACAACGCTGGTCGATTCCCTGCTCGATATCTCGCGGCTGGAACAGCGCCAGATGCCGCTTCAGCGCGGGCCGGCCATGGTGACCGATCTCATCGCCAGCGCGCGCGCCGCCCTGCTGCCCGCGCTTGAAGAAGCGAACATCCAGTTCAAAGCGAGGATTCAACCTGACCTGCCGCCGCTCAATGTCGATGTGGAGATCGTTCGCCGGGTGCTCATCAACCTGCTCGATAACGCCATCCGCCACACGCCAGACGGCGAGCGGATTCTCTTCACCGCCGCGCGGCGAGGCGGCATGGCCGTGCTGCGCATCGCCGACAGCGGGCCGGGCATTCCACCCAGCGACCGCGAACGCATCTTTGAGCGCTTCCGCCAAAGCAAAGAGGTGCAGCCCGTGCGCGGCGCTCGTGGCAGTGGTTTGGGCCTCACCTTCTGCCGGCTGGCTGTCGAAGCGCACGGCGGGACGATCGCCGTCGATGAAGCCAGCCCGCTGCCGGGGGCATCGATCAGTTTCACCTTGCCGCTGCTCGAGCCGAGCGCACGCTGACGAAGCGCATTCCCTTATTTCGTCACACTATCGATCGTCCTGTACACTATCCATAATACATAGCCTCAGTCCTCATGTGCCTGTATAAAGAATGATGAAGCGATCGCTGTCTTTTCTAGGGTGGATCCCGGTAGGGATTGCTGGGCTGCTGCTGGCCTTCAATGTGCCAACGTTGGAAGCGGTTGCTTCGTATGCGGGTTGGATCATTGTTTACGCCCTGCTGACCGCGTTTATCCTGCATTTCGGGCAAACGCTGGCCGGCCGCGATTTGAGCGCGGCCTATGGGGTCGGCATGCTGGCGCTGCTGTCGCAGCCAGCCGATGCCGCGCCAGCGATGCTGTGGGCAACGGCCGTCGGCGGGCTGCTGGCAGCGGCCCGCTGGCACAGCGGGCACAGCGGGCACAGCGCGGGCCGAGCGGCGCTGCATCGTACAGCCCGGCTCGTGGTGAGCTTCGCTGCTGGCTGGCTCGCCTATACGAGCGCGGGCGGCCAACTGCCGCTGGCGCTGGCCACCACACGCGATCTCACGCCGCTGATCCTCGGCATCGCTGCCCACAGCGCTGCCTATTTCGCGCTTTTCGCCTTTGAACTCGCTGTATTCGATGGGCCTGCCCCGGTTGATCTCAGCGCTGCACAACCCCGTGCCCACACAGCCAGCTCGCTGCTGGCCAGCCTGCTGCTGATCGTCCTCGCGCCCGCCCCACTGGCGCTGCTCGGCATCGAGGTCTTGGCTAACCTCTCCACTTTTGCATCCATCACCTTCCTGATCGCCTTCTCGCTGCTGCTATCTGCGCCTTATCTATTTGGGGCTGTGCTCAACGATCAGCAGACTGTGCGCGCCGCTCGGCTGGCCGTGCTCAATGACACTTTAGCCCGCCTGACTGGCTCGCTTTCGCAGGAAGCTATCCTTGATGAAACGCTGGCCGCTGCAGCGCGACTGGGAGAAACAGAGCGGCTGGCGATCGTGCTGATGACCGAAGATGCGCACCCGCGGTTCTCAGCCGTGCGCAGCCGTGGTTTAAGCCAGCAGTTTCTTGAGATGGTGCCCACACCGCGCGTGCTGAAAAGCCCCCTGCGCAGCGCCCTCACTGGCGATGTGCCGCTCATCCTTACTGATCTCACCGACGACGCGCTAGCCGCTGAAGGGATCGCTGCCGCCGTCGAGCTGCCATTGACAGCGGCGGGGGTGCGGCTGGGCGCGATCGCGCTGTATTACGAGCGTCAGCGCGTCTTCGATGCGGAATGGCTTGACCTGCTGGGCGTATTTGCCAACCAAGCGGCACAGGGGATCAGCAATGCGCGGCTGTATGCCATCACCGATGAGACGCTGGAACGGCGCGTGGGCCAACTTTTGGCGCTGGCCGCCATCGGCCATGAATTGACGGCGACGATCGATCTCGCGCGCATTGGCGATCTGGTGCTTGACCACGCGCTGGATGCGATGCAAACTCAGGCAGGAGCCTTGATTCTGCTGTCACAGACGGGCGAAGTGGAGCTGTTCTCGGCCCGCGGCTACCCGCCCGGCGTCACCGAAAACAAAGCGCTGGCGTTTGAGGGCGTTACCGGCCGCGTGCTGCGCGAGGGCCGCGCCCTGGTGCTTAACGAGGTGAGCAGCGACCCTACATATCGCGCGCTGCTGCCCGGCATGAATGCACAGCTCAGCGTGCCCGTCCTGCGTGGAGACGCCATCTACGGCGTGATCACGCTGGAAGATGGGCGCGGCCGCCGCTTCAGCGAGGATGATGTTCAGTTTGTCACCCAGCTCGCCAACCAAGCGGTCATCGCCATCGAGAATGCGCGCCTATTTCATAATATGGCCGAAACGCGCGACCGGCTGCAGGTGCTGCTCAACACCATGCGCGAACCGATCTTGTTGATCGACAACAGCGGCACGATCGCGCTGGCCAATCCGCGCGTCGGCATGCTTGGCATCGCGCCGGAAACGCTGGCTGGCCGCCCCCTTGACGCCCTGCTGAATGATGAAGCTCTTGAACTGGCGCAGCGGCTCGGCTTCCAGTCCGAGCATGAGCTGCGCCGCCTGGCGCGGGGGTTGAAGAACGCGGCGCAGCTCAACCCCGCTGGCCGGGCCGATGGCGACCTTGCGTTCATCCCGCCTGCCGAACAGCTTCTGATCGGCGAGCGCCACCTGCTGCGCCGGATCATCCCGGTGCGCGATAATGCCGACCGGCCGATCGGCGCGATGCTCATCTACTACGACCAAACTGAACAGCACAAGCTGGCGCAGGCCCGTGAGGATCTGTCGCGCATGATCGTCCACGACCTGCGCAGCCCGCTCACCGCCGTGACGGCCAGCCTCAAGCTGCTGGCCGACCTCGCGCCGAAAGACAGCGCATTGGCGCCGATGATCGAGACGACCACGGACGCCGGGCGGCGGGCGATCCGCAAACTGCTCAGCCGTGTCGATTCGCTGCTCGATGTTTCGCGCATCGAAAACGGATTTGTGGAACTGGAAACGCGCGCCACCGAGCTGGCGACGCTGGTCGACAGCGTGTGCATCGAACTGAGCCCGCTGGCGCATGAGCTGGAGATCACGATCGACGCCGCAATCCCGGCCGACCTGCCGCTGCTGCTGGTCGACCCCGAAAAGATCGAACGCGTGCTGCTTAACCTGCTGGATAACGCACTCAAATTCGCGCCGATGGCCAGCACGGTCACACTGCGCGCGCAGATGCTGCCCGAGGCGCCCCCTCGCGTCCGCATCGAGGTGATCGACAGCGGCCCCGGCATCCCCGACGAGCATAAAACCCGCCTGTTCGATCGCTATGTGCAGATGGAAGGACGCAAGGGCAAACGGCGCGGCAGCGGGTTAGGGCTGACGTTCTGCCGCTTGGCTGTCGAAGCGCATGGCGGGCGCATCTGGGTCGAAGACAACCCGCGCGGCGGCAGCATCTTCGTCTTCACGCTTCCGGCTGCCGATGAGGGCTGACGTGAACTCTCGTGTGGAAACCTTACTGGAGCGGTTATGCTAACTGAACTGCGTGACATCGTCGTTTTTGTGACTGGCGGCGCGCGGCGCGTCGGGCGCGGCATTGTGCTTGGCTTCGCCGCGCAGGGCGCCCATGTCGTCATCCACCACGGCAGCTCCGATGGGGCAGCCGCCGAGACGGCGGCTGCCGCGCGCGCATTCGGCGTCGAGGCGTTGGTCGTCAAGGCCGACCTCACCGAGCGCGCGCAGCTCGAGCGCGCTTTCGCCCAAGCGCGCAACCACTTCCCCCAGCTTCACGTGCTGGTCAACAACGCAGCCAACTACGAGAAAAACGATCTGCTCGAGATCGAGGCGGACGAGTGGAACAAAGTGATCGAGGTCAATCTCAACGCGCCCTTCTGGGCCACGCAGCACGCGGGCCGGTGGATGCGCGAGCAGGGGATACCCGGCTCGATCATCAACATCGCCGATAACTACGGCCTGCGCCCGTCGCACATCCGGCCGCATCACAGCGTCTCGAAGGCCGGTTTGATCATGCTGACGCAGGTCACTGCGCGAGCGCTGGCGCGCTACCAAATTCGGGCCAACTGTTTGGTGCTGGGGCCGATCATCCCCGGACCAGGAACCGACGAGGCGACCTGGGCCGCAGTCGAGCAGCGGCTGCCGCTCAAACGGTCAGGCGATGTGGACGATGTGGCGCGCGCGGCGGTCTTTTTGGCGGCCAACGACTTCATCACCGGGGCGGTGCTGCGCGTTGATGGCGGCGAGTGGCTGGGCGACGCGACCGACGATTAGCTAGCCGCCTGTCGTGGAAGCGGGGGCGCGCTCCAATCGCAGCAGGCGGCGCAGGAAGCGGGGCACGCGCCGCTGGCTCTGCCGAGAGAGCACCAAGACTGTGCCCAAGGTCACCAAGACGTTGGTCAAGAAGAAAAACAGGCCTTCCTCGAGCGGCAGCCGGCCGAATAGGTCGATGTTGACCGTCTTTTCCGGGTTGATCGTCCAGGTGCCGCTGCCGATAGCCAGCGAGTCGGCATAGCCGAGATAGAGGGTGGCCGGAATGATGCCAAGCGCGACCAGCCGGCGATGCTGCCATAAAATATCGCCGCCGAAAGCCGTTTGCAGCATGATCGGGATCAAGGCCCATGCCAGCGTCAGGCTCAAATAGGTGCGCGAGCGCGGCCCCTTGAACAGGTTCCAAACGGCGGCCAGCCAGATCGCGGCCAGGGCAAGCGTCATGCCGAGGCGGATGCGCAGGGGATTGGCAGGCGGCGCGTCATTGATGGGCAGATGGCGCGCCAAGTACAGCGTCCATGTGCCAGTTAGCAGGGTTTGCAGCACGAAAAAGGTGTATTCCTCGATCGGTACGTAGCCGAGCACCAGTCCATTGACCAGCTTTGGGTCGTACCACCATACGCGGGTGGCCACCAGATAATTATCCCACGGCGTGGTATAGGCCACCGCTGTCGCCACTAACCCGCCGAGGACGACCTCGCTTGGGACGCCGCTTAATTCAGCGGGCAGCTTCTTGCCCCGCCGTGCATCGCGCCACGACAAGAACCCGAGCACAGCCAGCGGCACGACCACGTAGCGTGCGAGAAAGCCGAAATATTTCACGATGTATTCCCATGTGTAAGGACAGCCGCGCTAATGGGCCACTATACCATCGATGCGCTGAGCTGTGTGGGATTTTGAGGAGTTTCTAAGCCATCCGCCCCATCCCCTGTCGCAAGGATGGGGCGGATGGTCATTGATCATCGAGACGGGCTAGGCAGGGCGCACGCCGAGCGCGCCCGGGTTGACGACGTTGCGGTAATCGCCTTTCAGCAGCGCATCGACCACCAGCTGCGCTGCCTCAACAGCGACGACGATCTGAGCATCCTCGGTGCTGGCGGCCAAGTGCGGCGTGTGGATGACGCCGGGCAGCCCGATCAGGGGATCATCGGGCGGCGGTGGTTCCTGCGGGAAGACATCGAGCGCCGCGCCGGCCACGCGCCCTGCGCGAATCGCCTCGGCCAAATCGGCTTCGTTGACGAGCGCGCCGCGCGCTGCATCGATGATGCGCACCGAGGGTTTCATCAGCGCGATGCTGTCGCGGTTGATCATCTCGCGCGTTTCATCGGTCAGCAGCGTGTGCAGCGTGATGAAATCGCTGCGCCGGTAAATCGACTCGAGATCGACCAGCTCAACGCCGAGATCGGCGGCGAGATCGGCCGGGATGTAGGGATCATAGGCGATGACCTGCATCTCAAAGGCGAGGGCGCGTTTGGCGACCGCCCGGCCGATGCGCCCGAAGCCGACGATGCCGAGCGTCTTGCCACGCAGCTCAACACCCATGAACGCCTTGCGTTCCCACTTGCCCTCGCTCAGCGATTGGTGCGCCTGCGGGATATGGCGCGCCAGCGCCAACATCAGGCCGAAGGTGTGCTCGGCAGTGGAGATGGTGTTGCCATCGGGGGTGTTGACGACGACGATCCCGCGGCGCGTCGCTTCCTCCAGGTCAACATTATCGACGCCGACGCCTGCCCGCGCGATCAGATGCAGCTTAGGCGCGGCGGCCAGCACTTCAGCATCGATTTTGCTGGCGCTGCGGATGACGAGCGCATTGGCCGCGCCAACCGCGCCGAGCAGCTCGGCGCGCGTCATCTGTCCAGGGGCAGTTACGGTCAGCCCATCGACCGCCGTCAGAACATCAAGCGCTCTTGGGTGTACACTGTCTGGCACAAGCACGTGAAAGGTCATGGGGATTTCATCTCCGCAGGCGCGCTCGTCAATTGATCGTCTCGAGAAAGGCATCCAGCCCGGCCAACACCTCTTCGAGCGTGGCAAGCTGCATATCGCCCATGTGCGCGATGCGGAACGTCGTGCCTTTGATCTTGCCGTAGCCCTTGTCCATCGAAAAGCCGCGTGCGCTCATGAATTTGGCCATGTCATCGACGTTAAACCCGCGCAGGTTGGCGACGGCCGTCACCGTCGGCGAACGGTACCCTTCCTGCGCGTACAACCCAAGCCCACGGCTGTGCGCCCACTGATGCGTCAGGTCGCGCATGGCCAGGTGGCGCGCCCAGCGATTTTCCAGCCCTTCAGCCGCGATCGCATCGAGCTGAACATCGGCGGCGAACATCAAGGCGATCGGCGGCGTCGATGGGGTGTTGTTCTTCTTCAGGCTGGCCTCAATTTCAAGAAAGTCGAAATAATAACCGCGGTTCGTCACCTCGGCGGCGCGCTTCAGCACGCGGTCGCTAACGCTGGCGAAGGCGATGCCCGGCGGCAGGGCGAACGCCTTCTGCGACGACGTGAGGGCAAAATCGATACCCCAATCATCGACGCGCAGTTCGGCGCCCAAAAACCCGCTGACCGTATCGACAAGGATCAGCGTGTCTTCATAAGGGCGGATGACCTCGGCGATCTCGCGCACAGGGTTGGTCACGCCGGTGCTGGTTTCATTATGCACAAAGCACACCGCGTCATACTGCTCTTGGCGCAGCGCGGCTTCGACCATCTCCGGCGTATGCGCCCGCCCCCATTCCACTTCGATCACGTCGATCTGCTTGCCGTTCAAACGGCTGATATCGGCCCAGCGTTCGCTGAACGCCCCGCCGACCAAATGCAGCGCCTTGCGCCCATCGCGGATGCAGTTGCGCGAGGCGCCCTCCCACAAGCCAGTGCCCGATGACCCACTGACGAACACGCGGTTTTTGGTCAAAAAGGCCGCTTTGAGTTTTTCTTGCAGGCGAGCGAACAGTTCAGCAAAAGCGGTGGAACGATGGCCGATCATCCATTCCGCCTGCGCGTCGAGGATTTCAGGACGAACTTCCACCGGGCCAGGGATGACCAACTGTTTGTGCTGTTCTTTGCGCATAAGATCCTGCTCACTTGTGATGATCGGAACGATCGAATTGTAGCGTATTGGCAAGGCGCGGGGCAATAGACACGACAGCCGGACTCTTTCATGCAAACTGCCCAGTTACAACCACAGAGCGCCGCGCCCGACGCCCACGCTGACAGGGCGGTAAGTGGCCCGCTCCGCGCGGTTTCAATCGATACGAGACCAGTTCGTCGGGTTATTGACCGGCCCCGTCAGGCGAATGATGCTGCCATCAGCCAGCGTCAGGTAGATATCCTGCATCCCTGTTTCAGGCGCGGGAAAAGCGCGCTGGATGGTCAGGCTGTACGAGCCTTCCGGCGCGACAGCCCAGCCGAGCTGTTCGCGATAGGGATACCACACCATCGCAAACGTGACAGACGGCGGCAGCAGCATCTCGGAAGGCGGGTCGCCGATCGGGCCGGCTGCGCCGCCCTCACTGCTGACGACCGCGCCGTTCTCGAACAAGATGAACGCGCTGCCGCTGTCGGCACGGCGCAGAATGGTGCCATTCTCGAAATCCTGGAACAGGCCGGCCACTCGCTCAGCGGCCTCCGATGCACACCCCTCACCTCCGAAGAAGAAGCGATACTGACATTCGATCGGGCCGAGTGCAAGCTGGCGCTGGACGACCGGCGGGCCTTCTGGCATGAGCGCGGCCCGCAGTTCGACGAATGCTGGAGCGCCGGCAAAAGCCGGTGGCAGCGCCAATTGGGTCGTGCCGCTGGCGGGCAGGCCGGCCGCCACTGGCCCCTCAAGGCCAGCCTGCGGCGCGATCAGGCTGAGCGATACGGAGTCCGCGCCGATCACTTCCCACTCAATCGTGACGACGTCGCCGCCCGCGTAGCTGGTCTGGTCGGCCGACAGTCGAACGACTTCGGCGGCCAGCTGGGCTACCGCATCATAGCCGCTGATCGGCAGGCGAAGCTGGCGCTGTTCCAGCGTAGCCTGCGTGGTCAAGTCGATCAAACGGACGCGGAACAGCAGGCTGCTGGTCTCGCCGGGCGGCAGCGTCGGTGCCACAACGCCGGTTCCGCTTGAAGGGACGATCGGATTGGGACGCGGCAGTTCCACGTTGAAAACGCGGCCATCAGGATACAACTGTTCAAACACGAGATTGCTGTTGGCCGGGCGAGGGCTTACCTGCCACGAGATAGGCACACGCGCTTCGCCGGCGGCAAGTTGCAGATAATCCGCGCTGGCGCCGGGTGGAAATTCGACAGTGAACTGACGGGGAACTGCCGTCCCCGTCGCCCGCACGATGGGCAGGCGCAGATCGCGCTGATCGAGCGTGCTGCCCGTCGCCAAATCGACCAGCCGCACGCGCAGGTGGATCTGCGTGGCATCGACCGCGGGCAGCGTGGGCGCCACGACGCCATTGCCGCTCGAAGGGACGATCGGATCGGGGCGCGGCAGTTCAACGTTGAGCGCGCTTCCATTGGCGAGCACCTGCTCAAAGACCAGATTGCTGTTGGGCGGCCGCTGCGTCACCACCCACGAGACGGGGACGCGCGCCGTCCGCTCGAGCAGCGCGCGCTCTTCGACAAAAGTCGCCGTCGTCGTAAAGCTGAAAGTGCGCGGGCTGGGCGTCGGCGTCGGGCTGGTGCTGATCGGCAGCGTCACCTCAACCCGGTCATACACCTGGCCGGTCTCGGTGCCCACCAATGATAAGAGGAAACGAGCGCTGGTCGCGGCGTTTCTGGGCGGGAATGGCGCGATCAACCCCTCCCCCATCGAGGGCACGATCGGGTTAGGACGCGGCAGTTCCACATTGACGACGATCCCATTGTCGAGGATCTGCTCAAAAACCAAGTTGCTGTTGGCGGGCCGCTGCGCCACGGCCCACGAAACCGTGATGCGCGCGGTGCGCTCGGCGAGCTGGCGCTCATCGATGCTGGTCGCATGCAGATCATAATAGAGAATGCGCGGCCGTTGGTCGGGCGGCAGCGTCGGGGTCGGCGGGATCGGGGTCGGCGTGGGGGCGACGGGCGTGACTGGCACGATCAGCTCGCGCCGGTCGTAGATACGACCGTTGAGCAGGTCGAACAGGCTAAGGCGCAGCGTGACGAAATTACGCCCTCCGCCGGGGGCCTGTGGCGCCACGACGCCCACCCCGCTGGAAGCGACCAGCGGGTCTTCGCGCGGCAGCTCAACGTTGACGAGACTGCCATCGGCCAGCACCTGCTCGAAGATGAGGTTGCTGGTCAGCGGGCGGTTGGCCGTCTCCCATTCGACGATGACACGGGCGCTGCCATCGGCGACCTGCTGCGGCGTGATGAAATCGGTGCGGCTGATGAAGCGCGTGATGGCTGGGCGGTTGCCGACGCCAGCGCCTGCATCGCCGCCAGCCGCGATCGGCACGGTCAGCTCACGCTCCGCCAGGACACTGCCGGTCAACAAATGGACCATGCGCATGCGCAGCACTACCTCGGTCGCCCCTGCGCCAGGAGAGACCGGAGCAGCCAGCCCCTCCCCGGTCGAAACGACCCACGGCAGCGCGCGCGGCAGTTCAACATTCACCACACCGCCATCGGGCATCACTTGGTCGAAAATCAGGTTGGCGACCAACGGGCGGTTGCGCGTCTCCCACGCGACCGGAATACGGGCAGCGCGGCTGATCAAAGCTTCTGCGCTCACCTGTTCAGCGGTCGTCGTGAAGCTGACGATCACAGGTTCAGCTTGCCCAGCCGGGGAAGCGCTCACGCTGGCGACGAACAGCGCCGTAAGCCCGACTAAACAGGCGAGAAGGATCCGTTTCATCGCAATCCCCTTTTGCAAGCACAACTTGATGGCGTTGTGTTATGAAACGTCAATCCATTTAAGTGTACCGCCAAGCGGCCAGATTGCCAGAAGGCTGGCGCCGCGACAGGGGAAGCGCCGGTCAATGAGCAATGTGATATTAGCAAGAACGGCCCCCACTTGACAGTCCAGACAGGAACTATTACGCTTAATTATAACGATCGCTCACCAGAGGCCCGCCCGTGGTCAGCCTCAGCCTCCCCAACACACCAGCAGCGCCCGCCAACGGCCTGCGACCAGTCAACCTCAAAACCGATCTTGCCCCACTCGCCGATCTGATCGAACTGGCCTTCATGGACTCGATGGACAGCAGCGGACGCGCCGCGGTGCGCGAAATGCGCGCGATGAGCCGCTTCGGCCCCGGCTTGGGCGTGCTGGGCGGCATGAACGACCTCGTGCAGGGGATCGGGCTAGGATTTGTCTATATTGAAGATGGCCAGCTGATCGGCAACGCGTCGATCTATCCCGCTCATCTGCCGCCAGGCGCCGGCCCGGCATGGATCATCGCCAATGTGGCGGTGCATCCCGATTACCGCGGGCGCGGTATCGCGCGCCAGTTGATGAATGCCAGCCTCGCCGCCATCCGCAAACGCGCGCACGAGCGCGGCAAACCAGCCGTGGCACTGCTGCAGGTTGAAGCGGACAACCTGATCGCGCGGCGGCTGTACGATTCGCTGGGCTTCGTCCAGCAGGGCTTTTGGACGCAGTGGCGGCGGTCGCCGCTCGGTCGCAAACCGGCGCCCATCGAGCAGGGGCCGTTCATCACCCAGCGTCGGCGCGGCGAATGGCGCGCCGAATTTGCGCTGGCCCAGCGGCTGCGCCCGCCCGAGCGGGGCGGCCTCGGCTGGCTGCGGCCGTTGACGCCCTCGCTGTTCAAGCCCTCGATCTGGCGCACGATAAACGATGCGTTCAATATGCGCTCCTGCGAGCGGCTGATCATTCGCACCGAAGATGAACGCGCCGTCCGCTCGGCGCTGTGGATCGAACGGGCGCTCGCCGCCAGCAGTGTGCAGCTCGTGCTGATGGTAGACCCCGATTATCAAGGCCTTGATGATAACGCGCTCAT
>DAOTYT010000029.1:0-5365 GCA_034434615.1 Anaerolineae bacterium | reverse complement strand
CCCTGATCCGCACGATTGCCCTCAGCCTGCTCAAACAGGATAAGTCCAAAGGCTCTCTCAAAGGCAAACGCTTCAAAGCCGCTCTCGACGATGATTTTCGCCTTCGATTTGTAACAAACCTTCATGCGTAAGCCCTGGCATTGTAGCAGTGAAGCCCTAGCCGGGACAGGGAATATGCTATAATGCGGGGTTGCTGCCGCTTTGACGAACCTTGAATACCTTAACGTTGTGCAAACGTGGGTAAACCGAACTTGTAAAAGTGGCAAGATGTGGCAGACTGCTAGATTGTCTGCTTAGACGATGACGGCAAGATGAGAACAAGAAGCAAGATGAATCGAGTTGTTGAGAGAGAGACGACCCTGCCAGCGCCGCCGCGCTTTTTACTGCTGCTGGCCATCGGCGCATTCATTGTGATCATTCTGATCGCCATTGGGGCCGGCATTTTCCTGACCAGCGGACGCCGGCTCGGCGCGCTGCTGCCCTACTTTACCCTACTGGCACTGATCATCCCCCTCGCGCTTGTTATCGCATCGATCGCCTTTAGGCGCAGCCTGCCGCGTTACTTCCCGATAGGGTTAATCCTCTTTTTCACGCTTGTTGGTGGAGCAGGCGCTTTCGGCGCAGTCATCGCTTATCGCGATCTGCTGCCGCCGCGTTATCAAGAAGAAGTGGCTGAGGGGCTTCCCTTTATGCGTTCGTTCATGCGGCCCACGCCAGAAGGCGGCATCATTCCGACAGTTGCTTCTTCAGGGGGCGATATCGCCCCCGAAGATTTGCTCACGATGCCGCTCTTCAACCCGACCGCCGAGGCTCCAGCCGGGCTCAACCTGCCACCAACCGAGCCGGAAACGATCATCATCTTCGAAGAAACGCCAACGACGATGCCGGCAGACACTCCCACGATGACTGCGTCACCGTCCACACCTGAGCTAACACCATTTCCAACGGAGATCCCGCCCACGCCTGCGCCAACCAGCCCTCCAACCGAATTGGGAGCGCAAAACGAAAATGAAGCGGTTGATGTGCTGATCAGCCAGCCGCGGCGGCCGATCGCCAGCCGAATGTACGGTTTTCGACATGTGCAGCAAGAATGGAACAACTGCGGGCCAGCTAATGTGACGATGGCGCTCAGCCATTTCGGCTGGCAGCGCGACCAGCGCTACGCGGCACAGTACTTGAAGCCAGAACCGGAAGATAAAAACGTTAGCCCGCATGAGATGGTGGCATTCATCAACGAGCAAACAGATATCCGCGCAGTATGGCGCTACGGCGGAACGCTCGATTTGCTGAAGGATTTGATCGCAGCCAACTTCCCTATTATCGTTGAGACAGCCTATATGCCCGAAGGCTACGACTGGATCGGACATTACCAGACCGTGGTCGGCTACGACGACGCGCAGCGTGTCTTTTATATCTACGACAGCTTCCTAGGGGCAGGAGAGAATGGAGAGGGTATCGCTGAACCCTATTCAGCGTTCGATCAGGGATGGCAGGCTTTTAACCGCGTCTTCATCGTGCTTTTCGAGCCTGCGCGCGAGGCCATTGTGAGCCGCATCCTCGGAGAACATGCCGACCCTGTGCGCGCGGCAGAGATCGCGTTGGAAACCGCCCAGCAGGAAGCGCGGGCCAATCCTCAAGATGCTTTCGCATGGTTCAACATGGGCACCTCGTACGTGCGGCTGGGCCGGTACGCGGAAGCTGCCGCCGCTTACGACCGTGCAATTCAACTGCGCCTCCCCTTCCGCATGTTGTGGTATCAGTTCGGCCCGTTTGAAGCCTACTATCACGAGGGGCGCTATGACGATGTGCTCTCGCTGGTGCAGACAAACCTGACCAATGGCGCATCCTACGTCGAGGAGACGCACTATTGGCAGGGCCGCGTCTATGCTGCGCAAGGGCGAACCAGAGAGGCAGCAGGAGCATTTCAGCGCGCACTCAGCCGCAATCCTCGGTTCACGGCAGCGCGTGAAGCCCTTAACCGACTTAACCTCTAAAACAGACCTGCTGCCCTGATGAGCGTTCATACAACGCGCGGCCAGATTGCTCGCTCTACCCTGATCGTGATGATCGCCTTCGGTATGGCGAAGGTGCTCAGCTTTGTGCAAACCCTGATCATCGCCCGCACGTTCGGCATCTCGGCGGAATATGATGCCTTCGTCGCTGCCAACCGCGTGCCGGAGGTGATCTTCAATCTGATCGCTGGCGGTGCGATCGCCTTCGCATTTATCCCGGTTTTCGCTGGGCTGCTCGCCAAAGGCGATGACCGGCAGGCATGGCGCACGGCCAGCCATGCTGCCAATACCATCTTTCTGCTTACGCTGGTCGCCAGCGTGATCGCATTTATCGCTGCGCCATTCCTCGTTGCAACCTCGATTGCGCCAGGCTTTGACCCTGTGGGCCAAGAGCAGACGGTCACCATGATGCGCATTTTGCTGCTGAGCACCCTCATCTTCTCGCTCAGCGGGATGTCGATGGGGATTTTGCAAAGCCACAACCGTTTCTTGCTGCCCGCTGTCGCCCCAATCATGTTCGACCTGGGCATCTTGTTCGGCGTGATTTTCCTGCTGCCTGGCTTGGGCATCTATGGGCTTGCCGTCGGCGCAGTCATCGGCGCAGGAATGCACCTTGGCGTCCAGATCCCAGGGTTAATCCGCGTTCGCATGCGCTGGCACGGGGAACTGGGCTGGAACGATCCACATTTCCGCCGCATCTTCACACTCATGATCCCGCGGATCGGCGATATCGGCTTGACCAGTTTAAGCGCGATCGTCACCACCAATCTTCTCTCTCGCCTAGGTGAAGGCGCCACCAGCGCTTATGACTGGGGCTGGCGCTTGATGCAGATCCCCGAGACGCTGATCGGCACCGCGATGGGCACGGTGATCTTTCCGACGCTGGCCGCGCTTAGCACGGTCGGTGACGTGGATGGAAAACGAGCGGCGATGTCTGGCGCAATGCGGTTTATTTTTATCGCGACGATCCCCTCGGCAGTCGTTTTGATCGTAGCCGGACGGCCGTTGATTGGCATCCTTGAAGGAGGCGCGTTCGATGCCTCTGCCTCTGACCTTGTGTACAGCACGCTTCAGTTCTTCGCCGTCGGCTTAATTGTACATTCGATGTTGGAGGTGGTAGCGCGCAGCTTCTTTGCGGACAAAGACACGCTGACACCGCTGCTGGCGGCTGTGGGCGGCACCATCGTCAATGTGAGCTTTGCGATCGTACTCAGCGGTGTGACCGACCCACAGCCCAGCCCGACCAATGTCGGAGGGCTGGCGCTGGCCAATACACTCGGCATCACTACCGAAGTCGTGATCCTGCTCGTCATCTTGCGCCGCCGCTGGCACGGCGTCAACGGCAATGAGATGGCACGCACCGTGATCAAGGCGCTGGCTGCCAGCCTGATGATGGGTTTGGGGATTTACGTCACTGCGATGACTTGGCAGGTCTTTGGGCTGCCCAGCGGCGGCACATTGATGTCGATGATCGAGGCCGGCGTCCAACTCGCGATCGGCGCTTTAATCTTCGTTGCTGCGGCGTTTGCCCTGCGAATTCACGAAGTCAAAACGTTCCTGCTCGAGTTTTTGAACCGCACTCGCGGGCTGCTCAAAAACCGTTCTCAGGTTGAGGTCGCGGCGCCATGATCGAAATTCGCGTATTCACGCTGGGGCTGGCAGCGACCAACGCCTATTTGCTGGCAGATACCGCCACAGGCGATGCAGTTGTGATCGACCCCGTGGATGAGGCGGCCCTGCTGCACGCCACAGCGCAGGAAGCCGGATGGACGATCCGCGCCATCTTGGCGACGCACGCGCATTTCGACCATGTGTTGGCGAGCAAGCCGCTTAAAGAGCTGAGTGGCGCGCCCTTTTTCATCCATGCAGAGGCCGCCGACTGGCTCAAAACCCTGCCTCAGCAAGGCTTGATGTTCACAGGCTCGCTCTTTCCAGAAGCTGCGCAGCCCGACCGACTGCTGACATCGGCGCGTGAAGTGCTTGAAATAGGCAGCCTGCGTTTAGAGACGCTGTATACACCGGGACATGCGCCCGGCCATGTGGCCTTCTACATGCGCGATCAGCAGCTCGTTTTCAGCGGAGACGCGCTGTTCGCGGGCAGCATCGGCCGGACCGATCTTCCAGGTGGAAACCTGGACCTGCTGCTCAGCAGCATCCATGAACAGTTGCTATCGCTCGGCGATGAGGTGCGCGTGCTGCCGGGCCATGGGCCCGCTACCACGATCGGTCAAGAACGGCTCACCAATCCCTTCTTAGTTAAGTAAAGCTTGCATTTGTACCTGCGTCTGAAGTTTAGCTTTCTAGGAATTTGCGTACCGTCGGCAAGAGTATGTAAAGTCAGTCTATGCAAATTGCCAATCAATTTTCCTTTGTCATTTTTGGGGCCTTGATACTCATCGGCCTGATCGTCTTTTTGATTTTATGCCGTGCTCGCTGGCAAATTGTGACGCTCGCAGGGTTAAGTTTCATCGCGCTGTTCGTGGCGACTTTCCTGCTGCTGCGCCCAGGAGCCAGCGACGTCGACACATTGGCCGAGGCCGAAGCGATGCTAACCAATGGTCAACCGACATTCCTAGAGTTTTTCAGCAATTACTGCACTGGCTGCCTGCTCGTGCGCCCAGCCGTCGACCAACTGATAGCAGAGATCAATGCGCAATATAACGGCGACTTTAACGTGCTCCGAGTCGATATCCACACGCCAGTAGGGCGAGCGCTGCGCGAGCGCCATGGGTTTTCTTTCACGCCAGAATTTATCCTGTTTAACCACGATGGCCATGAAGTTTGGCGCAGCCATACTCCACCCATGGGTCAAGAAATTCCTAGCCTGCTCACTCATACGGCCGAGAGCACTGCACATCGTCTCATGTTCCCATCTTGAAGCGCCGAATCCTGCTCATCTTCATGGACGGCATCGGGCTTGGCGACGACGACCCGTCCATAAATCCTTTCGCCATAGCGCAAACGCCGATTCTCAACGCGTTGGCAGGCGGAAAGCGCTGGCTGCGCGATGCCGGACGTCAAAAGACCGAGCGATCGATCTTTATTCCGACTGATCCGCGCATGGGCGTTCCCGGCAGACCCCAAAGCGCCAGCGGTCAAGCCGCCATTTTGACTGGCCGCAACGTGCCAGCGCTGATCGGCGAGCATTACGGCCCGCGCCCGAACGAAGCCATTCGCAAGCTGCTGGCTCAGGACAATTTTTTCAAGCAGGTGGTTGCACAAGGCCAACGCGCCGCGTTGATCGAGGCTTATCCTCCGCAGTTCCATCGCGCTATCAACAGTGGAAAACGTCTGCGCTCCAGCTATCAACAGGCCGTTTACGAGGCGGGGCTGCCATTACTGGGAGAAGACAG
>DAOTYT010000028.1:0-7112 GCA_034434615.1 Anaerolineae bacterium | reverse complement strand
GAAACTTACTGAAAGTTGAGGTGTTTATGAGCACAGTTGCGGTTGTTCCGCCTTCGGCGGCTCCAGAACGGCGGCCACGGCTTTCTCCCCAACGACGAGAGGCTTTGACTTTTTACCTCCTTGTATCACCGTGGGTGATCGGCTTCCTGGCGTTTACGCTTTTCCCGTTAGTCGTATCTTTTTTCATCAGCCTTACACGGTGGAACATGCTAAGCCCGCCAGTCTGGATCGGACTGGACAATTATGCACGCATGTTCAGCGATGATAACTTTTACCAGTCATTAAGAGTGACGATCGTTTATTCGCTTGCCAGCGTTCCGCTGCGGCTCGCCGTTGCGCTGTTCCTGGCCATTCTCCTAAGCGAAGCCACAAGAATGGTTGGCTTTTTTCGCACCGCGTTTTACATCCCGTCAGTCGTGGCTTCGGTGGCGGCGGCCGTGCTGTGGCAGTGGATTTTAAACCCCCGTTTTGGGCCATTGAACGCTTTTCTAGGGCTGTTTGGAATAGCTGGGCCGCGCTGGTTTAGTGATCCTAACTGGGCGCTGTGGGGCTTGGTGCTGATGAGCGCTTGGGGAATTGGCGGTGAAATGCTCATTTTCCTCGCCGGTTTAAAGAGCATTCCGCGCTCGCTCTATGAGGCTGCAATCGTCGATGGCGCTCGCGGAAGGCAGTGTTTCTGGAAAATTACTATTCCTCTGCTAACGCCGACGATCTTCTTCAATCTGGTCATGTCGATCATTGGCGCACTGCAGACGTTCGACGCAGCGTTTGTCATCTCAACTGCCAGAGCGGGCGACATCGGCTCTCCGCTTCGATCCACCCTGTTTTACATGCTGAATGTCTATAAAGAGGCTTTCACCAATCTGAACTTGGGCTACGCGACTGCGCTGGCATGGACGCTTTTCGTCCTGATTGTCGTCGTCACCTATTTCGTGAACCGAACGTCCAAACGCTGGGTCTTTTACGGTGAGTAAAGCAGGAGGCCGATGATGGGAACACGATCAATTCCAAGCCCAGGCACCGCCGATCTTGTGGTGGGCCGCTTTAGCCCGCCTCGCTTGAAGACAGGCAATCTCCTTCGCCAGATACTGCTCTATGGAACGCTGACCGTCCTCAGCCTGATCTTTCTTTTTCCTTTCTTCTGGATGATCACGACGGCGCTGAAACCAGAATATCAAGTTTTTCGTTGGCCGCCTCAGTGGCTGCCAAACCCGATCATGTGGCAGAATTTTGTCGAAGTGTTCAGCAATCCGTTTCTGCCATTCCATCTCTTCATTCGCAATACGATGATCCTTGAGGTCGGCATGATCACCGGGCGGCTGCTCTCGGTGACTTTGGTAGCCTACGGGTTCGCACGGCTGCGCGCGCCAGGCAAAGATCTGCTGTTTGGCATTCTCTTGGCGACCCTCATGCTGCCTGGGGTGGCGCTGTTGATCCCGCGCTTCATCATGTTCAGCCAACTCGGTTGGATCAACACTTTCCTGCCGATGATCGTCCCTGCATGGTTTGGAGAAGCTTACGCTATTTTCCTGCTTCGACAGTTTTTTCGAACCCTGCCAAAAGAATTAGAGGAGGCCGCAATCGTCGATGGCGCTTCAACCCTGCACATCATCTTTCGCATTATCGTCCCGCTCAGCATCCCCGTCCTCACCGTGATCCTGATTCTGAGCTTCAAAGACATTTGGAACGATCTGCTCACTCCCCTGCTCTACCTGACCACGCCGTCTATGTACACGGTATCGGTAGGATTGGCTTATCTTAACGGTATCAACAACACCCAGATGAGCATCCTGATGGCCGCTTCTGTCACGTTGATGATGCCGATCATCATTTTGTTTTTCATCGCGCAGCGCTCTTTTATCGAGGGGATCGCTCTCACCGGTCTAAAAGGATAAAGATGAATTTGCCCCCCAATTATTATCACTGCTTTCTCGGGAATGGGCTCGACGCGGTTCTGATCGGCCCTACCGGTTCAATGGTGGCTGATAAAGTTGCTGTCGATCGCTGTGTTTGGTATAAGTCAGACCGCTACTACCCCGAAGAGAAGCTGGTGATGGTCGCAGGCCGCTGGCCGGAAGGTGTGCCGCTCGAGCATGCAGAAGGTTCAGGGTGGTTTGAGCTTGCCCCGCTAGGGCGCACATGGTACACCATCAGTTTATCGGGCCAGCAGCTCGCGCTTCAAGCAAGCGAACAGCGCTTTGTTCCTCAAGATGGCACGCTGTATACCCAGCTTGATTATGGGGCTGTGAAAGGTGAAGCGGAGACTTGGATGCATGTTTCCAAATCTATTTTGGCCGAACGGTACATGTTCGACCAGGAAGTAGAGTTCACAGCATGGATGGCGCCAGGCGTTTGGCTTAACGACGGATGGGATACCGACCCGTTTCACAGCGTCCACCTATCGATGGATGCAGCGCATGGAAGATACGATTTAGGCGAAACTTGTGGCATCATGGGGCTGCGGCTGGAGGGTGACGGAGCCGAACTGATCATCGAAGGCCAAAACCGCGGCCTGCGCGTGCGCGCTCGTTCAGTGACCAAATATTTCATGATCCTCGATAATCGTCAGGGCAGCCTTGATGAAGCTCAATTCGACCAGCTCATCGCCCGTGGTTATGACGCGCTGCGCGACGAACATCTCCGGGCCTGGCGCACTTATTTCACGATATCGCGCATTGACATTCCCGATGAGCAGTTCCAATACTTTTACGAAGCCAGCATGTATCATCTGCGCGCCATGCAGAATCCCGTCTCTGGCGGGCTACCAGTGAATAATCTGCGGCGCACTTGGTCGTCTCATATCTTCTGGGATGCATTTTTCTTGCAGCGAGCACTGCTTGAAGCGAATCACCGTCATGAGGCGTTAGAAAGCGCTCGCTTTTTTCAGCGCACACTTGAAAGCGCTCGCCGGCATGCTCGAGAGGAATTTGGGTGTGAGGGTTTGAAGTGGGATTGGGAGATCACCCACGATGGCCGCAAAGCTTATGGCGCCTTGCTGCATCAAAAATTCCAGATCCACAATAATGCCTCGCATGCTAACCAAATTTGGGGCTACTACGAGTACACACAAGATCAAGAGTTTCTGGCCGAGTTTTTCCCAATCCTCGAGGGACTAGCGCGCTTTTATTTGGACTGTGTGGTGCGCGAAAGCGATGGCCGTGTCGAGATCGGTTATTTCGTCGGGGTTCACGAAAAACCGGAGCAGGTCCGTAATGATGGCATTAACGTCGCCGGTACAATCGTGATTCTCGAACATTACGCCCACGCCGCTCGCCTGCTTGGCCGCGAAAATTCTTTAAGCCAGTTGTGTGAAGCAGCGGCGCTCGGCTTGCGTGAGACAGCAAATCGTCTTTTTAATGGGCATTACTTTCAAGCGGCAGAAGATCTGAGCGATCTCAACATGAGTTCGATCGCCCCTATCTACCCGATGAAGGTCTTCGATGCCGCCGACCCGCGCGCTGTTGCTACGGCCCAAGCCTTCATCGACAAGTATGATGGGCGCATTGTCGGGCACGGTGGCAGTGAGAGCGGCTTCCCGTGGGCGGCGGGCGTTCTTGGCACTATCTTAGCGATGCAGGGTAATGCCGAAGCGGCTTGGCGCATTATCGAAACCACCCGTCCGACGATTTGTATTCACGGCGGCATGACTGAAGTTATGGACGAAAATGGCTGGAATATGCAGTACTTCGGCACCGCTCAGGGGGCAGTTTGCACCGCTCTGCACAACTTGCTGCTGCAAACTTCAGGGACTGAGATCCGCCTATTTCCAGCTCTGCCATGGGAAACGGCTGCTTTCGAAAACCTGCTCGCTGCCGGTTTTGAAGTTAGCGCGAAACATGATCACGGCAGCGTCACCTGCGCGCTCGTCAATGCAGCACGAGTGCCGCTGGTCAGGACGATAGTCTATAAGGGTCAGCAGCGCGAAGTGACGCTTAACCCCGGAGAACAACGGCAGCTCTCATGGTCGGGCTGATCAACGCTGCCAATTTGCGCCTGCGGGCGTACATCATGCTGGCGCTGTTCACCGTCTCCGCGGCCGGGTTGGTTTTGCAAATCGCGCTCACGCGCATCTTTGCCCTGTATTTTCAATATCACTATACCTTCCTCGCGGTCTCTATTGCGATCTTTGGCCTCAGTTTGGGAGCAGCGAGCGCGCGCCTGTACGCCACAGGTGAGGAGAAATTTTTCACGAGGATCACCCTGACACTCGGCTTATTAGCTGGGTCTTTTGTGCTGATGCCGATCCTGATCACATGGCTGCCATCAGCCGGCTCGGTCTGGCTGCACGTGCTGATCGCCCTATTCCCGTTCGGATTGATCGGATATTTCGCTGCAGTGATTTTCGCGCATCTCCGGGAAATCGGCGGTTTGCTCTACGGTGTCGATTTAGTTGGTGCAGCAACGGGCACCATCTTGGTAATTGGGCTGCTGACGGTTTTGAGTCCGTTTTCAACCGTGATGCTGCTCGGCCTATTCTGCGGAATTTTGGCTGCTGTTTTTGCCTCAGAAGACCAATGGCATCGTGCGCTTGCCGGCGCAACGGTGGGAAGCGGGTTGATCGCCGTGCTGCTGATCGCGAACTTAGCAACTGGCTTGTTCGATTTTAACCCATCGCGGTTGACTGACCCGCCGCGCGACAAAACCATGCTGTTCCTTCTGAATGATCCCCGTCAAGACGCTCGCATCATCGCCACGTGGCATAGTCCGTTTGCGCGGGTCGATGTTGTGCAAACAAACGACGACAGCGCCAGGTATATCTTTACTGACGGCGGGGCTGGGAGCATTATGCTGCGCGGCGATGGACCGCTTGAAAGAAACCGCAGTCAAGTAGATTATCTGCCCTTTCTGGCGGGCAGCACTGACTCCGTTCTCATCATTGGCGCCGGCGGTGGTCGCGATGTGGTTCTGGCCCAGCTTTCTGGCTCCGAGACGATCACCGCAGTGGAAGTGAATCCGGCGGTGATCGCGGCCGTACAGCATTTCAGCGACTATACCGGCGATGTGTTCCGTGATGTTACCCTCGTCGAGGGTGACGCCCGCAACTTCGTGGAGCGCAGCACTGATGCGTATGACCTGATTTACCTCAACTTGGTGTACACGCAGGCCGCTGATCCAGCCAGTCATGCCCTCGTCGAAAACTATATCTTTACAGAGGAAGCCTTTCGAGCTTATCTGCATCGACTTCAGCCAGACGGACGGTTAGCGCTGGTTGCCCACAATGCATTAGAGGGCAGCCGCGCCGTGCTAACCGCGCTTCAGGCGTTAAACACGCAAGGGGTTCTGCTTTCCGACGCGCTCGACCATGTGGCGCTGTGGATGGTTCCATCGCGAGACCCCACCCTGCGAACTACAGTCTTGATCGTCGGCAGGCAGCCCATCGAAGCGGAAATCCTGGAACGATTGCATACGCGAGCAGAGCAGCTGCGGATGCAGCCGATATTTTTACCAGGTCGCTTCGAACAGTTATTCGAACCCCTGCGTGAAGGTATGCCTATGGCGACCTTCATTCGGGCGGATGCTGACTATGACCTAAGCCCAACCTACGATGATCGACCGTACTTTTTCAACCTGAATTTTGGCCTGCCCCAGCCGATTCAAACGACATTCGTGCTGGCTTGTGGTCTTGCCCTCGCCCTTTTGCTGCTTGCTGCTTTCATGCGGACGGAAAAGCATTCCGCGCAGCGCTGGCCAGCCATGATCGGATACGCTGCCCTAATCGGCATGGGATTCATGCTTGTCGAAATTCCCCTCATTCAGCAGTTTCAACTGCTGCTGGGCTACCCCATACTTTCAACCAGCGCGGTGCTGGGCGCGCTGCTTTTGGCGGGTGGTGCTGGAAGCTGGTTCAGCCAACGCTGGCCTGAAATGCAGTTGATGAAACGGGTGCAGGTAGCTGCGATATGGATCGCTATTTTGGCTGTCAGTTATCGGTTTGCGCTCCCAATCCTTATCAACTGGCTGCTGCCTGCGCCTTTGAGCCTGCGCTTGCTGGCGGCTGTTCTTCTCAGTGGGTTGTTTGGCTTAGCGCTTGGCATCCCGTTTGCCAGCTTGATCCGTACAGCGCGTGCGCAGCAGGTTCCTATGCTGTGGGCACTCAATGGTGGATTCACCGTCTTAGGGTCGACGCTGGCGATCGTCATCTCGATGATATGGGGATTCAGTTGGGCACTGCTGGCAGGCGCTGGATTTTATCTACTGCTGGCGCCGCTGGCTGCACGCTTAGATGGAGCCTGATGGAGCGGAAAAACCTACAGGGAATGTTGGTCGATGCTTATATCAACTTCATTCCGCTGATCGCGCTAAACGTCATCTGGTTTCTCTTATCGCTGCTGCTGGTGACAATTCCACCTGCGCTCTTCGGTCTGCATTATGCCGTCAACCGGCTCGTTCACCAGCGCGACGCAGACTGGCGAGTCCTGCTCGAAGGCGTTCGTCTACATTTTTGGCGCAGCTGGCGTTGGGGCCTGGCCAACCTGATTGTCTTACCGTTATTGGCCGTCAACATTTTCTTTTATAGTTTTGAAGAAACACTTTGGGCAGTGCCAGCGCGGCTCATCACGATAGGATTGTTAGTCACCTGGATGTGCATCCAGATTTACGTTATCCCCCTCGTGATGGAGCAGCGCGATCAACGGCTGAGGGTGGCTTTTCGCAATGCTTTTGTCATCTGCCTCAAACGACCGCTTTACACACTGGGCTATCTGCTTTTGTTCGCCATTATTATCGCATTCAGCGTCATCGTTGGCCCAAGCTGGGTTTTCATTACAGTCAGTCTGTGCGCATACATCGCCAATCGGGCCACCATCAACAGCATTGCCCGCCTCACTGCACAGCAGCCCTGAACGTTTTACAGGCGAAAATAAACCTGCCTGCACCGACTGATTAGGCTTATAAGATTGACAGGCATCTATCTCTCGGCGGTAGCACCCCACAATAACGTGGATGTGGACAAAGGCGGGGGTTCCTTGCAGACTAGATTTACGAAGATCTGGTCAGCGCAAGTGAAGAAACATGAACCCCCAACAGCAATTTTGCCCAAACATGGCCTGCCCAGAAAGGGGCAAAGTGGGAAACGGAAATATCGTGAGCCATTCGCGTAAAGAGCAGCGCTA
>DAOTYT010000027.1:0-4710 GCA_034434615.1 Anaerolineae bacterium | reverse complement strand
CCAGTGAGTTGTAGAACAGCGAGTAGATGTCGAAGGCGCCGGCGTTGGTCACGCGGTCCTGGATCACGCGATCGAACAGCTCGGCATGGGGCAGCGCGGTGATCTCGACGCGGATGCCGGTCTCACGCTCGAACAGGTTCAGCACCGGGGGCGCGCCGATTGGAAACGTGCCCATCCAGTGCAGCTCGGCGCTGGCGCCGACCAGCATGCGCAAACGGGTAGGCCTGCGGTCGGCGGGCAGGGCACGGATGCCCTCGATGGCGCGACCCGCCGGGGTATCGGGGCCGTACTGGTAGCGCTCGGCGCCCTCGAAGCCGGTCGGCCCGCCGATCATGCCGGGGGCAAGGCCCTGCTGGCGTGGGGCGGCGCGGACGAAAGCCGGCACGCCGATCAGCCCAGCAGCGCCCACTGTGCCCGCCACCGCCCCAAGCTTGAGCAGCTCGCGGCGCGTAAGACGATTCGTATGACCAAACTGAGACATTTTTCCCCCAAAAAGAAACTAAAATGCGATGTTTTTAGAGTATCTCAATGTGCGGTCGCATTTCCGTTTACTTTGTGGGAAATCGGCGGCGCGTTCTGCGGGCGCACCGCCGATACCGGCGCCAGGACCAAATTCACCGAGCGGCGTTAGCCGCGCACGCCAGCATTCTTGAGCAAAGCGGCGGTTGCGTCGCCGGCTTCTTTCGCCCAAGCGAGCACGCCTGCGCGCGACGGATCCGGCGGCCACTCCAGCTCGCACGAGACCGATCCATCAAAGCCAGCTTTTGCCAGCTCGTTAATATACTCCTGCAGCGGGGCCTTGCCGCGGCCGGGGGGCAGGTCGCCGTGTTTGTCGATAGCGTCGGAGATGTGAACGTGGGCGATGCGCCCTTTCAAGCGCTGGATCTCCGATGGGGCGATGTTGGCCAGGAACAGATGCGAGCAGTCGATGTTGGCCTGCACGGTGTTCGGCAGGTCAACGGCGTTGAGGAACGCTTCCATCGTGTCGATGCTGTTGACGATCGACATTTTGAACGGTTCCAGCTCAATGGCGATCTTGATGCCCACCGCTTCGGCGTGCTCGCCCACCGCGCGCGTGCCCTCGACGGCAGCGTTGAAGATCCAGTTTTTGTCGAAGCCGGTCTCTAACTGCCAGAAGTATTCGCCGTTGACGATCAGCATGTTGTTGGCGCCCATCAGCGCGGTCAAGTCGACCAGCCGTTTGCCGAGGTCGACAGCGAACTGGCGCGCTGGCTTGTTCGGGTCGAAGAAACCGAAGATGATGGCGACGCCGCCGGCCACTGGCAGATTGTGCTGTTTCGTGAGCCGGCGCACGTTGGCGAGCTGCTGCGATGACATTTCACCATCGGCGGGGTAGATATCGATCGTGTCGAAACCGAGCTTGGCGATCTCCTCGATCCCGTCACCGTAAGCGTCAACTTCTGTGCCAAAGAAGACTGAATTGATGATGCCTAATTTCATTTTGCGTTCTCCTTAAATGCTTTCGTGCAAAAGACCCCACTCGAACAGATTAGCGCCGCGGCAGCGGTGAGCATGACAGCGCTGGCCGCCGCGGCATGGCGATAGATCAGCCCATCATGTCGGCGATGGCCACGCTGCTGCGCGTCTCGATCGAACGGTAGGCAGCATCGACCAGCGCCATCGTCTTCAGGTTGTCGCGCCCGCTGATCTCCGGTTCGCTGTTCGTCTGGATGGCCGTCATGAGCTGCGCCATCGTCCCGACGAACGCATCGGGGAACCACAGTTCTTTCCAGCGCGGCTTGAACCACATGCCGGGCTGCCGCTTGGTCGTGAACTCAAGCGTGCTTTGCGAGTCGCTGTCCCCAAATTTAACCCACCCGATCGTGCCGTGGGCCATGCCGTCGGTCCCTTCGACGCGCCACTTGATGTACAAATCGCCCTCGCTGCCTTCGCGCACCGGCCCGGTCCACACGTCGTCCCACGAGGAGGCGCGCATGCCATCGGCATATTCGAGGATCCACAGCGCGATGCCATCGCGGTGCTCGAACGCTGTGCGCGGGTCTTTGGTGACGCTGGTGAAGATGCGCTCTGGATCGCCGAACAAATAGCGCATGATATCAAGATGATGGATGCTCATGTTAAGCAGCGTTAGCCGATCATAATCGCGCAAGAACGGCTGCCAGTGTGGGATGGCGCGCATTTCGATCGTCGCCAGCACGGGTTTGCCTAGCAGCCCCTGGTCGAGGATCGATTTCAGGGCGCGCATGGATTGATCGTAGCGCATATTCTGGTTGACACCCAGCGCAATGCCGGCATCATCGCACAAATCAACGATCTGTTTCGCCTGCTGGTAGTTCATCGCCAGCGGTTTCTGCGCCAAGATGCCTTTGATATGCTTGCGCTTGACGGCTTCGCGCACGATATCGAGCTGTTGGTCAGGGGGGAAGGCGATATCGATGATCTCGATGCGCTCATCATCGAGCAGTTCCTGCCATGTGTCGTAAACTGTGCCGATGCTGCGCGCTTCGGCAGCCGCCTTCGCATTAGCCGGCGTGCGCGAGGCGATGGCAGCGACGGTGAACCCGGCCTTCTGATAGGCGACGATGTGTACATCGCGCATGATGAAACCAGCGCCGATGCAGCCAATCGGGTAATCTGTTTTTGCGGGGAGCTGTGGAAGGTAGTTCAGGGTAAAATCAAGCATCAATCTTATCTCCATAGCAAAAAGCCACTTTAGGTGACTATGTAACTACAAAATTTAGACTGAGTTTATTCTGTTCTTACCCGTTTGTCAACTGATTCGGCCGTCCTTTCTGTGCCCGCGCGAGCATCAAATTTATCACTCTTGATAATCGTGGAGACAATTGATTATCCTGAGGCAAGTTTACGCTAGCAGAAGAAAACTGTCAAACAGCTTGTGAAGAAAAGCGCAAAGCGATGGCGAGTTTCACATTAGCAGTTGTGGCCGGCGGCAAAAGCACGCGTATGGGGCGCGATAAATCGTTCGTAGTGCTGAACGGCCGCTCGCTGATCGAACACGTCCTCGAACGCACGCGCGGCCTCGGCCAGGCCGAGACGATCCTGATCGTCAACCAGCCAGCGCTCTACGCGCACCTGGGCCTGCCGATGTTCGCCGACCTGCTGCCCGACAAAGGCTCGTTGGGCGGCATCTACACGGCGATCCATCACAGCGGCGCGCCATATACGCTGTGCGTCGCCTGCGATATGCCGTTCCTTAATGCAGAGCTGCTGCGTTATCAAATCTCGCTGGCTCCAGACTATGACGTCGTGGCGCCGCGGGTCGATCATTATCCCGAGGGGCTGCATGCCGTTTACAGCCGAGCCTGCCTGCCCGCAATTCGCGCGCGGCTGGCGGCTGATCGGCTGAAGGTGATCGGCTTTTACCAAGATGTGCGGGTGCGTTACTTGGACGAGCCGGAGTGGCAGCGCTTCGACCCGGAGGGGCTGTCCTTTCGCAACATCAACACGCCGGGCGAGTTGGATGCGGCTGGTGCCATAGTACCGGAAAATTGACCGGAACTTTTCTCATCCCGTCCGATCGGTATTGGCGTCAGAAGCCTATCACACATTAAGGAGAAGCGACGCTGTGCATCGGCTGCAAGCTTTAGACACTTCTGGCAAGTGCCGAGACAGCACAATTCTGGGCTGCTGCTCGGCATTTCCGTGACTGTTGATTGATGGGCAGCATCAATGAACGTGCAGCGTCGGATCTTTGATCGCGCCCCGTTCCGTCAGCGGGATATCGGCCCCTTCGCGACCGAGCGGCGCATCGATCTTGCGCAGGCGCACGGCCGCCATTTTGAAATCTGGGATCTTGGCGCGCGGGTCGGTCTTCTCGTAGGTGAGCAGGTTGGCCGCTGCTTCGACGAAATGGAACGGCAAGAAGACCGTGCCCACGGGCGAGCGGCCAGTCACCATCACGCGGCAGATGACTGCGCCGCGCCGCGACTCGACCTCCACCCAGTCGCCAGAAATCAAGCCGAGGGCATGGGCGTCATCTGGGTGCATCTCTAAGATTGGTTCCGGGAAGATGTCGTCCAGCTTAGAGCGGCGCGTCATCGTGCCGCCGTGCCAGTGGAAGAGCACCCGCCCGGTCGTCAAGTGATAGGGATAGTCATCGTCAGGCAGTTCGCTCTCGGTGCCATATGTCAGCGCCCAGAATTTGCCGCGCCCGCGCGGGAAGTCATGCTCAAACAGATACGGTGTGCCTGGGTGGTCAAGCGATGGATATGGCCAGTGCACCCCGCCTTCGCGCTCAAGCCGTTGGTAGGTGATGCCGTAAAAATCAGGCGTGACGGCGCGCATCTCTTCCCAGATCGCCTCGGGGTTGGGGTAATCGAAGCCTCCATGCGCCTCCACGCCGAGCAGTGCCGCGATGCGCCGCGCCAGATCGCAGACGATCTGCCAGTCTGCTCGCGCGTGTCCCACGGGCGGCAGCGCCGCGCGCACGCGCTGGACCCGCCGATCGCTGTTGGTAAAGGTGCCATCTTTCTCGGCGAAACTGACCGACGGCAGGATCACATCGGCCATCTCGCCCGTCTCGTTCATGAAGATGTCGATGCATACAATGAGGTCAAGCTGTTCCAGCGCATGGCGGGCATGGTTCAGGTTCGGCTCGCTCATGAGCGGGTTTTCGCCCATCACGATCATCGCCTTGACCGTGCCGCGCAGCGCGCCATCGACCATTTCAGTCACTGTCAGGCCGGGTTCAGGCGGCAGCGGTGTGCG
>DAOTYT010000026.1:0-4829 GCA_034434615.1 Anaerolineae bacterium | reverse complement strand
GTGCTGCCAGTGCGGACGCGCTGCGTGAGACCCCAAACCGAAAAATTGGGATCGATGTTGAGTTCCATGCTCTATCAAACTCCTGAAGGCACTAAGATGATCGATCTGCATCTGTTCATGAAAGGGCGGAGCAGATGGCGAATAAATTCTGTGAGCAGAAAGACTGTGGCTGTGGTTAAAGGCCGTTTGACCCTGCATTGATGATCGTTCAGCTCACATTTTTGAAGCCTACCCAACTATATGAAAATCAGTCGAAGAGGCCCATGAGTTTCTCTTAAAAAGCGTAAATTTGAGTTAAGAGGTTGATGTGATGCATGATCATTGTCATGCTGGATTGATCCGTTCGCGATTTTCTCGACCTTAGCTCGTCAGGTATACTGCGAGCAGTTAAATACCCCATTATGAAAAAGGACGCCTTATGCTCTCCGACCTTGCCATTGCTCAACGCGCCGCGCTCAAACCGATCCATGAAATTGCTGAGATGATGGGCCTTAGCGCGGATGATCTCGATCTGTACGGCAGCCCGTACATCGCCAAACTGCGTCTTGAGGCGCTGGAAAAGCTGCGCGACCGGCCCGACGCGAAGTACATTGTCGTCACGGCCATCACGCCAACGCCGCTAGGCGAAGGCAAGACGACGACCTGCGTTGGACTGGGACAGGCGCTCAACCAGATGGGTAAACGCGCGATCGTTGCGCTGCGCCAGCCCTCGCAGGGGCCAACGTTTGGCATTAAGGGCGGGGCAGCCGGAGGTGGCTACGCGCAGGTTGTGCCGATGGAGTTGTTCAACCTGCACCTGACCGGCGATATTCATGCAGTGACAGCGGCGAACAACCTGCTGGCCGCGATGATTGATAACCGCCTTATGCGTGGCAACAACCTGAACATCGATCCGTATACAATCACATGGCGCCGCGTGCTTGATGTCAATGACCGCAGCCTGCGCCGGATCATCACCGGTTTGGGCGGCCGAGCGCAGGGCGGAGTTTTGCGCGAAACCGGCTTCGATATCTCAGTCGCCAGTGAAGTGATGGCGATCCTGGCGCTGGCAACCTCGCTGCGCGATATTCGCCAGCGCTTCGGCCGCATCGTCATCGGATTGACTTATGACAAACAGCCCGTAACGGCAGAGCAGGTTGGTGCAGCCGGCGCGATGACCGTGCTGATGCGCGAGGCGCTGCGGCCAAACCTGCTGCAAACGCTCGAAAATACGCCGGCGCTGGTGCATGCGGGGCCCTTCGCCAACATCGCCCATGGCAACAGCAGCATCCTGGCCGATCAGTTCGGCATCAAATGCGGCGAGTATCTGCTTACTGAGGCGGGTTTTGGCGCCGATATCGGTGCGGAAAAATTCTTCAACATCAAGTGTCGTTACAGCGGTTTACAACCCAATGCCGCCGTTTTGGTGGTCACAGTTCGGGCGCTCAAAGCCCACAGCGGCCGTTACAAAGTCGTCGCTGGGCAAAAGCTGCCGCCCGAAATGCTCGAGTGCAGCGTAGCGGATGTTGAAGCTGGCGCCGCGAACCTCATCAAGCAAATCGAGAATGTCAAACACCACGGCGTAACGCCGGTCGTCGCCATCAACGTGTTCGATACCGACCACGCGGATGAGATCGAGGCGATCAAACGGATCGCCGTCGAAGCCGGCGCGCTCGGCGCAGCCCCTGCTCGCCATTTCACGGAGGGGGGCAAGGGGGCCATCGAGTTGGGCGAAATGGTGATTGAGGCCGCAAGCCGGCCGAGCGGCTTTCGCTTCCTGTACAATCTCGACCAGCCGATCAAACCCAAGATTGAGACGATCGCGAAGAAAATTTATGGCGCGGCGGGGGTCAGCTACGAGCCTCTAGCCGAACGTCAGATCCGCGATTATGAAGCGAACGGCTTCGGCGCGCTGCCGATTTGCATGGCCAAAACCCATCTCAGCCTCAGCCACGATCCAGGCCTGCGCGGCGCGCCGAGTGGATTCACCCTGCCGGTTCGTGAAGTGCGTGCCAGTGTTGGCGCGGGCTTCATTTATCCGATTTGCGGCGACATGATGACGATGCCCGGCCTGCCGGGTCATCCCGCTGCTGAAGGCGTTGATATTGATGAAGAAGGCAATGTCGTCGGCCTGTTTTAGCGAGATAAGTGCAGATTTTCCTTACAACCCGTAGTACAATACTGAGAAAGGGCGCCATGAAGTTGGCGCCCTCTACAGCACAGTGATCAGGACAGCGACCTGTTGTCTAACCAGAGAGGATTGGCCTATGTCTTTTTTTGGCAGCCGCCGTCAGGCCGAACCATCTACACCGGCTCCACAGCGGGCCGAACTGCCCCCGCCGCCGGTCACTTCCGGCCAGCCGGTTGGCTTTGAAACCGTACTGGGGGCGAACAGCACCCTCGAAGGGACGTTGGTCAGTGCGGCCAACGTGCGGCTGGATGGCACCTTCACGGGCACGCTTGAAATCACGGGTAATGTTTTGGTTGGCGAGACGGCTAAAATCAACGCCGATATCCACGCGCGCAACATCTCGATCGCCGGCGCGGTTCGCGGCAACGTGAGCGGTAAAAAAGTGCAGCTCTTACGGACAGGCCGCATTTGGGGCGACATCCGCGCTCAGGCCTTGACGACGGAAGAGGGTGCGTTCATCGACGGGAAGATCACGATGGTGAGCGATGAACCGCCTCCTGAAGAGATGCAGGCCAACGCTGCTGCGTCTGAAGATGAGCAGCCCGCGGAGGAAAAAAGCGTCACTGAAACCCGGCTTGAAGAGCGCGTCATCGAGGACTTGGCCGTTGTGGGCATGGGCGCGATGGAAGACCATGCCGAGGAGATGTTTCACGAAGGCGGCGGCGATGACCCTGAGCACGCCGTCGTCGAGAATATCTCAGAGGGCGAGACGCTTCCAGCTGCTGGGGAGTGGACGGAAGGGCAGTCGCGCGTTGAGGTTGAGCATGAGCACCACGACGCGGATGACGACGAAGGTGATATCCGTCAATCGACCTGATCGCCCGGCGGTGCGTTAGTCCTGCCGTTGGCCGGCTGGCGCCGCGGCCTCGTTTGGCCTGCGCGAAAATCATCCCATGCCGCATCGATAAAATCAGCGAGCGCGCGCTTGAAGACGGCAGCATCGAACTGCTGCGCATGCGCACGCAGCAGGGTCGTATTGTATCGTCTATCGTCGAAATGCGTCATCACTGCCATCAGGCTCTCGACGGTCATCTCGGAAAACAGCTCGCCGGTTCGCCCTGGGATGACGGTATCAAGCGCGCCGCCCCCGGCAAACGCGATCACGGGCCGGCCAGCTGCCTGAGCCTGCACCGGCGTGATGCCGAAATCTTCCAGCCCGGGGAAGATGAAGGCTTTGCAGCGAGCCATCAGTTCCGGCAGGTCGTCATCAGGCACATAGCCGAGGAACTCCACCGTCGGCCCGGCCATAGCGCGCAGTCGGTCGAGATCGCGACCTTTGCCGCCTACCAGCAGGCGCACGCCCAGGCGTGTTGCCGCCTGCACGGCGAGGTCGATGCGCTTGTACGGAACCAACCGCGAGACGACGAGGAAATAGTCGTCGATGCGGTTTGCAGGCTGAAACCGCTCGGTCATTACCGGTGGAAAGATGATCGGCGCTTCGCGTCGATAGAATTGTTGAATGCGCTGGCGAATCTCCGTTGAGATGGCGATGAAACGATCGACGCGCTGCGCGGCGTTGAAATCCCAGCGCCTCAGCAGCGCGGCCAGTGGTCGCAGGGCGAGGCGAGCCGCCATCCCCAGTCCTTCGCGCTCGAGATAAGCGTCGAGCGACCAAACGTAGCGCGTCGGAGTGAGGCAGTAACAGATGTGCAGGGTCTGCTCACCGTGACGCACGCCGTGACAGAAGCCGCTCTTATTGCTCACGATGATGTCGTAATCAGAAAGATTGAGGCTGCCCCAAGCGAGCGGATACAGCGGCAGGTAAGGTTGGTGCCGTCTGTGAATGGCTGGCGCACGGTTGAGCCACAGCGTACGAATATCCCATGACTGGTAGGCTGGCGGCATCAGATCGGGCGCGTAGATGCTGGTATAAACCGGGCTGGCGGGGAACTGCTCAACGAGCACTTCCAAAACGTCTTCCGCGCCGCCTCGCTGATTAAGCCAATCGTGAACGAGCGCCAGTTTCATAGGAATGTGCCAATGCCCTTTAATTGGCTTCAGCGCTAAGGGCGCGCAGCGGCGCAAACGAAGCGCGATGCGCCGGCGTCATGCCATAAGCGGCCAGCGCAGCGCGATGCGCGGCTGTGCCGTAGCCTTTATGGCTGGCGAAGCCGTAGTTTGGATAGTGGCGGTCTAAATCGGTCATCAGCCGGTCGCGGGTCACTTTGGCCAGGATGCTGGCAGCGGCGATGCTGAGAGACTGCTGATCGCCGCGAACGAGCGCGCGATGCGGCAGCGCCAGCTGTGGCCAGTCGATCGCATCGAGCAGCAGGTGAGCAGGCCTCATTGATGGCGCTGCAGCCAGCGCTGCCGCAAGCGCCCGCTCCATGGCGAGCCGCGTTGCTGGGACGATGCCGATCGCATCGATCTCGGCACTGGTGGCGGTGCCCACCCCCCACGCGGCAGCGACGCGAACGATCCGACTCGCGAGATGTGCTCGCCTATGTGGGGTGAGCTGTTTGCTGTCGCGAACGCCGCTCAACAAGGCGAGCAGGTCATCGCGCTCTAAAGGCAAACACACAGCACCAGCGACGACCGGCCCCGCCCACGCCCCTCGGCCAGCTTCATCAAGGCCGATGATGGTGCTGACCCCGCGGGCGCGCAGGTCGCGCTCATGCGCCAGGCTGGCGGTTTTCAACGCGCTGCTGCGCATAGACCC
>DAOTYT010000025.1:0-4727 GCA_034434615.1 Anaerolineae bacterium | reverse complement strand
GGCCAGCGAAACGATCGCGCTGGCGCTGGCGTGCCCGCTCAACGCGCGCCCGCACGGCTGCAGAAGGCTCGGCCCGCTCAGCGGCCATTAACTTGTCATAGTCCACTCTCGGTACTTCGAGGTGAATATCGACGCGGTCAAGCAAAGGGCCTGAGAGCCGGCTTTGATAACGGGTGATCATGGTCGGCGTGCAGGTGCACGGACGGCTGCGGTCTCCATAGTAGCCGCAAGGGCACGGGTTATGAGCGAGGACGAGCAAGAAATTGGCCGGAAACGTCAAACTGCCTTTCGCCCGGCTGATGGTGACGACCTTATCTTCAATGGGCTGGCGCAGCACCTCGAGCACGCGCGCCGGCAGTTCGACGGCTTCATCGAGGAACAGCACGCCGCGATGCGCCAGCGTGCACTCGCCGGGACGTGGAATGGAGCCTCCGCCGATCATTCCGGCTTGGCTCACCGTGTGGTGCGGGCTGCGGAAAGGTCGCTGTTCGACCAGCGGCCGGTCGGTGCGTAGGAGATCGGCCACCGAGTAAATGCGCGTTACCTCGAGCGCTTCTTCCAGCGTCATCGATGGCAAAATCCCCGGGAGCGCTCGCGCGAGCAGCGTTTTGCCAGTTCCCGGCGGGCCAACCAGCAGCAGGTTATGGTTGCCACCCGCGGCGATCTCGAGCGCGCGCTTTGCGTGTTCTTGCCCTTTGATATCCGCAAAATCGGTGATGCCATTCAGTGTGGGAGCGCTGTCTGCGCTGCTGCATGCCGGTGCAGTATAGGGCGGGATCGGATTGAGGTTGTAAAGATGTTCGACCAGTTCTCCCAGTGAGCGGACGGGGATCACCGTGATGCCGTCAACCAACCCGGCCTGTGGCGCATCTTCTTCCGGGACGATGATTGTGCTGTAACCCTCCTGGCGGGCGGAATAGGCCATCGGCAAAACCCCTTTGGCGTGCCGCACCCGCCCGTCCAGCGAGAGTTCGCCGGTGAAAACGCACGAGTCGAGCGGCTTGAGGGGAAGCTGATCCGTCGCCGCCAGCACGCCGACGGCGATCGCCAGATCGTAGGCCGGCCCATGTTTGGGCAGGTCAGCCGGAGAGAGGTTGACGATGTACCCTTTGTTGGGAAACTGGAGGCCACTGTTCTTAATTGCAGCGCGCACGCGCTCCCGGCTCTCTTTTACTGCACTGTCGGGCAGGCCAACGATCGTAAACGACGGAATGCCTGCGCGCGGGTTAAAGTCAGTCTGAACCTCGACAATGCAGCCATCGAGGCCGACGACAGCACAGGCGCGAACGGTCGCAAGCATAGCGAAAAGTCCTCACGGTGAACACATCCACTGCTGCCATTGTAGCGCACGACCTGATCATTTTGGGTTGATGCCGTATACTAATCCTGTTTTTGACAGGGGAAGTGTCTTATGAAGGCTTCTGCATCCAATCGGCCGCTGGCTGACCGGATTCGGCCGGTGTCGCTCGACGAATTCATCGGCCAGCAGCATTTGATTGCGCCGGGTAAGCCGGTTTATCAAATGATCACAACCAACCAGTTGCAATCGATGATCTTGTGGGGGCCGCCCGGCGTCGGCAAGACAACGCTGGCGCGCCTGATCGCCCGGCAAACTGGCCGCTTGTTCCACGAACTATCAGCAGTATCTGCCAGCAAAGATGAAGTCCGCCAGATCGTTGAACGGGTACGCCGCGAGAGGGCCAGACCAAACGATCTGTTCAGCGCGCTAGATCCTGATACCGACAGCCGGGACGCGCCGATCCTGTTCCTCGATGAAATTCACCGCTTCAACAAAGCGCAGCAGGATTTTCTGCTGCCTTACGTTGAAGATGGCACGATCATCTTAATCGGCGCGACGACCGAAAACCCGAGCTTAGAAGTGATCTCGGCTTTGCTGTCGCGCTGTCGTGTGTTTGTCCTGGACTCGCTGAGCGCTGACGAGATCGCGCGCATAGTGGGCCGCGGCGCTCAAGCGTTGAACGTGATCCTTGAAGACGATGCGCTCGCTTTCCTGATCAATTATGCTGCCGGCGATGCGCGTCAATCGCTCAATCTTCTTGAAGCGACTTCTAACCTGTATGCTGGCGGCCGCGAAGAGGGCATCGTCACCGCTGCCCACCTGCGCAGCACCGCGCAGTCGAAGCACCTGCGCTACGACAAACAGGCCGAGGAACATTACAATACCATCAGCGCTTTTATCAAAAGCATGCGCGCCAGCCATGTCGATGCAGCGCTTTACTACTTGGCTCGCATGGTCAGCGCTGGCGAGGATCCCAAGTTCATTGCGCGCCGCATGGTCATTTTCGCCAGCGAAGATGTCGGCATCGCTGACCCTCATGCGCTCGTGATCGCCAATGCGGTGTTTCGCGCGGTTGAGACGATCGGCTATCCAGAAGCGCAAATCAACTTGGCGCATGGGGCAGCCTATTTAGCGCTGGCCCCTAAGAGTCGCGCTTCATACGCGGCGTTCTTCCGAGCTTTAGACGATGTAAAAGCGCATGGCAGCCTGCCGATACCGTTGAAGCTGCGCAATGCGCCGACGGACTTGATGCGCGAGCTTGGCTACGGCCGCGACTACCAGTACTACGACGATCTCGATCTGCTGCCGGAAGCCCTGCGCGGCGCACGCTATTATCTGCCGGATGGTTAACAACCGAAACGGCGTAGAATTCTCTCCACTGCGCCGACGTAGCCGCCGCCGAAGAGCCGAACATGAACCAACAGTGGATAAAGATTATAGAGATCGCGTCGCTCCTCGAAAAAACCATCGGCGATGGGGCGCAGCTCGGCATAACGTCGAAAGAACGGCGCATCGAACGCATTGAACAGAGTGATGAATGCCAGCTCGATTTCTGGATGGCCATAATAGATCGCCGGGTCGATGAAAGCGGCGATGCGGTCTCCATCGCTCAAGATGTTGCCTGCCCAGAGGTCGCCGTGGAGCAGGGCGGGCTTTTCCGGCTCATCTAATCGATGGTCAAGCTGTGCGGCTAAACGGTCAACGCGCTGCAAAAACGACGCTGGAAGCCGGCCCGATTGGGCGGCCTCGCGCGCCATGTACAGCAAGCGCTGTTCGCGGAAGAAATCGATCCATGTCACGGTAAACGGATTAGGCTGTGGCAGGCCGCCGATCAACGTATCGCGGTGCAGGCCAAACTGTGGCCCCGTGATGCGATGAAGCGCGGCGATATGCTCGGCCGCATCGAGCTGTCCTCGCACGGTCAGCCTTCCACTGCAAGCAATGTATTCCATCACCAGCAGATCGGCGTCGCTGAAGATCACCGCTGGGACAGGCAGGCTGCTGTGCTCGGCGAGGAAGGACAGCATAAATCCTTCGATATCGAGACCATGCCCTTGTTTGACCACAACCTGCCGTCCATCGGTTAAAGTGACGCGATAGACTGGGGTGATGCCGCCTGAGAGTGAATGTTTCGCGATCGGTTCGCTGCCCAGCTGGCGCGTTAGTCGCTCATTGAGCATCGGACAAGTGCTCCAAATTGGATGAACCCAGCCTGCGCTTTCTTTAACGGGTAGCCTTGACATTCTTGTCGTAAGGCCTATATAATGCCTCAACCATTTCAGGGAAACTAGAGGAGCATTTCCGTGGGCCCGTTACCGAAGCGAAAACACTCGCGGAGCCGCCGAAATCGCCGCCGCGCCCATGATGCGCTCTCGCTCAAGCAGCTCGCTCAGTGCGAGTCGTGTGGAGAGTACCATGTCGCGCACCATGTTTGTGCGAAGTGCGGCTCTTATCGTGGTGAGACGATCATCGAAGTAAAAGATACTTAAGCAGGCGCATCCAAGTGAGCCGCGGCCATACGTGCTGCGGCTTTTTGCAAACTAGCGGTCTATAATAGTTAATTATTCTGCATCCCAACAGAACAATCCATTTTTTGAGGCTTACCGAGCGACAGGAGATGTCTCCGTTTTATGCCAGCAGGGTCGCATGCCGCTCTCGTCTTTCCCGGTCAAGGATCGCAGTTGGTTGGGATGGGGGAAGATATCGCTGCCAGCTATCCCTCGGCGCGCGAAACATTCGCGCAGGCGGATGATTTATTGGCTTTCTCCCTTTCTAAACTTTGTTTTCACGGCCCTGAAGATCAGCTTAATAACACGTTCAACACGCAGCCAGCGCTCTATGTCACCAGCATGGCCACGCTGAGCGCGCTCCACAGCATCAAACCAGACTTAACACCTTGCTGTGCAGCGGGTCATAGTCTCGGAGAGTTGACTGCCTTGACAGCTGCTGGGGTGCTCTCGTTTGAGCATGGGCTGCGCTTAGTCCGCGAGCGGGGCCGGCTAATGGCAGAGGCAGGTGAGGCTCGGCCGGGCGCAATGGCCGCGCTGCTCGGCCTCGATGCTGCGGTCGTCCGCTCGATCTGCGAACAGGCATCGGCCGAAACGGGCGCTGTGGTCGTGTTGGCTAATGACAACTGCCCAGGACAGGTTGTGATCTCGGGCGAAGTCACCGCCATCGAACGCGCTCTGGAATTGGCCAAAGAAGCGGGGTCACGGCGCGCTGTCCAATTGGCAGTGAGCATTGCCTCTCATTCCCCGTTAATGGCTCCGGCAGCGCAAAAGTTTGCCGATTTGCTGGCCGAGGTATCCTTTCAAGCGCCAGCGTTCCCTGTTTATGGAAATGTAACTGCTGCGCCGCTCGAAGGCGCTGAGGCTGTTCGTCATGAACTGGCCGTTCAGCTCACGAGTTCAGTGCGCTGGACGGAGAC
>DAOTYT010000024.1:0-3600 GCA_034434615.1 Anaerolineae bacterium | reverse complement strand
AACGCTGATCGGCATCGCTGTTGCCCTGTGGGCGAATTCGATTCGGCCAGGTACCTGGACATTGGGCTTTTTCTTCCTTGGGCTGGCGATCGGGCTGTTTAACGCCTGGCAGTGGGTCGCCAAGGAACAGCGCGCGATGGAACGCGAGCGAGAGGAGCGTGACCGTGACGAGTGATCTGATGGCGCTGGCGCTGGCTCTAGCCGCCGGAGGCGCTTTGGGAGTCTTCTATTTTGGCGGGTTGTGGTTCACCATTCAGCGGCTGCCCGGCGCTGAACGACCCGGCTTGATCGCGCTGATCAGCTTCATGCTGCGCACGGCGATCGCGATCGGCGCGTTAGTGCTGGTCGCAGGCGAGAGTTGGCAGCGGCTGCTGGCTGCGATGGTCGGTTTCTTCGTGGCTCGCATGGTGCTGGTGCGCCGGCTGGGGCGCATCGATAAACAACACGGCGAAGTGGATGGAAAGGAAACCGCATGGAATTAAGTCCTGATCGCATCATCATCGCCGACTTGGGTGCGGTGCAGATCAACGCGACGCTGGCGTTCAGCTGGCTGGTGATGGCGATCCTCGTCATCGGGTCTTGGTTAGTGACGCGTAATCTCTCGACTGGGCCGGAATTGTCGCGCTGGCAGAATGTGCTGGAGACGATCGTCTCGGCCATTCGCGGGCAAATTCACGATGTAACGGGCGAGAAAACCGATCGTTACCTGCCCTTCATCGGCACGCTGTTCCTGTTCATCTCTGTGGCCAACTTCCTTGATATTTTCCCTGGCTATGAACCCCCGACGGGCTCGCTCTCGACGACCGCCGCGCTGGCGGTGTGCGTGTTCATCGCCGTGCCCTTCTTCAGCATTACCGAGCGCGGTATCGGCCACTACCTGCGCAGTTATGTGCGGCCATCTCCCATCATGCTGCCGTTCAACATCATCTCAGAGCTGTCGCGCACGCTGGCGCTGGCCGTGCGTCTGTTCGGCAATATCCTCAGTGGTCGCATTCTGGTCGCGATCATTATCACACTGGTGCCGCTGTTCCTGCCGACAGTGCTGCAAATTTTCGGCCTCGTGATTGGACAGATCCAAGCCTATATCTTCGCCGTTTTGGCCACTGTTTACATCGCTTCGGCCGCGCACGATTGATCTACTAATCACTACAGAAGGAGACCGTTCATGGATAACATCACGTTCGTCGCAGCCATCTCAATTTTTGCGGCTGGCTTTACCATCTCGATCGGCTCGATCGGCCCGGCATTGGGGCAGGGACGCGCCGTCGCTCAGGCGCTCAGTTCGATCGCCCAGCAGCCCGATGAAGCGGGCACGATCAGCCGTACGCTGTTCGTCGGCCTGGCGCTGGTAGAGTCAACCGCCATCTACTGTTTTGTGGTCGCCATGATTCTGATCTTCTTCAATCCCTTCTGGGATTATATTGTTGGCCAGGCGGGGGGGTAAGCTGTGGAAATCGATCTCTTCACCTTCATCATCCAAATCTTCAATTTCCTGCTCCTCGTCGTGCTGCTGCGGCTGGTGTTGTACAAACCGATCATCAACGCCATGAACGAGCGCGAGGCCAAGATCGCCCAGCGGTTGAAAGAAGCTGAAGAGAAGCGAGCCGAGGCAGAGGCAGAAGCCGAATCGTATCGCCAGCAGCGCGCTGAACTCGCAGCGCGCCGCGAAGCGCTGATTGACGAAGCGAAAAACGAAGCAGCCGCTCGGCGAGAAGAGCTGCTGAGCAAGGCGCGTGCCGATGCTGAAGCGGCCCGCCAGCGCTGGCAGCAGGCGCTCGAGCAGGAGAAGATCATGTTTTTGCGTGAGCTGCGCCAGCGTTCTGGCGAGCAGGTGCTGGCGATTGCGCGGCGCGTCTTGAGCGAGATGGCCGATGCCGATCTGGAGGCGCGCATCGTTAGCGTGTTCATCGATCGCCTGCGTGCGCTTGAGGATGGCGAACTCGCCGCGCTGCGAGAGGCAGCCAGTAAAGAGAGCGAGACGCTGGTCATTCGCAGTGCATTTCCGCTGGAAGACGACCAGCGGGCTGCGCTCATCGATGCCGTTCGTGATGTGCTCGGCACCCAAAACGAGCCGCAGTTCGCGACCGCGGAGGGCTTGATCGGCGGGATCGAGCTTCGGGTCGAGGGTCACGAGATCCGCTGGAGCATCGCCAGCTACCTGGCAGAGTTAGAGGACGACGTACTCAGACTGCTGCAAGCGAATGGAGTGCCGACATGAACGAGCGGCGCATTGAAGCCAGGCCGGAGACTGAAGCGAGTGAGGACGGCCGCTTCGATCCTGGGCTGCGCGAAGTCATCGATCAAACGCTGGGCGCGCTCGAACATGCATTGCAGCGCCCGCCAGACTTGGCTGTGCACGAGGTGGGCGAGGTAGTGTACGTTGGGCATGGCATCGCCACGGTCAAAGGGCTGCCACATGTTCAGCTTGAGGAACTGCTGCGCTTTCCCGGCGATGTTGAAGGGGTTGCTTTTAACCTCGATCCGGAAGAAGTTGGCGTGATCCTGCTCGGCGAAAGTGAGGACCTGCGCGCCGGAACGACGATCTACCGCACGGGGCGGGTGCTCGATGTGCCAGTTGGTGGGGCGCTGCTTGGTCGGGTCGTTGATGCGCTTGGCCGCCCGCTCGACGAGAACGGGCCGATCAACGCTGGGGATCGGCTGCCCGTCGAACGGCCTGCGCCGCCGATCACGGATCGCAGTGCTGTATCGCGCCCCCTGCAAACCGGCATCAAAGTGATCGATGCGCTCTTTCCGATCGGCCGCGGTCAGCGTGAGCTAATCCTCGGAGATCGGCAAACTGGCAAGACCGCCATTGCGCTCGATACGATTCTGAACCAGCGCGGCCGCGACGTGATCTGCGTTTACTGTGCTGTGGGCCAGCGCAACGCTGCCGTTGCGCGTTTGATCGCCGCGCTGCGCGAGCATGACGCGCTGGAATACTCGATCGTGGTGGTTGCCAGCGGAGACCATGCGGCTGGGCTGCAGTATATTGCGCCTTACGCAGCGACCAGCATCGCCGAGTATTTCACCGCGCAGGGCCGCGATGTGCTGATCGTGTACGACGACCTCACGCGCCATGCGCGCGCCTACCGCGAGCTATCGCTCCTGCTGCGCCGCCCGCCCAGCCGCGAGGCGTTTCCGGGAGATATCTTCTATCTGCATTCGCGCCTGCTGGAACGATCGGCCCAGCTCAACCAAGCCCGCGGCGGTGGCTCGCTCACAGCGCTGCCGATCGTCGAGACCGAGGCGCAGAACCTTTCGGCATACATCCCGACCAACATCATCTCGATCACTGACGGGCAGATCTATGTGTCGCCAGAGCTGTTTCGCAAGGGAATTCTGCCAGCGGTTGATATCGGCGTATCCGTCTCGCGGGTGGGCGGCAAGGCGCAGCTTCCGGCCTATCGCGCGGTGGCCGAACCGATCCGTCTATCGTATTCGCAGTTCGAAGATCTCGAATCGTTTGCGCGCTTCGGCACGCGGCTTGATGAACGGACTCGCGCCACGATCGAACGGGGCCGGCGAGTGCGTGAGGTGCTGAAGCAGCCGCAGTACGCCCCGCTGCCTGTGGCCGAGCAGATCGCGGCCTTTCTGGCCGTG
>DAOTYT010000023.1:0-2551 GCA_034434615.1 Anaerolineae bacterium | reverse complement strand
GGCGTCCTTGGCATCGCCGATACGCTCAAGGATGGCTCGCGCGAGGCGATCGCTTCCCTCAAGGCGCTTGGCCTCGAAGTGGTGATGATCACCGGCGACAACGCGGGCACGGCACGGGCGATCGCGCAGGAAGCGGGCATCGACCGCGTGCTGGCGGAGCTGCTGCCCGATCAAAAAGCCGAGGCCATCCGCGCGCTGCAGGCCGAGGGAAAGCGCGTCGGCATGGTCGGCGACGGTATCAACGATGCACCCGCGCTGGCGCTGGCCGATGTTGGCATCGCGATCGGCACGGGGACGGATATCGCGATGGAAGCTTCGGATGTGACGCTGGTCAGCGGCGATCTGCGCGGGGTGGCACGCGCGATCGCGCTGAGCCGGGCGACGATGCGGACGATCCGCCAGAACCTCTTCTGGGCGTTCATCTACAACATCAGCCTGATCCCCGTGGCGATGCTCGGCCTGCTGCAGCCGATCTTTGCCGCTGCCGCCATGGCGTTCAGCAGCGTATTCGTGGTGAGCAACTCGCTCAGGCTGCGGAATTCAGCGCAGCGGCGGGGGGACGCGCAAGGGCAACGCGCACATACGACGCGCACGTGTACGTGCGCATCACTGCCCAGCGAAGAAATCGGCATATAGCCGTTCACCCACATAACGATGGAACGCGGCGCTGGCGTGGCCGTCGCGTTCGGAGACGATCAGCTCTTCACGCGGCCACGCTGCGGCGGCATCAAACAGCTTAAGGACAGCGTCATGACCGCGCCCCTCAAACACGGCCGCGACCCGGTCAACATAAGCAATACTGCCGACCGGATCCTGCAGATTGGGGAAGATCACGACGATCAGCTGCGCCCCGATCGACTCAACATGGTCTGCGAATGCTTCCAGCTCGGCGCGATGCACTGCCCACACGTCAGCACGGTCGTACATGCCATACTGCCAGCTCCAGTAATCGGGCTGGAAACCAGCTGTGAAGCGCGCATAGATGAAATTGCCCAGGTACGACTCGCGCAGCAAACGGGGCGGCTGCGGGATGTCGATGCCAAGGCCGAGCGTGAGCGCCGCATACTCAATGTCGTTCAGGAAATATTGCAAGATCACGATGTCGGGGTATTCAAGTGGAAATGCGCGCAGCGTCTCCAGCTGTTCCGGTGTGCTGGTTCCTGGCAGGCCGAGATTGATCACGGCGTAGCCGTCGCCCAGTCGTGCGCCCAGCACATCACCAAAGCGATCGGCGGGATCCTCAACCCCCCAGCCAGCCGCGAATGAATCGCCGACGATCACCACGGTCGTTTTGGCCGCCCAATCCGTCGGGATCCATTCCCGATCGCGAAAGCCGAGCGTATTGGTTTGCCAGTACCGTTCAACCCAGCGCTCCGAGGCCAGCCGTCCTTCGGTATCAACATAAGCGAAACGAAAAAAAAGTTCGCCGGCCACCAGGGCGAACCCAATCACGGCATAAGTGATCAGGAGGCCGCGGGCTGCCGCACGCGCGGCTGCCGACCAGCGCTGCGCAGCGATGCCTGCCAACAATGCCCCGACCCCCACAAAGCTGATCAGGAATATCGTCACGAGTCCTGCGCTGGCTCCAGCCGTAGGATATCGCCCTTGTAGTCCACCATGTACAGCTCTCCAGCTTCATCCTCTCCAAAAGATGAGATTTGACGACCGGTCTGCATCCACGGGACGGTTTGCCAGCGACCGATGCGGTCGCGATACAGCGCCCACACCTGCCCAGAGCAGTAATCTCCGAAGATATAAACCCCGTGCAGTTCCGGCATCATCTGGCCGCGGTAAACGTAGCCGCCAGTCACCGAGCAGCCCCAGCCATGATCATAGGCCACTACCGGCGCGATCATCGCATCAGATGGCTCGATGATACCGGTCGGCAGGTCGCCCTCGATCGCGTTCCAGCCGAAGTTCGCGCCGGCGGGCGCATCAGCGGGCAAAAAGCTGATCTCTTCGCGCATCATCCAGCCGACATCGCCGATGTACAGATCGCCGGTCGCCCGGTCGAAACTGAAACGCCATGGGTTGCGCAGGCCCAAATGCCAGACTTCCGGCGCAAAAGCTTCATCGAACGCGTGCGCGTTGTCGGGCGGGGCGGCATAATGCGCGCCATCAGGGGCATTGTCTACGTCAAGGCGCAGAATTTTGCCATGCAGATCGCCAGGGTTTTGCGACAGCCCAAACGGGTCGCCCTGATCGCCGCCATCTCCGAAGCCTGTATAGAGATAGCCATCAGGGCCGAAGGTGACGTGCCCCCCGTTGTGATCGATGAAAGGCTGTTCGACCGTCAGGATGATGAGGCTGCTTTTGGGGATCAGCGCGATTGGGATCGTCTGCGCTGACGCGATAACGGGCGATCACGGAATGTCCATCTAAATCGGTGTAGTGCACAAAAAAAGGCCGTTCTCGGCATAATTAGGGTGAAAGGCCAGCCCCAGCAGCCCGCGCTCGGTGTATGTTCCCCGGAACACGTCGGGTGGCAGCAGGTTAGAGAGATCGATGAAAGGCTCCGCCAGCACCTCGCCATCCTGCAAGATCCAGATCG
>DAOTYT010000022.1:0-14833 GCA_034434615.1 Anaerolineae bacterium | reverse complement strand
CGCTGCAAGCCGGGGCAGACCTGTTTCTAGGCAAGCCGGTAGCGGTTGAGGAGCTTGTCCGTGCCTTAAGCACCGCCATGGTGCTTGCAAGATAAGCCTTTTAGCGTGGCCGTGCGCTGCGCGCAGCATTTCCCCTTGACTCTAGTATGATCAACTGCTACCATGCTCAGACGCATGTGCGGCACACAACCTCCGCGTAGAGGCAATGGCGTGCTGAACTGAGCGAGGTGGCGATAGCATTCCGCGCGGCGGTTTGGCTCGTCACAGGGTAAGCAGCATATGGGCGTTCTGTGAAGTACGCCTTTTTGCATGCCTGTAGCTGGCGAAGAGAATCTGGAGTCAAATATGCCAACCATTAATCAGTTGGTGCGTAAAGGGCGCAAGGCGAAAAAGAGTAAAAGCAAGGCCCCGGCTTTGCAGTACACGCTCAACGTCTACCGCCAGCGACGCACCCGCCGCCGCAAGGGATCGCCCCAAAAACGCGGCGTTTGCACCGTCGTCAAGACGATGACCCCGAAGAAACCGAACTCGGCACTGCGCAAAGTGGCGCGCGTTCGCTTGTCGAACGGGATCGAAGTGACGGCGTACATCCCGGGCGAGGGACACAGCCTGCAAGAGCACAGCGTGGTGCTGGTGCGCGGCGGTCGTGTCAAAGACCTGCCTGGTGTGCGTTATCACATCGTGCGCGGCACGCTCGATACGGATGGCGTCAAGAACCGTGAGCAGGGCCGCAGTAAGTATGGCACGAAGCGGCCAAAACCGGGCGCCGCCCCTGCCAAGAAGAAATAGTGAGGGTGCTCTGAAATGCCGAGACGTAAAAGCCCCCCGAAGCGGGTCACCCCGCCGGACATTAAGTACAACAACGTGCAAATTGCCATGATCATTAACCGCATGATGATGGGTGGCAAGAAGAGCTTGGCCCAGCGCATTATGTACGACGCGATGGATATCATTGAAGAACGGGCAAAGCGCAACCCGGTTGAAGTCGTTGAGCAAGCCCTGCGCAACGTGACGCCGGCTATTGAGGTGAAGCCCATGCGCGTGGGCGGCGCCACCTATCAAGTGCCAGTTGAGGTGGCCGCTGACCGCGGGCAAACACTGGCGATGCGCTGGATCCTCGATAATGCGCGCAGCCGCGGCGGCCGCAGCATGGCCGAGAAGCTGGCGAATGAACTGCTCGATGCGGCTAACGGTCAGGGCGCATCGGTGAAGCGGAAAGACGATACGCACCGCATGGCGGAAGCTAATCGTGCGTTCGCGCACTTCCGCTAATCTAAAAGCATCGTGAGAGCCAACGAAAACGGACGATGGCAAAGAAGACTGAAACTCAACTTGACCTGACAAAAGTGCGCAATATCGGCATCATTGCGCATATTGATGCTGGCAAGACGACCACCACTGAGCGCGTGCTCTACTACACGGGTATGGTGCACCGCATCGGTGAAGTGCACGAGGGCGCTGCCACCACCGATTACATGCCGCAGGAACGCGAGCGCGGTATTACCATCACGGCGGCCGCGGTGACGGCCTCATGGAACGGCCACCAAATCAACATCATTGATACGCCGGGCCATGTGGATTTCACGGCTGAAGTGCAGCGCAGCCTGCGTGTGCTCGATGGCGGCGTCGTCGTTTTCGATGGCGTGGCGGGCGTCGAACCGCAGTCGGAGACCGTATGGCGTCAGGCCAATCAATATGGCGTGCCGCGCATTTGTTTCGTCAATAAGATGGACCGGATCGGCGCCAACTTTCAGCGCTGCGTCGATATGATCGTCGACCGGCTGAATGGCAACCCCGTCCTGCTCCAATATCCTTACGGCGAGGGCCCGGATTTCAACGGCATCATCGACCTGCTCAAGATGGAGCTGGTCACCTATGGCAACGACCTGGGCACCGACATCCAGCGGCATCCCATCCCAGAGAGTCATCGCGAACAGGCCGAGACGCTGCGGGCCGAAACGGTCGATAAGATCATCGAGAATGATGACTATCTCACCGAAAAGTTTTTGATGGGCGAAGACATCAGCGATGAAGAACTGCTCGAAGCGCTGCGCGCAGGCACGATCGCTGGAAAGCTGCACCCTGTGCTGTGTGGGTCTGCCCTCAAGAACAAAGGCGTACAGCTCATGCTCGATAAAGTAGTGGAGCTGCTCCCCTCACCGCTCGATATCCCGCCAGTGCGCGGGCATCATCCTAAAACGGATGAAGAGCTGGTGCGCGAGGCCTCCGATGACGAGCCGACTGCTGCGCTTGTGTTCAAAATCCTGACCGATCCTTACGTCGGTCGTCTGGCTTTTTTCCGCGTCTATTCCGGCGTGGTCAAAGCCGGTTCCATGCTGATGAACACCACCAAGGGCGAGCGCGAGCGCATCGGCCGCATCGTCCGCATGTTTGCTGACCGGCGCGAAGATGTCGATGAGGTGCACGCTGGCGATATCGCTGCAGTGCTGGCGCTCAAGAATACGTTCACTGGTGATACGCTTTCCGATCCCGATCATCCGATCGTGCTGGAACGCATCTCGTTCCCAGAGCCGGTGATCGAAGTCGCTATTGAGCCGAATACCAAGGGCGATCAGGACAAAATGGGCGAAGCACTGCGCCGTTTGGCCGAGGAAGACCCCACGTTTAAGGTTGAGGTTGACGATAAGCTCGGCCAGACGAAGATCCGCGGCATGGGCGAGCTGCACCTTGAGGTGCTGGTCGACCGGATGATGCGCGAGTTCAACGTGCAGGCGACCGTGGGCCGTCCGCGCGTGGCTTATCGCGAGACGATCACCCGCGAGGTCAGGTCAGACACCACCTTCAAACGCCAGAGCGGTGGCAAGGGCCAGTATGCGCGCGTCGTGATTGAGGTCGAGCCGCTGCCAGAAGAAGAGGCGGGCGAGGCGAAAGAAGGACTGCTCTTCCTCGACGAGATCAAGGGCGGTGCCATCCCGCGCGAGTTCATTCGCCCTACCGAGAACGGCATTCGCGAAGCAATGCAGGGAGGTGTTTTGGCAGGGTACCCCGTCGTTGGCTTGAAGGTGCGCTTGGTTGATGGCTCGTTCCACGAGGTCGACTCGAGCGAAATGGCCTTCAAGATCGCCGGTTCGATGGCGCTCAAAGACAGCGTGCAGCGCGCCAAGCCGGTGCTGCTAGAGCCGACGATGAAGGTTGAAGTGGTCGTGCCCGATGAGTATACCGGCACGATTGTAGGTGACTTATCTTCCCGCCGTGGCATCATCGCCGGCATGGAGCCGCGCGGCGGCGGCACGACGTCGATTCGGGCGAACGTGCCCCTCGGTGAGATGTTCGGCTACGCGACGCAGCTGCGCAATATGACGCAGGGCCGCGGCACCTTCACAATGGAGTTTGAGCGTTACAGCGTTGCGCCGGCCAGCATCGCGGAAGAAGTCATCAAAGGTGGCGCTTAATTATCGATTGGTCCCGAACGGCTGCGCGTGGGAATGCCCACAACGGCCGACCATAACTGCTGGGATATGTTCAACAAACACAAACAAGAGGTAAAAGGGAATGGGCAAGGAAAAATTCGAGCGCACTAAGCCGCACGTGAATATCGGCACCATCGGTCATGTTGACCACGGCAAGACCACTTTGACGGCGGCCATTACCAAAGTCCTGGCGCTGCGTGGTCGCGCGCAGGCGATGGCCTACGACGAGATCGATAATGCGCCGGAAGAGAAAGCGCGCGGCATCACCATCAACATCCGTCACGTGGAGTACGAGACTGACAATCGCCATTATGCTCACGTCGACTGCCCGGGCCACCGTGACTATATCAAAAACATGATCACGGGCGCGGCGCAGATGGACGGCGCAATCCTGGTCGTCAGCGCCCCCGATGGCCCAATGCCGCAAACGCGCGAGCACGTGCTGCTGGCCCGTCAGGTCGAAGTGCCGGCGATGGTGGTCTTCCTTAACAAGGTCGATCAACTGGATGACCCGGAGCTGCTGGAACTGGTCGAATTGGAGCTGCGCGAGCTGCTGGCCAGCTACGGCTTCTCTGAAGATACGCCGATCGTTCGTGGGTCGGCGCTGGCCGCCAACGAATCGACCAGCAGCGATCCCGACGCGCCGGAATATAAGCCGATCCTCGAGCTGATGGATGCGGTCGACAACTGGATCCCGACACCGGTGCGCGAGAAGGATAAGCCGTTCTTGATGCCAGTCGAGGATGTGTTCTCGATCAAGGGCCGCGGCACCGTGGTCACCGGCCGCGTCGAGCGCGGTACGCTGCGCAAGGGTGAGGAAGTCGCCATTATTGGTCTGCGCGATGAGATCCTCAAGACGATCGTCACCGGCATCGAGATGTTCCATAAAGAACTGGACCAGGCCGAGGCGGGCGATAATGCCGGCATTCTGCTGCGCGGCACCACTCGCGATGAAGTAGAGCGCGGTATGGTGCTGGCGAAGCCGGGCAGCATCACCCCGCACAAACGCTTCATGAGCGAGGTTTATGTGCTCAAGCGCGAAGAGGGTGGCCGCCACAAGGCATTCTTCACTGGCTATCGTCCTCAGTTCTACATTCGTACGATGGACGTGACGGGCACAGTCACTCTGCCGGAAGGCGTCGAGATGGTCATGCCCGGCGACAACGTCAATCTCGAGGTGGAATTGATCACGCCGGTCGCGCTCGAGAAAGGGTCGAAATTCGCCATTCGCGAGGGTGGTCTGACGGTCGGCGCTGGCGTGATCACCGAGGTGCTCGGCTAGCTTCGGCGCGCCGATAACGACACTAGCTTCTTGGAGATGCCGGGCGCGCAGGTGAGTTCCCGGCATCTCTTACCCGGGCAATGCCGGGGTTTGAGGGATGCACATGTTCAAGAATAAAATTCGCATTCGCCTGAAGGCCTATGACCACCGCGTGCTCGACCAGTCGGCGCAGCGCATCGTGGAAACCGCCGAACGGACCGGCGCGCGCGTTGTGGGGCCAGTGCCCCTGCCGACCCGGTTGGAGCGTTTTACCGTCATCCGTTCATCGTTCATCGATAAGGACTCGCAGGAGCACTTCGAAATTCGCACGCACAAGCGTTTGATCGATGTGCTGGACCCCGATAGCAAAACTATCGACACGCTCATGCGCCTGAACCTGCCCGCGGGCGTCGATATCGAGATCAAGATCTAATGCACGCGGGCTGTGCCGCCCGCCTCTGCAGCGAGAGATTGAGGGGCGTTTGACCACCCCTCGGAGGCAAGTAGATGAAAGGCATCATTGGCAAGAAAGTGGGCATGACCCAGATCTTCGACGACAACGGGAATGTCATCCCGGTGACGGTGATTCAGGCTGGGCCGTGCTTTGTCACTCAGGTTCGCAGCGCTGAAAAAGATGGCTACAGCGCGGTCCAGCTCGGCTTTGGCGAGACGAAAGCCCAGCGTTTGACGAAAGGGCAGCTTGGCCACCTGCGCCGAAACAACCTGCCAGCGCTGCGCTATCTGCGCGAGTTTCGTGTGCGGGGCGAGGTCGATGTCGTTGAAGGGGCCGAAATTAAGGCTGACGTGTTCAATAAAGGCGAGCGCGTGGACGTGATCGGAACCAGCAAGGGCCGCGGGTTCGCCGGCACGATCAAGCGGCATGGCTTCCATCGCCAGCCCAAGACGCACGGTCAATCTGATCGCGAGCGCGCGCCCGGCTCGGTCGGCGCAACGACGACCCCTGGCCGCACCTTCAAGCGGCAGCGCATGGCCGGCCGCATGGGCAATGAGCGGGTGACGGCGCAAAATCTTGAAGTCGTCGTGGTCGATGCGGAGCGCAACCTGCTGGCAGTGCGGGGTTCCATCCCCGGGGCCAACGGCGGCATTGTGGTCATCAAGCCCGCGCGTGTGCGTCGTGGCTAGGCGCATAGGCGAGGAGAGGAAGACCATGCAAGTTCCAGTGGTGGATATCAACGGCAAGCAGGTTGAGACGATCACTCTGCCGGCCGATATTTTCGAAGCGAAGATCAACGTGGGTTTGATGCATCAAGCTTACGTGCGGCAGATGGCGAATGCGCGCTTGGGCACCCATAAAGTGCAGCGCCGCGGCGAAGTGAGCCGCACAACAGCGAAGATGTATCGCCAGAAGGGCACGGGGCGCGCCCGCCACGGGTCGCGCAGCGCGACGCAATTTGTCGGCGGCGGCCGGCCGATGGGTCCGCGCCCGCGAGATTATACACTGGATATGCCCAAGAAGATGCGTCGTGGCGCTATTCGCAGCGCCCTCAGCGCGTTGGCTCGCGATGGACAGCTCGTTTTCGTCAAAGAGCTGCCGGCCGATATGGCCAAGACCAAAGAGATCAACCGCATCCTTGTGAACTGGGCCGGCGACAACAGCAAGCTGCTGCTCATCACCGGCAGTGAAGAAGCGCTCAAACGCGGCATCAACAACCTGGCAGATGCCAAAGCGCTGAACGCGCGTTACCTGAATATTCGTGATCTGCTGCAATATGACCGCGTGATCGTGCCGCTGCCGGCGCTGGAGATCATCTCGCAGATCTGGGGACAGGAGAAATAGCCATGCCCGAACTGCATCTGTACGATGTGCTCATCCGCCCGGTGGTGACGGAAAAGTCGAACATCATGTCCGACGAATTGAGCCAGTACGTCTTTGAAGTTGCACCAGAAGCGAACAAGCGACAGATCCGCGAAGCGGTCGAGGCGATCTTTGATAAAAAGGTCGTCAAGGTGAATACGATGATCATGCCGGCCAAGCGCGGAATGCGCGGGCGCCGCGCTTATCTGCGCTCAAAACAGTGGAAAAAAGCCATCGTGACGCTGGAACCCGGCGAGACGATCGAGCTGTTTAACGTGTAACAGGGTGAAAGCGGATGCCGGTAAAAGTCTATAAGCCCACCTCGGCGGGCCGCCGGGGAATGACGGGCCACACCTTTGAGGAGATCACGCGGTCGCGGCCCGAGCGATCGCTGACCGAGCCGCTGCGCAAGCGCGGCGGGCGCAACAATCAGGGCCGCATCACGGTGCGGCATCGGGGCGGTGGGCACAAGCGCCGTTACCGTATCATTGATTTCAAGCGCGATAAGTTCGATTGTGCCGCCCGCGTCGTTTCGATCGAATATGATCCAAACCGCTCGGCGCGCATCGCGCTGCTGGAGTATGAAGACGGTGAAAAGCGCTATATCATCGCGCCGCTCGGCCTGAAAGTTGGCGACCGCGTCGGCAACGGCGAAATGGCCGAGCTGCGGCCGGGGAATGCGCTGTACATTCGCGATATCCCGGTCGGCACGCAGATCCATAACGTGGAGCTGGAGCCAGGGCGAGGTGGCCAACTGGCGCGCTCGGCGGGCGTCTCGGCGCAGCTGCTGGCTAAAGAGGGCGTTTACGCGCAGGTTCGCCTGCCCAGCGGCGAGGTTCGTCTCGTGCATGAGCGCTGCATGGCGACTCTCGGGCAGGTTGGCAACACCGATCACGGCAACATCAAGATCGGTAAGGCTGGCCGCAATCGTTGGCGCGGCTGGCGGCCCACCGTGCGCGGCGTCGCCATGGATCCGGGGTCGCATCCGCACGGCGGCGGTGAAGGGCGTTCTGGCATCGGTATGCCCAGCCCGAAATCGCCGTGGGGCAAACCGACGCTCGGCAAGCGCACGCGCACCAACAAGCGCACCAGCCGGTTTATCATTCGGCGGCGTGGCAAGGGTCGCAAATAGCAAGGTGAGGTAAGCACAATGTCACGTTCGTTGAAAAAAGGCCCTTTCATTAGCCCGAAGCTGCTCAAAAAGGTTGAGAAGCTGAACGCGGAGAACAAGAAAGTCGTCATCCGCACGTGGAGCCGCGCCAGCACGATCTTCCCGCAGATGGTGGGCCACACGATCGCCGTTCACGATGGCCGCCGCCATGTGCCGATCTATATCACCGAAAATATGGTCGGCCACAAGTTGGGCGAGTTCGCCCCAACGCGCACATATCGCGGCCATCTGGTCGAGAAGAAGAAAAGATAGGAGCCGGTCATGGAAGTACGTGCAGTGACCAGACACGCCTTCATCGGCCCGCAGAAGCTCCGTTTAGTGTGCGATCAGGTGCGTGGGATGCCGGCGGATCAGGCCTTGGTTGTCCTTCAGTATATGCCACAGAAAGGCGCCAGGATCGTGCACAAAGCGCTGTCTTCGGCGATCGCCAACGCGGTCAACAATCATGATATGGATCGCGGAGAACTGGTGCTCAAGACGATTTTCGCCGATGGCGGCCCGATGCTCAAGCGCTATAAGGCTGGCGCCCGCGGCCGTTACAAGCCGCGCAAGCGCCGCACTTCGCACCTGACGGTCATCCTATCCGCCGGTGCGGAAGAGCAGAAAGAGAAATAGCCCATGGGACGTAAGGTGAACCCGATTGGGTTCCGCTTGAAGATCAATCGAGATTGGGATGCGCGTTGGTTTGCCACTGGCAGCCGCTATTCCGATCTGCTGCAGGAAGATTTCGCCATTCGCCGCTACATCAAGAAGGAAGGCGAAAAGGCGGGTGTATCGCGCATTGAGATCGAGCGTTACCCGAACCAGCTTCAGGTGACGATCCACACCGCGCGTCCCGGCATTCTGATTGGCCGTAAGGGCGATGCGGTCAAGAAGATGCGACAGGGCCTCGAAGAATTGACCAGTAAAAAGGTCAAGGTCGAAGTCAACGAGATCGATAAGCCCGATACGGATGCGCTGCTCGTGGCGGAAAATATTGCCGGCCAGCTTGAGCGCCGTATTGGTCACAGCCGCGCCATGAAACGCGCTGTGAGCCAGGCGATGCGGCAGGGCGCGCAAGGCATCAAAATCGAAGTGAGCGGCCGTTTGGCCGGCGCCGACATGGCGCGCCGCGAGTGGGTTACTGAAGGCCGTGTGCCGCGCGGCACCCTGCGTGCCGATATCGACTTCGCCCGCGCCGAGGCGCTCACGACCTTTGGCCGCATCGGCGTGAAGGTCTGGATCTACAAGGGTGAAGTACTGCGCGACGACCGCCTCAAAACGGCCGGCGAGGCGAATAAGGAAGTCTACGTTAGCCCGTAGACGGCCGTGGAAGGAGAACGACGATGTTAATGCCAAAGCGAGTCAAATATCGCAAACAGCAGCGCGGCCGTATGACGGGCATGGCCTACCGTGGTTCGACAGTGACTTTCGGCGATTATGGCCTACAAGCGCTGGAACCCGTCTGGCTGACGAGCCGCCAGATCGAATCGGCCCGGCGCACGATGGTGCGTTACATCAAGCGCCGCGGCAAGGTGTGGATCCGCGTCTTCCCCGATAAGCCTTATACCAAGCGCGCCGCAGAGACGCGCATGGGCAAAGGCAAGGGGCCGGTTGAATATTGGGTGGCGGTGGTAAAGCCGGGCCGCATTCTGTTTGAGATGGGCGGCATTCCCGAGGCTGATGCGCGCGAAGCCCTGCGCTTGGCCGCGCATAAACTGCCGATCAAAACCAAGTTCGTCAAGCGTATCGACCCGATCTCTGGTCAGGAGCTTGGCTCATGAACATTCGCGATATCCGTAAGCTGAGCGATGAGAAACTGCTCGATCAGCTTGAGGACTTTAAAGAAGCGCTCTTTAACCTGCGCTTCCAGAAAGAATTCGGACAGCTTGAAGACCCTAACGCGATCCGGCGTGCACGCCGCGATATCGCCCGGGTGAAGCTGGTCATCCGCGAGCGTGAACTCGCCGCGCAGAAGGGTGGTAACGATGGCTAACAAACGGCGTCGTCTCGTGGGTCGTGTGGTCAGCAACAAGATGGATAAGACCGTCGTTGTGGCGATTGAGCGCCGTAAACTGCACCCCATCTATAAGAAGGTGGTCAAGACGACCAAGAAGATCATGGCCCACGACGAGAGCAACGAGATTCAAATGGGCGCGCTCGTGCGTGTGGTTGAGAGCAAACCGCTCAGCCGTCATAAACGCTGGGTGGTCGAGGCGGTGCTTGAGGCGACCGGCGATGAAGTGCTCCAAAAGCTGGCCGATGAAGACGTGCTGGATGCGCCAGACGTCGAAGCAGTGGCTGAGGAGACGGAGTCATGATTCAGAACGAGTCGCGTCTCAAGGTGGCCGATAATACCGGCGCTCAGGAATTGCTCGTCATTCGCGTGCTGGGCGGGTCGTTCCGGCGTTATGGGGGCATCGGTGATATCGTCGTGGCTACCGTGAAATCGGCGACGCCGCAGGGCAGCGTCAAAAAGAGCGATGTCGTCAAAGCCGTGATCGTGCGTGTCGCCAAAGAATATCGGCGCAGCGACGGATCGTACATCCGCTTCGACGACAACGCCGCGGTGATCCTGAACGACGATTTGCAGAACCCGCGTGGCACGCGGGTGTTCGGGCCGGTGGCGCGCGAGCTGCGCGACCGCGGCTTCCTGAAGATTGTATCGCTCGCCCCGGAAACCCTGTAGCGAGTGGAGTGAGTAAAGATGCAGCGAGTGAAAAGCGGCGATACCGTTGAGGTGATCGCGGGGAAAGATGTGGGCGAACGCGGCGAAGTCATCGAAGTACGCCCTAAAGAAGACCGCGTTGTGGTGCGCGGGGTCAATATCCTCAAGCGCCATCGCAAGGCGCGGCAGGCCGGCCGGCAGCAGGTGCCCGCGCAGATCGTTGAGTTCGAGGGCCCGATTCACCTGTCGAACGTCATGGTCGTCTGCCCGTCGTGCGATAAGCGTACCCGTGTTGGCTTCCGTGTGCGCGAAGATGGCTTTAAGACGCGCGTGTGCAGAAAATGCAACGCCGATATCGACAAGGGCTAGCGCGATGCCGAAGTATGCTATTCAACAGCGTTATCAGGAACAAGTCGTCCCTGCCTTGATGGAGGAGTTCGGTTACGACAACGTCATGCAGGTGCCGCGCATTCAGAAGATCGTCGTTAACATCGGGGTGGGCGAAGCGCTCGATAATCCCAAATCGCTCGATGGCGCAGTTAACGACCTGCGCATTATCACCGGCCAACAGCCCGTTGTGACCAAGGCGCGCAAGAGCATCGCCGCCTTCAAACTGCGCGAGGGGCGCTCGATCGGCGCTAAGGTTGACCTGCGCGGAGAACGCATGTGGGCTTTGCTTGACCGGCTGATCAATTTGGCGCTGCCGCGCATTCGCGATTTCCGCGGGGTTTCGCCATATACGTTCGATGGTCGTGGGAATTATACGATCGGCCTGCGAGAGCAGCTCGTGTTCCCCGAGATTCAATACGACAAGATCGACAAGGTGCGCGGCATGGAGATCACCATCGTCACCACAGCAAAGACTGACGAAGAAGGCCGTCGTCTGCTCAAACTGCTCGGAATGCCTTTCAGAGAGAGGTAAAGAAAACGGATATGGCCAAACGATCCATGCCCGCTCGTGAGGGGCGCCGGAAATATCAAGTGCGTGTTCGCAACCGCTGCCGGTTTGTTGACCCCAACTCCGGCAAGATCTGCGGCCGCCCGCGCGGCTACATTCGCCGCTTTGGGCTGTGCCGCATCCATTTCCGCGAGCTTGCGCTGCAAGGCAAAATCCCCGGCGTGGTCAAATCGAGCTGGTGAGAAAGAGGCACGAACCATTATGATGAGCGATCCTATCGCAGATATGCTGACGCGCATTCGCAATGCGCTGATGGCCGGAAAGGCGACAGTCGAGATTCCATCGTCTAAAATTAAGGTGGAAATTGCTCGAATTTTGCAAGAGGAAGGCTACATCGAGTCCTACTCTGTGGGCGATGAGAAACCCTTCCCATTGATCACGATTCAGTTGAAGTACCACGGGTCGCGCCGCGACCGCCGCCCCGTGATCACCAACATTCAGCGGGTGAGCAAGCCGGGCCGGCGCGTCTACCGCGGCCGTACCGAACTGCCGCGCGTGATGAGCGGCATCGGCATCGCGATCGTCACTACGCCGAAGGGCGTGATGACCGCACAGCAGGCTCGTCGCGAACGCGTCGGCGGCGAAGTGCTTTGCTACGTTTGGTAACGGGGGACTAGGTTATGTCACGAATTGGAAAGAAGCCGATCCCCATTCCCAACAAGGTCGATGTCAAGATCGAGGGGCAGGCTGTCACGGTCAAGGGGCCGAAGGGAGAACTTAGTTTTTCCGTGCATCCTGAGATGGCCGTGGCGCAGGAAGATGGGATGCTGGTCGTACAGCGCCCCAGCGATGCGCGCCAACATCGTGCCCTGCACGGGTTAACGCGCGCCCTGCTCGCCAATATGGTCAGTGGCGTTTCGGAGGGCTTTCAGAAAACCCTGTTGATCGAGGGAGTTGGCTATTCGAGCGAGCTGCGCGGCAGCGATTTGGTGATGAAGCTCGGCTATTCGCACGAGATCGTCGTCAATCCGCCCGCTGGCATCAGCTTTGAGGTCGAAGATCGTGGTCGTAAAATTCATGTGCGCGGCATCGATAAGCAGCTCGTTGGGCAGGTCGCTGCGAATATCCGCAAACTGCGCCCACCGGAGCCTTACCTCGGCAAGGGCGTCCGCTACTCGGATGAAGTGATCCGCCGCAAAGCGGGCAAGACGGGCAAGTGAGGTAGAGGATGAGCAAGGCAGTGGAAAAGAAACGGGCGCAGCGTGCGCGCCGGCACCGCAGCATTCGCAGTCGCATCTCTGGCACGGCTGAACGACCGCGTCTCAACGTCTTTCGCAGCCTGACCAATATCTATGCTCAGGTGATCGATGATGAAGCGGGTCACACGTTGGCAGCTGCTTCGACGCTGGATAAAGAGATTGCCGAGCAGATCGCCGGCAAGACCAAAGCAGAGGCAGCGAAAGTCGTCGGGCTGACGGTGGCCGCACGCGCGAAAGAGGTGGGCATTAGCCGTGTGGTGTTCGACCGGGGCGGCTATCGCTATCATGGTCGCGTTGCCGCGCTGGCTGAAGGCGCTCGTGAAGGTGGTCTGGAATTTTAAGGCGAAGGTGGACGAATGAAGAATAGACAGCAGCGCGAGCCGCGTGAGCCGCGCGACGACCGCGAGGAATTTGACGAGCGCGTGATCGATATCAAGCGCGTCGCCAAGGTGATCAAAGGCGGCCGTCGCTTCGCATTTCGCACAGTGGTGGTCGTCGGCGATGGCAACGGCCGCGTCGGCATCGGTATCGGCAAGGCGCGCGGCGTTCCCGATAGCATTCGCAAGGGCACTGAGCGCGCGCGCCGGCAGATGAAACGCATCAATATGTCGGGCAGCACGATCCCGCATCCCGTAATTGCTGATTACGGCGGCGCGCGCGTACTGTTGAAACCAGCTTCGCCCGGCACCGGCGTGATCGCTGGCGGCGGTGTGCGCGCAGTGTTGGAGGCGGCGGGCATCCGCGATATCCTGACGAAAAGCCAAGGCAGCGCAAACCTGCTCAACGTGGCCATGGCGACGCTGACGGCGCTTGAGCAGCTGCGCAGCGCCGAAGAACTGGCATCGATGCGTGGCAAGCCCGTCAACCACGTGCGCCCGTTCTGGGAGCGTACAAGGGTCGAGGAAACGTCGCATGAGTAAAGAAAAAATGCTGCGCGTCACTCTGGTCAAAAGCCCGATCGGGTATGAGAAAAGTCAGGGTGAAACCGTTCGGGCCCTGGGCCTGCGCAAGATGAATGCGACCGTTGAGCTGAAGGACATCCCGTCCGTCCGTGGTATGATTAATAAGGTCAGCCATCTGGTCACAGTGGAAGAGGTGGAGGCATCATGAAACTCCATGACTTAAAGCCGAATCCCGGGTCGAATAAGAAAAAGACCCGTGTCGGCCGTGGTATTGCCGCTGGCAAAGGCAAGACGGCTGGCCGCGGTACCAAAGGCGCCGGCGCGCGCGGACGCGGCGCCAAAAAGGGCGCTTATTTTGAGGGCGGTCAGCTTCCATTGGTGCGCCGCCTGCCGTTTAAGCGCGGCTTCACCAACGTCTTTCGCATTGAATACCAAGAAGTGAAGCTGGAGCAGCTTGAAGCGTTCGATGCAGGGACGACGGTGACCCCCGCGCTCTTGGCAGAGCGCGGCCTCATCCGCAGTGCGATGAAGCCAGTGGTCATCCTGGGCAATGGCGATTTGAACAAGAAGCTGACGGTTCAGGCGCACCGAATCACAAAGAGCGCGCAAAACAAGATCGAGGGCGCAGGGGGCACAGTCGAAAAGCTCGAATTGAAGGTGACCGGCGCTCATGCAACCGTGAAGCTACTGCGTAAAGAAAAGCTTGCCGAGTTGTATGGTGAGCAAGGTGGTTAGTGTCAATCCCGTGCGAGGCGCAACCCTGCGGTTGGGGGTTGGTGGTCGGCAAGCTGGCTAGTCGCCGGCCTGCCGGTGCCTCGCGCGCCGCTTTTCTGTACGAGGGTAAGTAGCAAAAGGGCTTACGATGATTGAAGCGCTTAGCACCGCCTTCCGTCTGCCAGATATCCGCAATAAGCTGTTGATCACCGGTTTCATTCTGGTGGTCTACCAGTTTGCGGCGCATGTGCCGGTGGTTGGGGTCGACCGTGTGGCGCTGCAGAACCTGATCGAAGGTCAGGCGGGTGGTCTCATTGGTGTTCTTAACCTGCTTTCGGGTGGCGCGCTGCAAAATTTCAGCGTGATCGCGAATGGCGTTTATCCGTACATCACGGCATCGATTATTCTGACCGTGCTCACGCCCGTCATTCCCCGGCTTGAGCAGATCAGCAAAGAGCCGGGTGGCCGCGAGAAGATCGAGAACATCACCTATTATCTGGCTATCCCGATGGCGATTTTGCAGACGGTGAGCCAAATTCAGATCTTTAACGCGATCGGCGGCCGTCCGATCATTCCGGGCTTTGGCGTCGATTTTTTGCTCACGATCACCGTCATCGTCACAATGACGGCGGGGACGCTGTTCGCGGTCTGGCTCGGCAGCCTGATCACAGAGCAGGGCATCGGTAACGGTCTGTCGATCATCATCTTCGCGGGCATCGTCGCAAGCGCGCCCG
>DAOTYT010000021.1:0-4404 GCA_034434615.1 Anaerolineae bacterium | reverse complement strand
ATGACCTGAGCGTCTGCCTGTCCGCGCGCGCGCGCCGGCACGATCAGGGCCAAGAGCACCGCCGTGACGACCGAGCGCGTGAAATCGAACAGGACGAGACGCGCCAGCACCAACAGTGTGATGGTATCGAGCAGAATTTCTCCGACTAATTCAGCATACGTGGGCGTGCTGATAGCGATCTGCACGAAATAACTCAGGATAATAATATACGCCGGCGTCAGAATGATCACTAATGCGATCGCCGTTCTTGTGAGCATCAGTATGCCGCGGTGGATGCGCAAGAGCATCTGGTCAACGTGGAGCTGGCCCAGTGCCATCAACCACGCGGCGCCAAACGGCCCAGGCGGCAGGGTGCTGTAGACGTCGAAAGCCCGCCCAGCGCGAGCCCGCGCGAGGGAGTCGGCGATCGTCCCCACGAAGTTAAGACTGAACAGCGTGCCGGCGCTCAGCGCCACGACAAGCGCGATAGTCAGCAGGTCAAAACTGATCCCAACGGCTATCTGGAAACCAGCGATGACAACGACGCCCAGCCCGATGAGCAGCAGCCCGCGCCGGCGTCGGCGTTGGGATGGCGCAGCAGACGTCACAGGAACATGAATATGCATCAGCGGATGCGCAGCGGGTGGCGCAATCAAGGCTTGCCACAGCCGGCGTGAGATCATCCCGGCAGCATACCCCAAGCGATCACATTCGGCGCGCCCAGCGCTGGAAAGACGCCGCTGCTCAATGCGCTAAGCTGCCCCGTCTCAACGTTGAGCGCCAGCAGCAGATAGCCCTGATCATCGTTTGGGATATTGCCGCTGAAGGCAAGGTGGGTGCCATCTGGCGACCAGACCAGGCGCGGTGGGTTGGGCGTGTGTTCATTGGTGGTGAAAGCGCAGTAGTGCTGCACACTGCCATCGGTGCGATCGAGAATGTGGAGCATCGCTTCCCCGGTCATTCCTTCGGGATCGCCGTTGAGCAGTGGGATCACCCAAAAGGCGATGCGCGTGCTGTCGGGCGACCAGCTCAGCTCGCCGACGGCGAGGCCATTTACGCGCGTCGGGCCATACACCTGCGAAAGCTGCGTCCACTGCTCTGGCGCGCTGCCTGGGGCGATGCCGAAAATTTCGCTGCCGCGGATCATGCCATCGCTGCTGAAGAGCGGCGCGACGTAGGCCAGATACTCTCCATTTGGAGACCAAGCCTGGGCATTAAAATAGGCGCGATCTTCGCCGAGTTCCGTGCGCCCATTGCTGATGCCCGTCATGCCGCGCAGTTCGAGATTGATCAGCGCGCGCAGGAAGTGATCTTCGTATTGTTCGACCAACAGCCCCCATCGTCCATTGGGTTGCACTGAGATAACGCCGCTGACGTCAAGATACTGGCGCTCGGCGCTGCCGTCCGTCAGGATGTACGCTTGGTGGCCGGGCGTCCAAATCAGGAAAGTGTCGTCGCTCCACCACTCAATGTCAGCGGCATATTCGATGATCAAGCGGCGCTGGGTGCCGTCAAGGCGCATGCGATTGAAAGCGTTCGTGCTGTTGTTGAAATACGACAGCCAGCGGAAATCTGGCGATAAACGGCAGCTTCTGCCGCAGGGCCGCGTATCGGGCAGCGGATAGCGGCGCCCATTATCGACGTTGTAGACCCACAAGGCAGTGCCATCAAAGGCAGTGAGGATGATGCCTCCCGGCCCGAAACCAGCCCCTGCCTGAGCTACGCCAGCAGCGGGGCAGATCGAGCGAATTTCGCCGCTGGCGGCCGCGAACTGCGATGCGAGCAGGAAGACAGCTGCGCATCCCAGCACGGCGCGCCAAATTTTTAAGCGCTCGTTCATGTGCCGTAAATTTTCCTATTTATGCGATCAATTTCTGTTTGGGAGGAGGGCTCCTCATCAATCCGCCAGATATGAATGGCGCCCCGTCGCTCAGCGCTGCCGCCATCGGCAATGATCAAATGCCCTGCATGAATCAGGCAGTCCATAGGGCGGTGCAGCTCGATGCCGTTAAAGGGAGACAGCGCATCGGCGAGTGAGATCTCGCCGTCATCCGTTGGGTCGAAAAAATGGGCTGAGTAGCGCACGATCGTATCATAATCATAGGGCATGTTGTTTGCGTCGAGGCGCTCTTCAGCGAGTGCATAAGCGATGCGCACCCGCCGGCACACGACAAAAAGACCGCTGAACTCAAACTGCGCTTCGGCAAGGACGAAGCTCTCGGCCAGCCCAAGCAGCATCGGCGGGGCAATGTCGAGCGCCAGTCGTTCGGCGAGCAGCAGTTTTTCGGGAATCGAAAAGGGGCGCACAAGATCGTTCAAACGTTCTGGGCCGCGCAGCCCGCGGTGACGAGGCCCACTGTAATTCAAGCTCATAGTATGCCAGCCGCGCCGCGCCGTCACCAAAGCTTTGGGCAGCGGCAGCGGCGCGATCTGCGGCACAGCGCCATAGTTTTCATCGACCGATGCGACGCAGGTACCGTCGAAACGGATTGCGTGCTGGGCCAGCCAGCCATCGGCCCCGTAGATTTCTTCGACGTAGATCGTGAGGTCACGGTCGATGCCGAGCAAAGAACAGTCTCCGCCGTATAAGAGCGGTATTGTGATGAGGTGATTGAGCGTTGGTGCAGCCATGTACAAAGTGTAATCAACCGGTTGCGAGCCTGCAACCCAGTGACCAGAAAGCGTTGTCTTTAGAATGCGATTTTCAGTAAGTCATATATTCATGATAAATTCACAAAATTTATGTCCGTTTTGGCGTACTCAAGGGTACTATAGGACTAGCGCGACATCTTGACTCGAAAGTGCTATACTCAACTCTAAATTCACACTTCACTGTTCAGTTGAGGGCTACCATGCGCACCCGGCAGCGCCAAACGAATATTCAAGTCGATCTGCGACCGGAAGGCGCATTGGAACCGGCTGACTCTCGCGAGGATGAGAGAGCGGCTGCTTCGTATCTCGGCGAGACGATTTCAATCGACGTGGAGACTCATGCCCACGCGCCGCGTGCGGAAACTGGTCTGTTCACCCCTGTTCGTTTTTCTCCTGAAGGACGCGACGATATCGAACGGCAAGATGCTATGCGTACCACGGCAGAGACGGCCGCAGTTCCTCAATCTCGCCCCAGCGGCCAGGCGGCACAAGCGCCCAAGTGTTTGATCGTCGAGGATGCCATCGAACTGGCTGAGGTGCTCTCCGCGACGCTTCAACGCATGAACATTGATACTGTCTGCGAACGCAGCGGTGCGCGCGCTTCGGCGCGCTTTGAGCAGCTTCAGCCCGATATCGTGTTGTTGGACATCGGCCTGCCTGATATGACGGGCTGGAAAGTGCTCGATAACATCAAGGACAACCACCGCGGAAATGGCATGCCGCTGCCGGTTGTGATCGTCATCACCGCCTATGGCGATGCAACCAATCGTCTTGTTGGCAAACTGCAAGGGGTGCACAGCTATCTGGTGAAGCCGTTCACCCCCGATGAAGTCGAGCAGGTGATTCGCGAGGCGCTCAGCTCTGAAGGGCGATGACCTCAGGTCGCAGAGCAGCTAGTTTCTTGCGGCGCTTGCGAGCCGGGCGTTTTCTTCGCACTGCAGTTCCCTTGTTGCTGACATCGGTCTGTTTGCTTGGCGTCAAGCCGCACTCGCCCGCCGAGCCTGTTGCTTTGCGCCTCAGCGGGCGTCCTATGCAGGCCCTGTATCGCGTGGAAGTTCAGGCAGCCGCTTTGGGGTGGTCAAGCGAGCGGCTGCACCTGGCGGGAGATTTGTGGCGCGAGGCCGGCGATCTGGATCAGGCGCTTGCCTACTGGCAGGCGGCAGCGATCAACGGTGGGATGGATCCTACCCTGTTCCGCTCGCTTGCCGACGCGGCGCTGGAGCTGCAGCGCTGGCCCATCGCCCGTGACGCGCTCTCGCGTTTGGCGATCCTCGATCCCGATGACCGGCGGACACAGTTTGAGCTTGGGCTGCTGCTGGCCTCACTGCGATCACACGATGCGACTGCGCATTTACAAGCAGCGGCGCTCGATGCGGCCTACAGGCCGCTTAGCCATCAGCTCATCACCGCCCTCGACGATGCCGACCCGGCCTCTGCGCTTGCAGTTGGCGCTGTGCTGGCTGAGCATTCGCTGTGGCAGTATGCCGAGCTGGCTTTCGTGCAGGCGGCAGCTTCAACCATGGCCCCGGAAGCCTTCGCTTGCGTAGGTTGGGCGCGCGCCCAGCAGGGAAAAAATGGCGCTGTTTGGCTTGAGCGCGCGCTGGCGCTCGAACCGGCCAACCCGCGCGTGCGTGCTCTGCACGGGCTTTATCTGCGCCAAAAGGGAGACTACGTGGCCAGCGCCAATGCATTCGTGATGGCCGTTGCGCTCGATCCAAGCAACCCAACTTGGTATGCCGAACTTGGAGCGGCACATCAGCTTCTTGGAGACCT
>DAOTYT010000020.1:0-1966 GCA_034434615.1 Anaerolineae bacterium | reverse complement strand
CTATCGGCAGGTGGGCAGCGAAAAGGCTCGGTGGTGGTATCACGGGGGATGTCTATGGGGCATTGTGTGAACTGATCGAATTAGGTAGTTTATTGGGATTGAGTCTATGGGCAAACGGTTGATCTTTCTACTCGGCGGCGCACGCAGCGGTAAGAGCAGCTACGCTGAAAAGTGGGCAGGCGAACATGGTGACCATGTGCTGTTCGTGGCGACAGCCCAGGCGTTCGACGACGAAATGCGCGCGCGCATCGCTGCACATCGTGCCAGCCGACCATCTGGCTGGGGGACTCTCGAAGTACCGCTCAACGTCGGCGCCGCGATCCGCGCACAGGGCGGTGGTTACGATATGGTGCTGCTGGACTGTCTCACCCTATTGGCATCCAATGCCCTGCTACAACTGCCGGAAGACTGCATCCAGACCGACGCGGATGCGGTGATTTTAGGCGAAGTCGATGGTCTGCTGGATGCCTATTATGAGTCGAACGCCACTTGGCTCATTATCAGCAATGAGGTCGGCATGGGGGTGGTGCCACCTTATCGTCTGGGTCGCTTCTATCGGGACGCACTGGGACGGGCTAACCAACGCATCGCGCAGCACGCCGACGATGTGCTGCTATTGGTGGCAGGTCTGCCCTGGCGGTTGAAAGATGGGTAAATAACCAAGAGGCTGCTCTATTTAGGAGATAGTGGGTTTCAATATCATGGATGTGTGCTCGTGCCTGTGCCTCCAGCATCTCTTAGCAAGCGTTACCGGAGTCACCGCTGTCTCCGGTCATGGAAACACTGCTGAAACGGTGTTCATACCCCACCCTGTTTTTTCCAGCGTTTGGCGGCTCAAACACACATGGCGATGTGCCAGCGGTGACAGCGGAGACAGATGCCCGCAAAAACGAGAGCGTATCACCGGAGTCACCGCTGTCTCCGTACAGGTTTACTCACACTCTGCGGTGATTTCGTAGTCTCCACCCGATGTGTCACCGGAGTCACCGTTGTCACCGCGAAACAGTTCGGCTTTCAAACGCCACACACGCACCCGCCGCCCTCGAATGCGTATCTGCATGGTCAGGTGGCTGTCACTGCTGCCCGGTATCAGCCAACCGTCTTCCTTCAGCTGACTGCCAATCGCGGCGGTTGAGAACTTCAACGGATGGATGCGCATCACCTCGCGGTAAGCAATCTCCGGGAGCAGATACACAAAATGCTCGTCCTCGTAGCCGACGACGGTCACACCGGGTTTAGGCTCAGCGGGATGCCGTGACGCGGTGATGTCAGCCTCGCCGCTGGCGAGTAGTTGATCCAGCGCCTGGATGAAGGCATCGCCCGCTCGTTCCTGCTGGACGAGCCGCACCGTCTCCAGGATGGCATCCTGCCAGGTGGGCAGCACATTCGCTGCGCCACGTTCCGCCAGAAAATCGCCCAGAAGCTGGTAGACGGTCAGCAGCAGCCCCCAGTTGCGCTCCATGCGTCCGGTATGCGCCAGGCTGCCGAGCGTGGTGTTCAGATAGGTTTCGTAGTCATCGGTATTGGCGACCAGCTTATCAGCCAAACGTCGGGTGAAGCCCTTTTCATCCGCCTGCCGGGCAATCCACTGGATGAACTGCACGGTAAAGCCCGGCAGATGCTGGCGCAGCGCCTCCGCCTGTTTGAGCGCCAGCCCACCCGGATCACGCCCTTTCCAGGGGGCAATATCCAGCACCAGCATCCGTGAGAGCACCGAGGCTTCACCTTCCAAAGTCGTTTCACCGGTGCTGAGCAGATGCCCACGACACGGCTTGTCCTGCCGCAGCTTCGCTTCGCGGGTCAGCCGTCCGCGGCCCATGTTGCGCGAATAACTCTGCATCAGCCGCGCGAAGGTGGGTGTATCGGCATAGATGGTTTTGTAATCGTCCACCCAGTAGAGCGCATCGGCCAGTGAATACCCCAGCGCCTCGACCGTGTTCACCGTATCCCCCCACTGAGCAGGCGG
>DAOTYT010000019.1:0-13482 GCA_034434615.1 Anaerolineae bacterium | reverse complement strand
GCGCCGAGGCTGGCCGGGCACGGCACCCAGCCCGCCGATCTGGCGCGAACCCGCTGGCACGACTGGTATGCCAGCGCGCTGGATGGCGTCGCCCTGCTGCGTGGCGCATGTCCGCGCGTGGCCGTCATCGGCCACTCGATGGGGGGCCTGCTGGCGCTGCTGCTGGCCAGCGAAGGCATGGTTGAGGGCGCGGCAGTGCTCGCCTCTCCCATTCAGTTCTCGCGTCGGCAGGTGGGGCAGGTGCGATCGCTAAGCTATGTGCGCCGCTTCATCGATGTGACCGACCGCTCGCCGCTGCCGCAGGCGATCCGCGCCGAGCAGCAGCGGCGCGGCGAACCGGCCCTCGGCCGCGTGCGTTATGACCGCTGGCCGCTGGCGGCTGTGCTGCAGCTGTTCGCACTGGCCCGCACGGTCGACCGGCACTTGCATGAAGTCGCTGCACCCCTTTTGCTGTTGTATTCGTATAAAGATACAACTGCGGGTGTGCAGCACGGCGAGTATATCGCTGGGCGGGTGAACAGCGTTGGCATCACGTTCGAGAAGCTGCATGAGAGCGGTCACATCCTGCCGCAGGACTGCGAACGTGAGCGCGTCTTCACGGTGACGGCGGCTTTCGTCGATGCGCTCGCCAGCGCTGGCGCTGCGCGCGCTGTGGTATAATCTTGCTGGGTGCGTTATGGACAAGGATGATCATGCTCAACGCGCTGTTGGATCAATTTTTGCTGACCTGGAAGCTCATGTGGGATCGGCGAGTCCCGATTTGGGTCAAGGCGATCGGCGTGCTGCCGTTCATCTATATCATCTCGCCGATCGACCTGATCCCCGATGTGATCTTTGGATTGGGGCAGCTCGATGACATCGGCGTGCTGCTGGCTGGCATGCGCCTGTTTGAGATGGCCGCCCCGGGCACTGTGGTCGCTGAACACCGCGCGGCGATCGCTGCGCGCCGCGCGGCAGTGGCCGGCGGGCCGTCCGAGTCGTTCGACACTGTTGACGCGCCGCATTACCGCGTGCGTTCTGAGCGCGACCACCGCGCCTAAGCGTTTGACGAGGGCGTCGCTTTAGGCGCCCTTTTCGACACGCTCTCGATACACTGCGACGCTGTAAAGAAAATTAGATGATCACTGTAGACGCTGTACTCGCCACGCTGCTGTGGGGGACAATCGGCTTCCTGAGCGGATCGTTGATGTTCGCCTATTGGTTGGGGCAGCTCGCCCTGAAGCGCGACATTCGCGCCATCGGCGATGGCAACCCCGGCACGACCAACTTGCTCAAAGCGGGGGGAATCGCATGGGGCGGGCTGGCCATGATGCTCGAGATCACCAAGGGCGCGCTGCCTGTCGGGCTGGCGCGCTGGGTCTTCGGCCTTGATGGGCTGCCGCTGCTGGTCGCAGCGCTGACTCCGGTGCTCGGCCATGCCTTTTCACCGTTCGTGAATTTTCGCGGCGGCAAGGCTGTCGCAGTGACCGGTGGCGTCTGGATCGGGCTGACGCTGTGGCAGGTGCCGCTGGTCGGCATGATCGCCTTGGTGCTCGCCTTCGCGCTGACGGAGACCTCGGGTTACGCCATCGCCGCTGCCATCCTTACGGTGCTCCTCTATCTGCTCATCTCGCCTGCCGAGGGGCTGCTGGTGATCATCTGGATCCTCAACGGTGCGTTGTTGTTGTGGAAGTATCGGCGCGATTTCAACGGGCCACCGCGCGCCCGTGGATGGCTGAGGCGGCGGCTGAAGCGGGCATGATCGTCATCGTGTTCGTGGCCTCGGCACTGGTCGTCATCGCGCTGATCGCCATCCTCAACACCTTCACCCTCCCACGGCTGCGCTGCGCCGTCCTAACGCGGCCGCTGCCGCGCGTTTCGGTGCTCATCCCGGCCCGCGACGAGGCGGCTGTCATCGGCGCAACCGTGCGCGCCCTGCTGTCACAAAAGGGCGTCGAGTTCGAGCTTATCATCCTCGACGATCATTCCTCGGATGGCACGGCTGCGGCTGCTCAAGCCGCGGCGGCCGGCGACCCGCGCCTGCGCGTGATCGGCGGCGCAGACCTGCCAGCCGGCTGGCTGGGTAAAAATTGGGCCTGCTATCAGCTCGCGGAGGCCGCTAGCGCCCCGATCTTGATCTTCACCGATGCTGATGTGCGCTGGGAGCCGGGCGCGCTGGCGGCGCTGGTGGCCGAACTGGAACGCTCTGGAGCCGATCTGCTCACCGTTTGGCCAACACAGACGACGATTACATGGGGAGAGCGGCTGGTCGTCCCGCTGATGGCGCTGGTCATTCTGGGTTACCTGCCGGCGCTGCTGGTGCATCACACCCGCTGGCCGGCGTTCGCCGCCGCCAACGGCCAGTGTTTGGCCTTTCGCCGGGCGGCTTATACCGCCGTTGGCGGGCATGCGGCAGTGCGTGGCTCCATCATCGAAGATATCGCGCTGGCGCGGCGCGCCAAAGCCCGCGGCCTGCGCCTGCGCATGGTGGACGGCGCAGGGCTGATCGGCTGCCGTATGTACACGGACTGGCCGTCGGTGCGCGATGGCTATGCCAAGAACATCCTCGCTGGTTACGGCGGGCGCGTCTCGTTCCTGCTGCTGGCGACCGCCTTTCACTGGCTGATCTTCCTGCTGCCGCCGGCGTGGTTGGTCGCTGGCGCGTTCATCCCGCAAGCGGGGTGGCCGCTCGCGCCGCTGCTGCTGACGACGCTTGGAATCGCCACGCGCGCGCTGACCGCCGCTGTCACCCGCCAGCGGCCGCTCGACGCTTTGCTGATGCCGCTCTCGGTCATCTTAATGACGCGCATTGCCGCGCAGGCGATCTTCTGGCAGCAGCGCTACGGCGGTCCGCGCTGGAAAGGCCGCACGATCGTGCCGGCGTCCCTCAGCAAGGATCGCAGATAATACGCATCGCAGTTTGGCTATAATGCCCATAGCCGTCACTCAGAAAACCCTTTACTATGATCATTAGTGGGCGATCTGCGGCCTTCTGCGCGTGTCGAGAATGCAGGGGGCTGCGCTGCCTTTAGGCGATACACCCAAAAATAGGGGGACTTCAATCATCCTAGTTAGTTAAACTCAACGAAGAACTAGCCGAACAGGGCGCGATTTTACGCAAGTTTTAAACTCTGTTGACATGGATTTAACTGACCGGCATCATAATAATTGAGCGTATTGTGAAAAGAGGATCATGATGAACAACACCAGCGGTAACTTTCATGTCGATTATCCCGATATCGTGCGGCACTGGTCGCCAAAGTCAGAAAAATATGCCGGTGTCGACTGCCTGATCACAGCGCTGCGCCGCGGCTGGGAACTCGAAGGCGATATTTACCAGCAGGATTTCTGGCATGCCGGCACGCGCCAGGTGGTCGTCTTCCATGTGCCGCTCCAGCGCGGCAGTGAGCGAATGGTCATGCCGGTGATCAGCAACCCATACGCCCGGCGTCTCCTTTACACCAACAAGATCATGCCGAAGCCGTACAGCGAGTTCGAAAAGAAACAGAAACAGCAGCAGCGCGCCTAGAGCAGCGCGCCCAGCGCTGCGCTGCTGGTGGAATGCAGCGCTAAGGGATGCTGAACCGCTCGGTCATTCGCTGCAATGGCCCGGGCAGCAGTGGGAACAACCGCAGCCATTCTTCGTGAGTCAAAGCACGCAGCCCAACCCACAACCCTAAATAGACCGCCCCCCCTGCTGAGAGCGCCAGCAGGGGCTGCGCCGGCCACAGCAGGAGGATGGCGCCGATCATCGCCGCAGTCGCGCAGACTGGCCGCCAGACGAGCTGCAACCAGTTGATGCGGCCGAGCGCCTTGTGCAGCAGCAGCGCGAACGGCACGAGCAGCGCCGCCTCTGAAGCGATCGTCGTGATCGCCGCTGCCTGAAAGCCGAACTGGGGCACGAAGATCAGGTTAGTGACGATATTGAAGCTCACGCCGATGATGAAGGCCATCGTGATGCGGCGCTGCAAATCGAGCGCGATCAGAACGTACTGAGTTAGGCTGTTCATCCAGCCGATCGGGATGCTCCAGATCATCAACTGGGTGGCGATAGCGCCTTCCGGCAGGAACTGCGCGCCGCCCAGCAGCCCGACCAGCGGTTCGGCCATGAAGGTGAAGATCACGGCGATCGGCAGCGCCACGCTGACCAACAGCTTGATCGCCAGCGCGTAGGTGCGTTTGAGCGCTGCCCGGTCTTCCTGGGCCTGCCGCGACATCACTGGCAGCAGCGCCTGCGTGAAAAAAGCTGGGATGATGTTGAGCGCCGCCACCCACTTATAGGCGACTGAGTACTGGCCCACCATGCGCGCGCTGTGAAAAGCCTCGATGATGACGACATCGATCTGAAAGAAGATCGTCGCCAGGAAGTGATTGAGCATCAGCGGCCAGCTGTGGCCGCCCATGCGCCGGATCAAGGTGCGATCGAGGGCCGCGCGCTGCCCTTCACGAGCGCCGCGCAGCAGCGGCCGCCCATACCAGCTGAGGATGGCCAGCGTGATCAGGTTGGTCAGGATGCTGACGGCGGCCAGCCCGATGATGCCCCAGCCGAGCAGCAGCGCCCCCAGCCCAAAGACGGCCTTGCAGAGGGTGGAAACAGTCGTGATGGCGGCCGGCGTCTCGGCGCGTTCAAACGCATAGAACAGCGCCGTCAGGCCGGTGCTCAAGCTCGTCGGCACCAGGCCGATGTACAACAGCCCGATGGCGATCACGGTCTCCGGCGTCAGCGGCGGGCTGACGACCGACTGACGCAGCCCGAGAAAGCCGAGCATCAGCGGCACGCCGATCAGCGCCAGCCCCAGCCGCATGGCGCTCGTGTTGACGAAGAGCTGCCGCGCTCGGCTCCGGTCGCGGGCGACCTCACGCGTCAGATAGAGGTTGAGGCCGAAGTTGGTGAAGATCTCAAACCAGACGAAGATCACGCCGGCGTAGAAATAAGCGCCGGCATCTGCCGGCCCCAAAATGCGCAGCATGACGATCGAAAACGCGAAATCGATGCCGCGGTTGAACAGGTTAAGCACGATCGGCGCGATGCTGTTGCGCGCCACACGGCTGACGCTCGCCGCAGAGTCGCCTTCTCCAGGCGGGATGAGCAGCGTCCGCCACAGCCAGCCCCCAGCCAGCAGCAGCACGAGCAGCCCACTGATGAACGACAGGAACGCGCCGATCTGGAACGACTGCGGGCTGTAGATCAGCCGCACCGACCACGCCCCCGCCTCTGGCAGATCGACAGCCATGAAGTTGCCGAGCACGAGCTGAACCGTCAGCGGGGTCTCATCGGCCTCCACATCGTCGAGCGGGCGAGCGAACGCGCGCCAGCCTGGCTGATGCGTCTCGAGCACGAACAGCCGCGCCGGCTCGGTAATCGTGACGGCCATCCGCAGCTCGCGGCTGCTCGTGCGGTCGATGATGACGGGCGCTGCGGCGGCCAGCGCGTCGAGCAGGTCAGCGTCGGCCGCGGCCTCGTTTTGGGAAATCAGGCTCGCTCTTGGGAAATAGGCGCTGTTTTCCCAAATGCGCACAGCGGCGTCTTCATAAACCAGCGCATAGCCCGGCACGTCGGCGAGCGAGGTCGTCGTATGCGTGATCACGTAGCGCACGTTAAGCAGGTTGAGCTGCGGCGAGATGAGCGCCTCCCGCGCATCGAACGGAACGCCGGGCGGGTAAACGGTGTAGAGCGGCGCGATGCGGTTGAAATCGAGCTGCACCTGCGGCGCCAGCCCGCGCATGAAATCGACGTACTGAGCGGGAATGATGCTCTCGTAGCCGCGCACATCGTCAAGGCCATAGCGCAGGGTCATGTTGGCCTGAAACAGCGGCGGCTGCGTCGGGTCGTCCAGCGTGATGTAGCGCCAGTCGCCCGGCTGGTCGCGCAGCCAGTCGATAGCTGGCGGCGTATACTCCAGCCACGCAGGGTCGCTGGCCGGGTTAAAGCTCCACGAAGCGATCATCAAGTCGGCGGCGATCAGGCTGAGCAGGCCGGCGCGCAGCCACAGGCCGCGCCGCGCGCCGTGCGCCCTTTCCCCCAGCAGCGCGCTGAACAAGATCAGCAGCACGCCAGAGGCCAGCGCCACAACCCCAAAGATGAGAACATTGGCGAACTGCACGCTGTAGAACATGCGCGCATCGCTGAAGCGCAGCGCTGCCGGCTCGCCGCTGGCTGTGACCATGCGCGCCAACAGCCAATCGATGAGGGGTTCAACCTGCGTGAACAGCAGGCGTGAGATCAACAGGCCGCCCAGCGCCAGCCCCCCGGCCAGCGCCAGCGCCAGCCCAAAGCGCCGCGCCCAGCGCCGGACGGCCTCGCCACCGGTGAGCAGCGCATCGATACCCAGCCCGGCCAGCACAGCGACGCTCAACGTCAGCGCGAAGACCCAGCGAAACGGCGAGTGGAGCTGATCGATGCCGGGCAGCGTGTAAAACAGGATGGCATAGGTCGGCAGGCCGAACATGAAAGTTAAGGCGAACAGGCCGAGGATGGCGAAGATCGCGCCGTAAGGGGCGCCCATCGCAAGGCCCATGCGCCGACGCAGCAGCCCCAAGGTGGCCAGCGCCAGCGGCAAAATCCCTACGTAGAGCGCGCCCTCCACGTAGTTTTTGATGCCCCACTCGGTGTGAAGCAGGCGCGCCCCGGCCGCATTGGTGATCACCTGGTCGATCAGCGAGACATAGCCCCCGCCAAAAACGTCGTAATAGCTGTGCTGGGCTGGGCTGCCATAGAAGTTCGGCAGGATGAACTGGATCAAATCGCGCGGGGGATGCGCCCAGCCCAGCACCTGCTCGAACGAGGCCGAGCCGGAGCGGAAATTGCCGCTGGCCGCCTCGAACAGCGGGACGAACTGCACCGCGCCCAATCCTAAGCCGAGCGCAACCATCGCCCCCAGCCAGGCAGTTTGCTCAGCGGCAGCGCGCAGCGCGCTTCGACGATCGGCGCGCCCGCGCCACAGCGTCACCAGCAGGCGCGCCCCAGCGTAGTAAGCGAGGATGATCAGGGTGTAGTAGGTGATCTCGACGTGGCCAGCTAAGATCGAAATCGCCAGCCCGAGCGCGCCAAGCGCCGCCCACGGGGCGCGCGCTGGCCTTTTGAGCAGCGGCCGGCTGACGATGATGTTCTCAACCATCAGCAGCAGCAGCGGCAGCCACGCTGCCGCCGCGATAATCATCGGGAAGACCGCGCTGATGACGAAGAAGGCGCTCAACTGGTAGACGATGCCGGCGCCCGCCCCCGCTGTCCGCCGCAGGCCGATGCCGCGCACAAAGGCCATCATGAACAAGCCAGCCAGCCAGAGCTGGACGACGGTGAACCAGCCATAGGCCGCTGGAAGCGGGAGCGCGTAATAGATCAGGCTGAGCGGATACAGCGTTGACTGCTGGCCGGCGGCAAAAAATGGAATGCCGCTAAACTGGTGCGGATTCCACAGCGGCATTTCGCCGGCGGCGAAGCTGGCGCGGATGAAGGTTTTCCACTGAAAGTTCTGCAATACCAGATCGGAGAGCAGCGCGTTATGAGGAATCTCCGGCGCGCCAGCCTGCGCCCGGTGGCTGGCATACGGCTCAAACTGATACAGGTTTTCCGCTGGCAGCAGGGTGCGCCCGCCGAGCGTCTGCGGCCAGAACAGCAGCAGCGGCAGCACGAACAGCAGGGCGGCAGTGGCTAAATCGGGCAGATGACGACGCATGCGCGGCTCACACTTGCATTTCGACCGGCGCAACTATACTCTCTAGGCGGGTGTCTGTCTATTCTCTGTAGAAGCTGCTGCATGGCTGACCGCCGTGCGGCGCCTAGACGGATGAGGAAAACTCATGATCGACCGCGTGATGCTGTTTGGATTGGTCGCATCGTTTGGGGCGCTGGTGCTGGTGCTCGAGCTGGTGCGCCAGCGCCGCCTGCGTGAGGATTATTCGCTGCTGTGGCTGGCCACGGCGCTGGTGTTGATCGTCCTCACGCTGTCGCGGCCGCTGCTCGATCAACTGGCCGCCTTCCTCGGCGTGATCACCTACCCGCCGGCGGCGCTGTTTCTGGTGGCGATCATTTTTATGCTTTTCATCCTGCTGCAGTTCTCCGTCGCCCTCACTCGCCTGGCGCGCGAGAACAAGCAGATCGCGCAGGAGATGGCGCTGCTGCGCTGGGAACTGCGCGAGCTGGAGCGGCGGCAGGCAGCCTTAACCGTAGATGAAGCCGCGCGCCACGACCAGGCTGACGATCAGCACGCTCGCCACGGCTGAGACAGCCCACCAGCGCCCGCGCAGCGGGTTGATATCCTCGGCCAGCAGCGCGTTCGGGCGTTCGGGATGCCGCCCGACGATGTAGATCGGCCCGATGAACCAGGTCAGCACAATTCCGCCAATGGCGCCGCCAAGATGCGCCCAGTTGTCGACCCGGATCGGGCCGGTGCTGATCCCAGTCAGGGCGCCCAGCAGCAGATTGAAGATGACCAGCGTGATCACGCTCTGCATCTGCGCGCGGCCGCGCGCGCCGAACAGCTTGCGATGCCGGTATAGAAAGACGAACTGCGCCCCCAGCACTGCGAAGACCGCGCCCGAGGCCCCCACCGAATAGATATTGGGCGCGCCCAATACGGCGCTCATCACCGAGCCGCACAGCCCCCCCAGCAGGTAGATGATGGCGAACCGCACATGGCCTACCATCCGCTCCAGCGACGATCCCATCGCCCAGAGGATGTAAGCATTGAAGATCAGATGCAGGCTGTTTTCGAGCGCGAAACCGCCCAGGCGGTTGTAAACGCTGGCATGCAGGAACATCGAGGTGAACAGCCGATGAAGCTCGCCGCCCAGCAGCACATCTGGCTGGTGATTGGCCCCCCACAGGAACAGCATCTGATCAACGGCGGGCGACAGCGCGCGCACGATGAAGATCGCGATGTTGATGGCCAGAATCGTATAGGTGACGAGCGGCCGCACTGAAGGAATGATGAGCAGCACCTGGCCCTGGCGCAGCACTCCTGTTCCGTCGGGCGCTGCATCATCTTCGTCATCCTCAACCACGCGCCGCCCAGTCGGCTCGGTCAGGCCAGACGGCTGCTCGAGTGGGTGAACGCGGCGCTTTTCTGGCGGCGGATCATTGAGCATACGGAACGGCTTTCTTATAATGAAGGTACGAATTGCATGAGGTGCATTATGCCAGCTTACGATTTCCGCTGCAATGCGTGCCAGCGCAGGGTGCAGCTTTTCTATAAAACCTATAATGACTACGACGCCGCCAGCCAGCACGGGCATCAATGCCCCTACTGCGGTTCGATGGACTTGACGCGCGTGATCGGCCGAGTGGCGGTGCAGCGGCCCAGCCGCGATTACAGCAAGATGGACTCAAACGAGATGCTGTCGGTGCTGGAGGGCGGCGACATGCGCGAGGTCGGCCGGATGATGCACCAGCTCGGCCAAGATGAAGCGCTCAACGACCCAGTCATGAGTGAGGTCGCCAGCCGCCTGATGAAGGGCGACGATCCGGAACGGATCGAGCGCGATCTGGAGGCGCAGGGGGTCGATCTGGGCGGCGACGAGGGCGCCGGTTCCGGGGGCGGCGACTTGGTTTAGGCAGGCGAGGTCTTCATTCAACCTCGCCTGCCGCCGTGTTCACTCAAATAGAAACGTGCTGAACTGCCACACGTCTTCGTCGGCGGGGCGGGGAGCGCCGTAGCCAGGGAAGGCGTCGTAGCGGTTCTTGAGCGGCGTCCAATCGGTCTGCATCGATGGGCACGGGCCAAGATAAGGATTGGCGATCTCCAAGATTTCGCGATGCGGCAGATTATCAGGCACGTTGAACCCGCGACGCGGGTTGCGCAGCATCCAAACGACCGCTGCCAGCACCGAGGCCGCCACTTGCAGCGTCGTCGCGTTCTGGCCGGGCACCAGCATGCGCGCCTCATGGATATCAAGCTGGCTGCCCACCCACCAGCCGTTCAGGTCGTGGCCGAGCAGCAGCACACCCAGCTCGTCGCGACCATCGACGATCTCATTGGTCATGATGCGCACCTGCGACTGCGGCTTGTAGTTGTTCATCCGCAGTTCGTGCAGCGAGGCGATGGCCGCATCGCACGGCATGTAGGCGTAATGGACGGTTGGCCGGTAAATCGCCTTTCCATCTTCCCAAACGGTCAGATGATCGCTGATCGTATAGGCCTCGCCGTGGCGGATGACCATGCCGAGGATCTCGCCCTGCGGCACCCACGAACGCACGAAGGTGTTCATGCCCATACGCGCCAGGCAGATCTGATTGCCGCGCCCATTGTCGTGCGTGTATGCATAGCGCGGCAGCGTGCGCTCGTGCGTGCCCCAGCCCATCTCGGCCGGGGCGACCCCTTCCTCATAGAAGCCTTCGATCGACCACGTATTGACGAACTCATCGACGCGTTTCGGCTTGTCGCTGATCTGCGTGTCGCGCTCTGAGATGTGGATGACCTTGACGCCGGTCAGCATCGCCAGCCGGTTGTACGCGCCCTCGGTATAGGCCTGTTCAAGGGCGCTGCGGCGCTGCGGGTCGAAATCGGGCTGGTTGATCAACGCCTTGGCGATATCCTCCAGCGCCAGCTTCGTCCAGTGGCTCACTAAGCCCGGGTTCGCGCCGTGATCGACGACGCTGGTGGCGCCGGGCTCGCTCCAAGAGGCGGCCAGTGCCTCCAGCGCGAGCTGCCGCACATAGAGCGTGCTCGCAGTCGGCGAGGCGCTGCCCATGTGCTCATAGGGATCCCACAGCTCGACCGAGGTGTTGACGTAAAGCACATCATGATCGTGGCACCAGCGAATCGCCGAAACGGTATCGATGTTCCAAGCCAAGTCGATCAACAGATCGCCGGGGCGCAGGTACTGCGCGAACGTTTCGGCATAGTTGTCGGCATTGATGCGGTGGCGCACATAATTGGCGCCCGCCGCCAAGACATCCGGGATCGTGTGGCGCAGGTCTTCGAAATCGATGATCGTAAGTTTGGAGAAGTCCATCTCGAGATGGCGCATCAGAAGGGGTTGAAAACACTGTGATACGGAGCCGCAGCCCAGCAGAAGAACATTTCCTCCGAAGGGGATCTTCATTTCGATACAGAGGCCTTTCATGACAAACGCCCGCGCTCGCGGGCATGGGACGAAACATCACACGTTATTTTAACAGAACTGTAAAAGTTATCAATTGTCAGTGTGCTGCACGCAGCAGCGGCAACAATTGTCGAACCTCTTCCCATGTTTGCGGCAACCTTGCGCTATGATATAGACTAAAGTCGAGCAACTGGATGCATCGACTTGCTGCGCCGATAAACCCTCACTTAGGAGTTGAAGTTGGTGGCAAAATCTCGTGCTGAACAACTGGTTGCTCGGCTGCGCGACCTACAGGCCAGTTCAGGTGAGGTGGAGGCCGCTGCTATCGTCAGCGTTGATGGCTTAAGCATTGCCTCTGCACTGCAGGCAGATGTGGAGGAAGATCGCGTTAGCGCGATGTCTGCCGCGATGCTTTCATTAGGCGAACGCATCGCCACCGAGCTGGGCCGCGGTCAGCTTCAGCAGGTGTTCGTGCGCGGCGAGAATGGTTACGTCATCTTGACGGCCGTGGGCGAGGAAGCTGTTTTGACTGTGCTCACGCGCAAGGACGCCAAGCTTGGGCTGATCTTCCTCGATGTCGCGCGCACAGTGCAAGATCTTGAGCAGCTCATCTAGCGGAACGATTAGAAAGCCCCGCTTCTGTGGCCGATCAAAGCGCCATCATCAGCGCACACCCCAGCGGCAGCGCTTACGCGAACCGCATCGCGCGCTATTTTTTTCTCGGCCTTGAGGAAGTGATGGGCACCCATGGCCTGCTCTCGACGCTCGAAATCGCCGGTTTAGCCCAATACTACACAGCGCTGCCGCCCGATAATTTGGCGCGCACTGTCGACTTTTCGGTTTTTTCGGCGCTTAACCTCGCCCTCGATGAGATGTACGGCCCGCGCGGCGGCCGCGGCATGGCGCTGCGCGCCGGGAGGGCATGGCTGGTGAAAGGGCTGAACAGTTTCGGGGTGATGGCCGGCATCAACGACCCGGCTTTCCGGGCGCTGCCGTGGGAGGAGCGCGTTCGGCTGGGCCTGCGCGCGCTGTCGCTCGTATTCACCCACTTTACAGACCAGCACGTGCGCTTAGAAGAATCGCCGCAGGTGTTCCGGTTCATCATCGAACGCAGCGCCATGGCGTGGGGACGTCGTGCCGAACGGCCGGTGTGCCATCCATTCGTAGGGCTGCTGCAAGAAACCTGTCGCTGGGCCAGCAATGGCCGCGAACTGGCCGTGCGCGAAACGGAGTGCAGCGCGGCTGGCGCAGCGGCCTGCCTGTTCGTCATTAACAAAACGCCGCTCGGCTGAACAGCCGCGGCCTGCCGCCGCACTTCGTCGCTCGCTTTGCAGCCAGCATCGCAGAAGAACGCTCATGATCCTTTAAGCGGACTACCGTCCACTTACTCACTATCTCCTCATCAGCAAGCTGCATACTTGGAGGGCACAAACGGACTATAGTCCGTTTTTACCTGACCGCTTGGAGGAGGACTGATGTATGACCACTTGGCTGATTGACCCGGCGCATTCACAGGTTTCGTTCAGTGCACGGCATATGATGGTGACAACCGTGCGCGGCAGCTTCAAAAGTTTGAGCGGCACAATCGAGTTTGACCCAGCCAACCCAGCGGCTGCCCAAGTCGAGGTGGCGATCGAGGCGGCCTCGATCGATACAGGCGTGGTCGATCGTGATAATCACCTGCGCAGCCCCGATTTTCTGGATGTCGCATCGTTTCCGACGATCACGTTCAAGAGCACGCGCGTAGAGCCACAGGGCAGTGACCGAGCGCGCATCTACGGCGACTTGACCATCCGCGGTGTGACGCGCGAGGTCGTCATCGAGGCTGAGCTGCTCGGCCAGGGCAAAGATCCATTCACCGGCAGTACAAAAGTCGGTTTCGCTGGCCGAACGACGATCAATCGCGAAGACTGGGGCCTCACGTGGAACATTGCGCTTGAAGCGGGCGGCGTGTTGGTCAGCAAAGAGATCAGGATCGAGCTTGATGTGCAGGCCGTCGAGCAGACGGTCACTGCAGCAGTTTAAGGCCGCCGTTTTCAACCGACAGCGGCTCTTCCGCTTTGCGCCTGCGCGCCGCCGATTAACTGGCGGCGCGTAGGGTTTTCCTCCCTCACCATGACCATCGTCATGGGATCGCCCGTGACGACAAGCGCAGACCCGTGCTAAAATATCGGCCATGCACCAAAAACCGCTGCTTTTCCTCCTTGGGCTGCTGCTGCTCGCGGCCGCCCTGCCGGCCGCAGCGCAGGGAGAGGCGGGCGATCTGCTCGCCCGCATCAACCAGCTGCGCGCTTCCGTTGGCCGGGGTCCGTATTCGTTGAACGGCGCTCTCTCGGCCGCCGCCCAAGATCAAGCGAACTGGATCGCCGCGACCGGCTCGGTCAGCCACACGCGGCCCGACGGGTCTGGCCCGCGCACCCGCGCGCTGAACGCGGGCTACCCCTCCACCCAAGTGAGCGA
>DAOTYT010000018.1:0-13752 GCA_034434615.1 Anaerolineae bacterium | reverse complement strand
CTGCGGCTGGCGGAGCTTGATCGGGCCGCTGCGGTGCTTGGCCTGCATGCGGTATATAAGCTGGGATACAAAGACAGCGGCATGATGGGTTCAGCGACGGCGCAAGATCCAGCCTGCTTGTGGCAGGCCTCGCAAGCGGAGGTCGTCCGCCGTGTGACGGCGATCCTCCGCGAATTCAAGCCGCAGGTCGTCATCACGTTCAACCGCTATGGCGGCTATGGCCATCCCGATCATATCGCCATTCAACGCGCGACGACCGAGGCGTTTTATCGCGCCGGCGATCCCGACTACTTGATCGAAGGGCTGCCGCCCTACGCGCCCCAAAAGCTCTACTATTCCGGCATTCCGGCATCGATGCTGCGCTGGCGCATCTTGATGGCGCGCCTGCAAGGCCGCGACCCACGCCGTTTAGGGCGCAACCATGACGTCGATCTCGTGGCGATCCTCGATCATCTTGAGCCGATCCATGCGCGCATCGACATTCGCAATTATCACCGCCAGTGGGATGCAGCCAGCGCCTGCCATGCCAGCCAGCTCGGCTCGACGCGCATGCCGGCCCTGCCGTTGTGGCTGCGCCGCCGTCTGTTCACTCACCAAGGCTTCACGCGCATTCATCCGCCGCCTTCCGCCGATCGCCTTCATGAGCGCGATCTATTTGACGGCGTCACCTTCGCGACGCCAGATGCCGTCCGCGCGTCATGACCGACCCCTCCGGGCGCATCGACCGGCTGCTCGATGCCATTGAGCTGGTCAAAATGGGCAGGCGCAGCGACGCGCGCCTTCTGCTTCACGATTTGATCCGCGAAGACAGCGATTTTGAAGAGGCGTGGTTGTGGATGAGCGTCGCGGTCGACTCGCTCGATCAGGCGTCGGTCTGTCTCGATAACGTGCTGCGCATCAACCCCAATAACCTGGAGGCCGCCGGCGCATTGTTTCGCATCCGCGTTCCAGAAATCGAAATGGAGCAGCGGCGCGCCCGGCTGCGCCTTTACCGCGATCTCACCCTCGCTGCGTTGTGGGTCATCATCCTGTGCGTCTTGTTCGGCGGGTTGTTTACCTTCGCAGCAGCGTTCGGGTGAGCAAGCGGTTCGCCCTAGCCGTCGCCTAGATCGAGCAGGGGCGCGGCGTGCTGCCCGACGACTGCTTGCCCTTCCGGGCTTTGTACCCAAGCCACGAACGCGCGGAAATCCGTCTCTGGCTCTTCTCGGCCAACGACGTAAATGAAGGCACGCAGGGGATAGATATTGGCGGCCACGCTGTTCTGGCTCAGCGATACGCCGTCGATCATCAGCGCGCGCACACGGTCGTTCAGGAAGCCCATCGAAACATACCCTATTCCGCCGGGCGTTCGTGCCACGCTGCGCACCATCGCTTCGCTGGAGGGGGCGATCTGCGCGCCGGGCGTGATCGGCCGGTCGCCCAGCACCAGCAGTTCGAACTCGGCCCGCGTGCCCGAACCAGTTTCGCGGCTGAAGACAGTGATCGGCGCATCAAACCCGAAGGCCGACCAATCTTCGATGCGCCCTTGATAGATCTCACGAAGCTGCCCAGTAGAGAGCGCGGTCACTGGGCTGTCGGGGTGCACGATCACTGCGATCCCATCTTGACCGATCGGCGCAGCCCACAGCGCGAGATCGTCTTCCAGCGGAAGATGATTGCTGATGAAATAAGGCATTTCGCCAGCCAGCAGTCGTTCAAGCATGGCCGCATAGTTACCCGATGCCAGCTCGAACGTGATCGCTGGGTTCGCTTGATGATAGCGCATGGCCAAATCGGATGTGAGCGGCAGCATGGCATTGGTGGCGTACAGTCGCAGGGGGATTATCTCGGTCGTCGGTGTGACAACTGGCACGACCGGTGCGCTGCAGCTTACCAGAGTAAAGGCCACGATCGCTAGTGTTCGGCGCGCACGCCCCATCTCATCGATCCGGATGCCCAAGGAAGCAGGCGGCGCGCGGTGGTGGTGGCGGCGATGTGTTCAATGTGATCGGTGTCCTTCATGCGGGCTGCAAATAACGCTCAAGAAACTGCTCAACATAAGCGCGCAGAGTCCCTTGAAGAATCGCGCTGCGCATCGCAGTCATATGTCTGATCAAAAAGCGAATGTTGTGCACGCTCAACAAGTAATGGGCCAGCAGCTCGCCGGCTTTAACCAGATGACGCACATAAGCGCGTGAAAATTGGCGGCAGCAAACGCAGTCACAGGTCGGGTCGATCGGCTGGTCGTCCCGAGCATGCTGTAAGTTGCCCATGTTGAGCGTCCCATCAGGGGTGAACACCGTGCCGTGACGGGCGATGCGAGTCGGCATCACACAGTCGAACAGATCGACGCCGCGCAGAACCGCCTGGGCCATGTCATCTGGCGCGCCGACGCCCATGAGATAGCGCGGCTTATCTTCCGGCAGCATAGCGACGCATTCATCGAGCACGGCGTACATTTGCGCCTTGCCCTCGCCGACGGCCAGCCCACCGATGGCGTAGCCCGGAAACCCGATCTGCCGCAGCGCGAAGCTCGATTGTTCGCGTAAATCAGGGAAAATGCCACCCTGTTGAATGCCGAATAAGGCCTGCACAGAGTCGTCGGGGTGTGCTTCGCGGCAGCGCGCTGCCCAAGCGCTGGTGCGCGCAACGGCCTTCGTGACGATCTCACGATCAGTCGGCACAGGGCATTGGTCGAACGCCATGATGATATCGGCGCCTAAGTTTTGCTGGATCAGCATCGAGCGTTCAGGGGTGAGCCGGTGCCGGCTGCCGTCAAGATGGCTGCGAAACGTGACGCCGTCGTCGTCAATCCGGTTGATCTGGGCGAGGCTGAAAACCTGAAAACCACCCGAGTCGGTCAAAATGGGGCCATCCCAAGCCATGAAACGATGCAGGCCGCCCAGTTCAGCGATCAGATCATCGCCCGGGCGTAAGTGGAGATGATACGTGTTGGCCAACACCAGCGATGCGCCAATTTCGCGCAAGTCGCGCGGTGGCACCGCCTTAACGGTCGCCTGCGTGCCGACCGGCGCGAAAACCGGCGTCAAGATGGGGCCGTGGGGCGTGTGCAGCACCCCGGCGCGGGCAGTTTCTTGCGTTTTTACTCGCTCGAAATAGAATGACATAGACGTTCCGATACAATGGACTGACCGATTATAGCAAATTGTTGCTGCTCTCGTTGGAGACATGATCAGCCTCTACGACATCCTTGAGGCCGCTAACGGCCAACTGTTTGGCGAGCCGGGCGCGCAGTTGTTCACCAATTTCTGCGTCGATGCTCTGCGCGCCGAACCCTCGACCCTATTTGTCGCCGTCAACGGCGGGCGCAGAGATGACCATCGAGCGATGCGCGAGGCGGTTGAACGAGGAGCGACCGGCTTGCTGGCGACACAGCCTCCCGAATTCAACACAGAAGGCCTATCCGTCATCCTCGTCAAGGATCCGCTGGCTGCGATCATGAATTGGTCGCACTACATGCTGGGACGCCACAAGGTTCAGATGATCGGCATCGCTGGGTCATCCGATAAGACGACGGTTGTCGAGGCAGTGCGGCGCGTACTGGCGACGAGCCGGGCTGTGTTGGCCAGCAGCGGCGAAGAAACCGGCCGCCTATGCATCCCGATGACGCTGGCCCGCCTGACGAACGAGACCGAGCTCGTCGTCATTGAACTGGCTGCCAACCAACCGGGCGAGATGGCCGAAATGGTGGGGGCGATGCGCCCGCACGCCGGCGTGATCACCCAGCTCGGCTTCGGCGGCAGCGAGCGATTTGAGACGCCTGACCAACTCGCTGAAGAAAGTGCGCTGCTGCTGGAGTATCTCTCGCCGGGCGGCCTGGCCGTCTTAAATCATGATGATGATCGCGTGCGCGCGCTGCGCGCCCGCACGCGCGCGCACGTTCTGACCGTTGGCATCGAAGGGTTTGGCGCTGATCTTGTCGCGCACAATATCGTCTTGGGCCCCACGCGAACTGGCTTCGATTTGCGCATTGACGATCAACGATTCGTGGGACGCTGGACGCCGCTGTTGGGCAGGCACGCACTCTACAGTGTCTTGGCTGCGCTGGCGGTGGGGCTGCACTTTGGGATTCCAGTCGAAGCGGGGCTGCGCGCCCTGTCAGAGCTTCAACCGCTGCCGGGGCGCATGCGGCCGTTCAATGGCGTGAACGGCTGTCTGTTGATCGATGATTCGTGTGATGCCGATCCTGAGTCGGCTCTGGCTGCGCTCGATTGGCTGCAAACGGTCAGCGCCGGGCGCCGCCGGGCGGTGTTTGTCCTGGGTGATATGGAAAACCTCGGCGCGGGCAGCCTGCGCGGGCATCGCTTGGTGGGCCAGCGCGCTGCTGAATTCGCCAGCCTGTTCATCACCGAAGGATCGGATGCTGCCCAGGCTGGAAGGGCGGCCATCGACCACGGCATGAGCAGCGCTGCCGTGGTCATGACGCACAGCACGCAGGATACGATCGCCCGTTTGTTCGCCGATGGCGGCCTCACGGCTGATGATGTCGTGCTCGTCAAAGGCGGAATGATGGCGCGAATGGAGCTGGTTACTCGCGCTTTGTTGGCGAACCCGGCCGATGCCGCGCACCTGCCGCGGGCGCATCTGCTCGCCGGCAGCGTAGATGTGGGCCATTTTCCGCAGTCCACCCGCTCCAGTTGGATCGAGATCGATCTCGATGCGCTGGCAGTGAACACACAGAAGCTGCGCGCGCTCATCGGGCCGCGAGCAACGCTGTTCGCCGTCGTCAAGGCCGATGGCTATGGCCATGGCGCGGTGGGTGTGGCGCGCACAGCGCTGCAAAATGGCGCCGACTCTCTGGCCGTTGCCTCGCTGGCCGAAGCGCTTGAGCTGCGCGAGGCTGGCATCGAAGCGCCGGTGCTGGTGATGAGCTATCTGCCAGTGCAAGGGGTGCGTTTGGCGCTGCGCCACGATATCACCGCGACGATCTACGATCTCGACCAAGCTTATGCCTATGACCGTGCTGCGCGCGAGGCAGGCGGCCGGCTGCGCGTCCATGTCAAGATCGATACGGGCATGGGGCGATTGGGCATTCTCGCGAGCGAAGCGGTAGCGGCATTTCGCAGCTTGATCACGCTTAACGCTCTTGCCATCGAGGGCATCTATACCCATTTCTCATCCGCCGATGCCGACCCGGACTATACGGCTTGGCAGGTCGACGTCTTCAAGCAGGTGCTGGTGCCGCTGCGCGCCGGCGGCTTGTCGTTCGAGGTCATCCACGCGGCCAATTCCGCAGGAACGCTCGCCTCGGCTGAGAATCATCTGGGCGGCGTGCGCGTCGGCTTAGCGCTGTACGGCCTATCGCCTTTCGAACAGCAGCCGCTGCCCGCCGGATTCCGGCCCGCGTTGTCATGGAAGACCACGATCGCACAGGTGAAAGTGCTGCCTGCCGGTCATCCTATCGGCTATGGCAACACCTACGTGACTGAACGACCAGAACGAGTCGCCGTGATCCCAGTCGGCTATGCCGATGGCCTGCGGCGCGCGCCGCAGCACTGGGGCGGCGTGCTGGTGCATGGGCAGTTTGCGCCCATTCGCGGCCGCGTCAGCATGGAAAAAACGGTCATCAGCGTTGATCATATCGACGGGGCGGCGCCGGGCGACGAGGTCGTGCTGATCGGCGAGCAGGGCGGCGCTCGCATCACTGCAGATGAGATCGCCGCCCGGCTGGGCACCATCAGCTATGAGGTGTTGTGCAGCGTGCTTCCGCGCGTGCCGCGGCGCTGACCTAGGCGGCGTCCTCGGCCATCAACTGCTGAATGTGATCGGCCATGCTGGCCACGCTGGTTCCATAGCGGAAAATGGCGCGCAAACGGCCCTGGGCGTCGATCAAATAGGACTGAGTCGTATGGTCAACCGGGTAATTGCCAGTGCTGCCTGCGTCCTCGTAGCGACGTTCAAATTGCAGACCATATTCTCCAGCGATGCGTTCGAGTGTATCGTCATCGCCCTGCAAACCGATGAAGGCCGGATCGTAGCGCGCCAAATAAGTCGCCAACCGCTCCGGCGTATCGCGTTCCGGGTCAACGCTGACGAAGACGAAGTTGACGGCGTCGGCATCTTCGCCGAGACGTTCTTTGATGCGCCGATACTCCATCATCGTGAGCGGGCAGAAATCCGGGCAGTTGGTGTAACCGAAGAACATCAGCGTATAGGCGCCTCGCAGATCGCTTAAGCCAAGCGTGCCGCCGCGGCTGGCCGGGAAAGCGAAGTCAGTCAGCGGCATGGGCGGGTTGACCGGCATGATGCCTTGAACAGTTGGCGCAAAGGTGGGCGTTGGCGCCGGCGCGTTGAGCGTGTCGCGCAGGTTCAAGACCATGACCAGGGCCAACAACAGCACGCCGATCAAAAAGACGCCGAGCAGCAGCATCCGCGCGCTGCCGCCAGTTTGATTGGGAGCAGGTTCACTCATTGAGAGAACTCCTTGAAAAAACTTGGAAAGACGTTCGTTGCGCGATGATGGTTGCGGGTTATTTGTGAAAATCTTATCATAAGATGAGCGCGTTCTCTATAAGGGCTGGCTGAATGTGTTGCGCATATATACCCATCGGCCCCGTGTGCCCGCATAAACTTTGGAGGTAACAACAGCGATGCGGAATTTCCAAACGCTTGACCAGATCTATTTTGACGAACAAGCGCAGGTCATCCATCTCACAGCGACCGAAGGCGGCCAGCTCAACCCGCGGCTGGCGCTGCGCGTTGAGGGAGAACATGTCGCCCTTTCCGCCAGCTGCGGCCCAATCGAAATCGCGCTGCGGCCGCGCACGCTGGAGCTGCGCCGTTCGCTCAAACAGGTGCAGCCTTCCGAAAGCCTGCTGTCGGCGCGCAACGTCGGCACAGTCCAAGCTTATCTTGCGATCGCCCTGCGCCCAGATGGTCGTTTGGTGCTGCGCCCAACCATCATCGCTGATGCATACGGCCACCTCTGTTTCAACGTCGAGCTGACCAACCCAGTCCGTGAACGGCTGATCGAACTGCTCGGCTAGCGCTGTCTGAAAAAACTCCGAGGCTTGAGAATCGACCGGCCACGCCCTATAATCCCAGCGTCTGCGTGCAGGAGATGGCCCGTTGGGTGACATTTTGCGATTAGCTTGGGAGCGCTTCGGCATCGTTGCTGCGATCGTCGGTGATTATCAAGGGCGCTTCATCACCATCCTGTTCTTTTACACCATTCTGCTTCCTTTTGGCATCGGCGCGCGGCTGTTCAGCGATCCATTGGGGCGCAAGCGCAGCCAGCAGTCGTGGCTCGAGCGCGAGCCGGTCGATAACCAGCTCGAGGCGGCCAAACGCCAAGGGTAAGTGCCATGTACATCCTCGGTATTTCATGCTTCTATCATGACTCGGCGGTGGCACTGCTCAAAGATGGCGTATTGGTTGCCGCGGCGATGGAAGAGCGGTTCTCGCGCAAGAAGCATGATAATTCTTTCCCAAAACGCGCTGTCGAATTTTGCCTGCGCCAGGCTGGGATCACGGGCGCAGACCTTGAGTATGCCGTTTTTTACGAGAAGCCGCTCGTCAAATTTGAGCGCATTTTGCTGACGACGCTCGGCGAATATCCCCATACGCGCAACGTCTGGCGCGATGCCATGCTCGGCTGGATGAAAGAAAAGCTGTGGGTGAAGAATATCATCCAGCGCGAGGTGGGGGTGCGCTATGACCGCGTTCTGTTCTGCGACCATCACATGAGCCATGCCGCCAGCGCCTTCTTCGCCAGCCCCTTCCGCGAGGCCGCCGTGCTCACTATCGATGGCGTGGGCGAATGGACGACGACCACGCTCGGCAAAGCCACCAGCATTTGGGAGGGAGACCCGCCCGAAGCGGGCAATGGACGCGGCAATCGAATCGACCTGCTGTATGAAGAGCGTTTCCCCAATTCGATCGGCCTGCTGTACTCGGCTTTCACTGCTTGGCTTGGCTTCCGCGTTAATAACGGTGAATACAAAGTGATGGGCATGGCGCCCTACGGCACGCCGCGCTACGTCGATAAAATTTACCAGTTGTTCCAGCAGAACAGCGAAGATGCCAGCTTCCGCCTCAACCTCGATTATTTTGATTTCCACCGTTCGACCGAGCGAACCATCAACGACCGCTTCATCCGCCTCTTCGGCGAGCCGCGCCCGCCAGAATCTGACTTTTTCACAATGGCGACGAACCCAGAGCGGGCCGGCGAGCGCGCCGCGATGGAGCGCAACCAATACTACGCTGATGTTGCTGCCAGCATTCAAAAGGTGACGGAAGATGCCCTGGTCGCCGTTTGTAATCATCTGCACCGCCTCACGGGCCTGAACAAATTGGTGATGGCCGGCGGCGTCGCGCTGAATACCAAAGCCAACTATCGCCTGCTTAACGAGACACCGTTCGAAGAGATTTACATTCAGCCCGCTGCCGGCGATGATGGCGGCGCGCTCGGTGCCGCTTTGTGGGCTCACCATCTCGTACTTGGCCATCCGCGCTCGTGGGTGATGCCGCACGCATACTGGGGCGAAGGCTACAGCGATGGCCAGATCCGCGATTTTCTGAACAGCAAAGGCGCGCGTTTTCTGGCTTTCGACGACAATGACGAGCCGATGCTCGACCTGCTCGCTGAAGCGCTGACCCGTGAACAGGTGATCGGTTTCTTTCAAGGGCGTTTCGAATGGGGGCCGCGCGCGCTCGGCAACCGCAGCATTCTGGCAGACCCGCGCAGCGAAGCGATGAAAGAAGTGGTCAACACCAAGATCAAGTTTCGAGAACCGTTTCGCCCGTTTGCGCCGGTGATCCTGCGCGAGCGCGCGGCCGAGTATTTCGATTATCCAGGGGTTGAGGCCCACGAAGCGCCGCGCTACATGCTCATGGTCAGCCCGATCAAGCCGGAGAAGCAGGGCCAGATCCAAGCCGTCTGCCATCAAGGGACGGGCCGGCTGCAGACCATCGAACGTGAAACCAACCCCCGCTACTATGGGCTGGTTGAGCGCTTCGGCCAGCTTACCGGTGTGCCGGTATTGTTGAACACTTCGTTTAATCTTCGCGGTGAACCGATCGTCAGTTCTCCAAAAGATGCGTGGAATACCTTTCAGCACAGCGATATCGACATTCTCGTATTGGGGCCGTTCGTCGTTCAAAAAGACAAGTGAGGACGCAGGGATATGCGCGATTTGATCGCTCGACTCGGAATTTGGGGAGAACTGCTGCAGTTTCTGTGGCGGCGCAAGCTGTACTGGCTGCTGCCGATGATGCTGGTGCTGGCGGTAGTGGCCGCATTGATGATCCTATCAGCCAACCCGGTGACCGGCCCGTTCATCTACTCACTGTGGTGAACGCATGGATTCGTTTGTGACGGCGCTGGCGATCGGCGTTGGCATCGGCTCGATCGCCGGCATTTTCATTGCGCGGCGTTCAGCGCGCGAAGCCCCTATCTACGGAGGGCTGCTGGCGCTGGCGCTGCACTATGTTGGCGCTTCGTTGTTCGTCAGCTCGCTGCCCTCGGCGTTCACATCGCTGATCCTCGGCCGCGGGCTGCTCGGCGCGCTGACAGCGGCTTTCACCTGTGTGATCGCCAGCCTGATCGCGTTTATCATCTTTGCAATTGTCGAAGCCCCCGCGCGCGCGGCCCGCGCGCCGCAAGAAGAAGAGGGGTGGACCGCCGAAAAAGCGCGGACTTCTGGCCTGTAGATCGCGCCTTTGAAGTCAGCTCGCACACTGCCCCGCACCGACGCAGCGATGCGGGGCGGCGTGCTGTCCCTAAGTCTACGCTTAGGGGAGTTATTTGAAACTTGCTAGACGGATAGTATAATGATCCCATAACCCATTGTCCGCGGGAGAGCTGAGCGTTATGGTCCCAGATAAGCCAGGGCTGGAGGAAACCGAAGAACTGGGGGCGGGTGCTTCGGTGGGGGAGACCTCTGAGCCAAACCTGAATACGGCTTCCACTACCGCCGAGCAAGCATCCGAAACCGTTGGTGAGCTGGAAACTGCGCTTAAAGCGCCAGCAGATGAGCGCGAAGCACCGCAAACCCATGCTGAAGTTGAACACGACGATACCGCCGTGCTGGCCAGTGAGCCGGCCAGCTCACCGGTGACAGAAGCCGAAGCCGTCGAGACGGCCGCTCAAGATGTGGCCGAACAGCCCCAAGCTGAAGAAAAACCGGCAGCCGCCGAGGAAGGGCAGGGCCTTAAGCGGGGCGACCTGATCGAAGGGGTAATTGTCGAAACGACACCCACCACTATCATGGTCGATCTGCGCGGCATGGGCGTCGGCGTGGTGCCCAGCCACGAGCTTGAACGCATGAGCCGGCAAGCCCTCGAACAGATGAAGGTCGGCGAGCCGTTGGTGGTCTATGTCGTCAACCCACATGACCACAACGGGCGCATCATCCTTTCGATCAACCGCGCAATCGAAGAATTGGACTGGCAAAAAGCGGAGGAGTACCGCGAGAGCCAGCAGGTTTATGAGACGCGCGTAGCGGGCTACAACCGCGGCGGCCTGATCGTGCGCTTCGGCCGCTTGCGCGGCTTCGTGCCGCAAAGCCAGATGAGCGTCGAACGGCGGCGCGCCAGCACCGGCGAAACCCCGGAAGAACGTTGGGGTGGCATGGTCAACGAGTCGATCGTCGTTAAGGTGATGGAGGTCGATCGAAGCCGCAACCGCTTGATCCTGTCCGAGCGATCGGCAGCGCGCGAGTCGCGCGAGAAGCGCAAAGAGAACCTGATCGGCCAGCTCACAGTTGGCGAGGTGCGCGAGGGGCGCGTGGTGAGCCTTGAAGACTTCGGCGCCTTCGTCGATATTGGCGGCGCTGAGGGGTTGGTGCACTTAACCGAGCTTTCTTGGCAGCACGTCAATCATCCGCGCGATCTCCTGCACGTGGGGCAGCAAGTGCGCGTTGAAGTCATCAGCATCGACCCGCAGGCCAAGCGCATCGGGTTGAGCATGCGCCGGCAGGAGCCGGATCCGTGGGATATCGTCGCCACCAACTATACGGTTGGCCAGCTGGTGCAAGGCACCGTCACCAAGCTGACGAAATTCGGCGCGTTCGCACAAGTCTTTGAGATGCCGGAAATCGAAGGGCTCATCCATATCTCTGAGCTTTCCGAACAGCGCGTTCAGCATCCGCGCGAAGTGGTACAGGAAGGCGATAAGCTCACGCTGCGCATCGTCAAGATCGATGTCAAAAATCGCCGGCTGGGGTTGAGCTTGAAGCGCGTTAACTCTGCCGAGTATCTCGATCTCGACTGGGGTGGTGGTGAAGACGGCGCTTAGCGAGTGGGTGGCTGTGAGCAGCAGCCCTTTGTAAGGATGCCGGGGAAAACTCAAGAAGATTTCTTACGCTTTTCTTGCATACTTAGTGTAGATATTCTTGCGCTTTTAACCTAGAAGCTGAGTTGGTGTGCTATAATTTAACGAAGCTTATGGAAACTCATAGGCCGTCCTTTACTAGTTTGAGCTGGTCTGTTCCACAAAACCCGATTGACCGGCCGCGGAGGTAGTTAGAGCGTGGCGAATAAGATGGAGCGCTTCACCCAGCGCGCTCGACGAGTATTAAGTTTAGCGCAGGATGAAGCGGAACGACTTCAGCATAATTACATCGGCACCGAGCACCTGCTGCTGGGCCTAATTCGTGAGGAGGGCGGCGTCGCTGGACGCGTGCTGCGTGAACTCGGGTTGGATCAGCGGCGGGTGGAAGAGTTGGTCGAACGGATGACCCGCGCGACCGCGCGCACCAGCAGCGTTCAGCCTGAGCTTTCGCCGGGCACCAAGCGCGTGCTTGAGCTGGCCGTCGATGAAGCTCGGCGCATGGGACATCACTACATCGGCACTGAACACCTGCTCCTGGGTCTGGTTCGCCTAACTGAAGGGGTGGCGATCGACATTTTGAAGCGTCTGGGTGTTAGCCCAGAAGAGGTGCGTCGCTCGACGCGCCGGGTATTACAGGAGAGTCCGGTGCAATCCAAGGAACCAAATCAGGAAGAACCGCGGCCTCGTCCTCGCCGTCCTTCTGAAGGCAAGACGCCGCTGGTAGACCAACTGGCGACCGATTTGACCGCTCTCGCTCAAGAGGGCAAGCTCGATCCAGTCGTGGGACGTGAGACCGAAATCGAACGGGTGATTCAGGTGCTCAGCCGCCGGCGCAAAAATAACCCGGCGTTGATTGGCGAACCCGGCGTCGGCAAAACGGCGATCGTCGAAGGGCTGGCGCAGCGCATCGTCAACGGAGAGACGCCCAAGCCGCTGCTGAACAAGCGCGTGCTTCAGCTTGATGTGGGTTCATTGGTCGCCGGCACCATGTATCGCGGCCAGTTTGAGGAACGTCTCAAGCGCGTGATAGAGGAACTCAAATCCTCCGACAGCATCCTGTTCATCGACGAGGTGCACATGCTGGTCGGCGCTGGGTCGGCCGGCAGCAGCGTCGATGCGGCCAACATCCTGAAACCGGCCCTCGCTCGCGGCGAGCTGCAGTGCATCGGCGCGACGACGCTCGATGAGTATCGCAAGCATATCGAGAGCGATGCGGCGCTCGAACGGCGCTTCCAGCCGATCCTCGTCTCTGAACCGACGATCGAAGAGACGATCGAGATTTTGCAGGGCATCAAAGTGCCCTATCAGGATCACCACAATGTCGAGATCACCGACGAGGCGATCGAAGCGGCAGCGAACCTCTCCGCCCGCTATGTGCCCGACCGGTTCCTGCCCGATAAGGCCATCGACCTGATCGATGAAGCTGCCGCCCGTCTGCGCATGTACAAAAGTCCAGAGGCGGCGCAGGTGCGCCGCGCCGAACAGGAACTGCGCCAGATCGACGATGATATGCGCCTGCTGGAGGAAGACGGCATCGCCGATGCCGAGTTTGAGCGGCTGCGCATGCAGCGCGCGACCGTCGAGGAGACGCTGGCCTCGCTCAAGGCGAACTGGAATGAGCAGACGAAGCAGCCGCGCCTGAGCTCCGAGGACATCGCCGAGGTCGTCGCGATGTGGACGGGCATTCCGACGATGCGCATCGCCGGCGAAGAGAGCGCTCGCTTGATGCACATGGAAGAAGCGCTGCACAAACGCATCGTCGGCCAGCACGAGGCGATCGCAGCGATCAGCCGCGCTGTGCGCCGCGCGCGCGCTGGTATGAAAGATCCGCGCCGGCCGATCGGGTCGTTCATGTTCCTCGGGCCCACCGGCGTCGGCAAGACCGAGCTGACGAAGGCGCTGGCGGAATTCATGTTCGGCAGCGAAGAGGCGTTGATCCAGCTCGATATGAGCGAGTTCATGGAGCGCCATTCAGTGGCACGGCTGGTGGGCGCGCCTCCAGGCTACGTTGGGTACGAAGATGCCGGCCAACTCACCGAGGCGATCCGCCGCCGTCCGTACAGCATCGTCGTTTTCGATGAAATTGAAAAGGCGCATCCAGAAGCCTTCAACATGCTGCTGCAGGTGATGGAAGAAGGGACGCTCACCGATGCGCGCGGCCGCCGAGTCGATTTCCGCAATTCGATCATCGTGATGACCAGCAACATCGGCGCCGATACGATCAAGCGCGGGGCGGTGCTCGGCTTTAATGCCCCGCGCGACGAGCAGCTGGATGAGAAGCAGAGCTTTGAGGAAATGCGCAAGAACGTGACCGAACAGCTTCGGCGCGCCTTCCGGCCTGAGTTCCTCAACCGCGTCGATGCGACCATCTTCTTCCGCTCGCTGACGAAAGATGAGATCAAACAGATCGTCGATCTCGAGCTGAATAAGGTGCGGACGCGCCTGATCGAACACGCGATCACGCTCGATTTGACGGACGA
>DAOTYT010000017.1:0-5281 GCA_034434615.1 Anaerolineae bacterium | reverse complement strand
CGTTCGATCGACTCGACACGGCACGGGTGGCGCACGTCAACCCCGGCAGCGCGAGCGGCATTGAGCAGGGCGTGCAGCACGGTACGGGCATCATCAGTGGTGGGGAATAATTTGCCGGTCTCCTCGCGTTTGAGCGGGACGCCGAGCGCTTCAAAAAAGGCGATCGTCTCTGGCACATCAAACCGACGCAGCACTTTGTTGATCGCATGGCGGGAACCACCAGCATAGGCGCTCGCATCGACCTGCTCGTGGGTGACGTTGCAGCGGCCGCCCCCGGCGACCAGGATCTTGGCGCCAAGTTTACGCGCTCCGTCGAGCACAACGATGCGGCGGGAACGCTGAGTGCGTCCCGCCCAGATGCCTGCCATCAGCCCGGCAGCGCCGGCGCCGATGATCGCGAGGTCGGCATCCATTACTGTACCGTTACTGTTGCGATGCGTCGTCGTGGGTGTTTGGGCGTGTTGGCAAGTTTAGTGTTCTATACTGCTGACGCCGAAGATGCCGCTGACCTGTAAGAATTTCTGCCAACCTGTCAATGCCCGGCAGCGGCTTATATAATATAGTTTCCGCTCCGGAAAGCTGCAGGACTTCTTTTTCTTCTGAGGGAGAAAGTTTGTAGGCGGTCATCAAGAAAATGCGCATCTTGCTGAGGGGAGGGCAGGCGCGCAGCCGAGCGCCGACCATCGCCCCATCGATGCTGCCAGGCAGGCGGATATCAAGCAGCGCCAATTCAGGCAGTTCTCCACCGAATACGCCGGATTCGACATCAGCGATCCATTCGTCAGCTTCCTCTCCATTAGCGAACGCTAGGCCGCTGATGCCCATGATCTCGGTCATTGACAGGAGCATCTCATAGAGACCGGGTTCATCTTCAACGATCATCCAGCTTGTCATGTCATCTCTCTAACAGGCGTTCGCTAGGACTATGCTGAGAATTGTGGTCATTTTACCTTAAAATATGTCGTCATCTAGCTAAAGGAATAGTCGCAAGGTTACAATACCACATTCCAAACAAAAAAGGTGGATATATGTCCGAAAATGGGGCTGAAGCTCCTCTGCTGCAAGTTGAGAGCGTCTCTTACAAGTATGGGTCTTTCACTGCCCTTGATGCAGTGTCACTGAGTGCCGAACCCGGCGAGTTGATCGCCCTGCTCGGTCGTAATGGCGCCGGTAAATCGACGCTGCTGCGCTGTATCGCGGGGTGGACGCAGGCGACCGATGGTGAAGTGTACATCATGGGTAAGGCAGTGCGCCGCAGCGAACGCTGGATGCGCCAGCACGTCGTTTTAGTGCCGGATACCCCGCCGTTTTATGATGAGCTGACCGCGTGGGAGCATTTGCAGTTCATCGCTCAACTGCACGGATTGCAGGACTGGGCGGAACATGCTGAAGATCTGCTCGATCGCTATGGGCTTCTCTCGAACGCCGATGCTTTTCCATTCGCTTTCTCGCGCGGCATGCGCTACAAGCTGGCGCTGTGTATGGGCCTGCTGCTGCAGCCGCGCCTGCTGCTGCTGGATGAGCCGCTGGGGCCGCTCGATCCTGTCTCGGCTGATGAGCTGTGGATTGAGCTGAACCGACACCGCGACTCCGGCATGGCCATCCTGCTGAGCAGCCATCAACTTCCACCCGACGCGCATCCTGATCGCTATTTGATCATGGAGAACGGGGCCATCATCGCGCAAGGCAGCCCAGAAGCGATCGCCGCTGAGTTCAACTTAATTCCACCGCTCACACTCGATTCGATGCTGCGGGCGGCGATCTTGGCGCGTCGTGCGGATGTTGCCGATGAATGACCTGCGCGCGTTGTGGTGGCTGCGCTGGGCGCAGTTTCGCGATTCCGCGACATACTGGCTGCGCACGCTGGGGTATCAGCCGCCCGAACCCGGTGAGCGCGGATTTGGCGGCAATCTGTACGTCCTCTATCTGATCGGCATTGCGGTGATCTGGTTCTATACCATGTTTTCGTTTGCCTTTCAGCAAATGGAGGCCATCGGCGCGGCGCTCGATCCGGACGGCGTTGCTGCGCTGCTCGATGTAATCCCGTGGCTGTCGGTCATCGCGCTGGCGCTGGCGCTCAGCGCTGCCTTGCGCAGCACGCCGCTTAAACTGTCTTTTGCCGATATGGCGTATATCGCTGGCTCGCCGGTTGCTCGCTGGGCGCCGGTATTGTTCGGCTTCATCCGGCAGGTGCTGCTGCGCCTGTTGATCGGGCTGTTCATCGTCAGTTTGATCAGCGTCGCGATTGCCAGCGCGCTTGAACTGCCCGATCCGGTCTCGGCTGTCCTGCGGGGATTGATCTCAGCGGTGCCGCTGATCATCTTGATCTGGTCGGTCGCATGGGTATTGGGTGTGCTGCGCCTCGTGTATCCACAACTGAGCCGCATTCCGCTGCTTTGGGTGCTGCCGCTCGTCCTGATCCCGCTTGCCATCGTACTGCCCGATGTCTTCTTGTGGCCGGGGCGTGGCGTGGTTGCGGGCATTACGGGCGAGCAGCCTCTGTGGTATCTGCCTCTGTTAAGCCTTGCCGCGGCTGGGGCAATTGGATTGTTTCTGCGCGCAAGCAGCCGCATCAACATGATTCAAGCTATCGACGAGAGCATTACATATGCTCGCATCAGCGCGATGGGGCTGATGGCGATCCGCCATTTGCGCGTCGTCCTGCAAATTCAGCGCCAAGCTGCTTCCGCGGCTCGTAAGCCGCGCTTGCAGCTGGCGCAGGCGCAGGGCTTCAACATGCTGGCTCTGCGGGCGGCTCTGTCCTATGCGAGACACCCGCTGCTGCTCGTGATTGCGTTTTTGTGGGGAGCAGCCATGACGTGGCTGGCAGCGCTCATCCTGATCAACCAGCTGCCTGCGCAAATCTGGATCGGGTGGCTGCTGTTGGCCGCGATCGCGCCGCCGGCTGGGCTGCTGCACGTCCTTAGCGACGATCTGGAAGAGCCTTTTCTGCGCCAGTTTCTTCCCATGAACAACCTCACGCTCTTCCTAGCCGATACGCTAGCGCCGCTGCTGGCGCTGATAAGCGGCGGCTTGTTGGTGTGGGTCGCTCACGGTTTCTCGCTCGATGTAAGCATGCTGGGCTTGCTCTTCATCCCGGTCTTGGCTGGGCTGCTGGGGCTGTGCGGCGCCGTAAGCCTGACTCAGAAGCGGCCGTTGCAAACCCGCATCCTGGCGACAGCCCTCAGCTTTGGCGCGGCGATGGCCGCTGGCGCGCTCACCGGTATCCCGCTGGCGGCCTTTGTCGTCGCGTGGTTAGGCATCCTCGTGCTCAGTGGAGTGCTTGCCGCCGAGACCTGATCGCTCCATTGAACAAAAGCCCGCGCTGCACCGTATAAACGGGTGTAGGAGCGAAACAGCGTGGATCAACGTCTGTATGAACACCAACTGTTTCGGCAGGTGCGCGCGGGCAATATGGCTGCTCTGGAAACGCTGCTCGCCTTGCTGGAGCCGCCCATCCGCCGTTTCATCCGCCGTTTGATCGGTAAGCATGACGCGGAGGATGATATCGTACAGATGGTCTTCATTGCGCTGTATCGCCATCGCGATCGCATTGAACCGGTTGAGAATTTGCGACCTTACGTCTTTCGCATGGTGCGAAATCGCTGCTACAACGAGCTTCGGCGTCAGGGGCGTTACCGCGAAATGTCGCTTGACGATGAACCGGTTGAGTGGCGGGTGTCATTCACAGCGGCTGATGAACAGCCGGCGGGCACTGAAGAAGTAGCGCACTGGTTGTTGCTTCAGCTTGAAGTGCAGGAAGCCATGGATCGTCTGCCTGAGCTGCAGCGTCAAGCGCTCATTCTGTACGCTGAGGAGGGCATGAGCTATGCTGAGATCGCTGAAGTGATGGGAACCGGCGTCGGCACGATCAAATCCCGGCTTTTTCATGCGAAGCGAACATTGCGCCGCCTGCTGCGCCCAGAGACGCTTACCGCGCTGGAGGAGGAATTCGATCGAGCACCGGCCAGTTCTAATACCAATGGAGATGCCGCTTTACCTCAGATGTATCAGGAGAGAAGATGATGGATGAGCACAAGACAAAAGATCTCGAGCAGCTTGCGCTGGCGTTAAAAGCGCTGGCCGCCTCGGTCGAAAAGATGCTGATGATCGGCGAATTTGCTGGCCTGGGCGATGTAGTCGCCAAGAAGTATCAGGTGCTGCACCGGCATGCTGCTGGACTGCTGCCTGATGATTTTTTCGTGCGCGAAGTGCTTGCGCTCGAGTTGACCGAGGGCGCTGATGATCGCGCCAAGCTGGCACAGGTCAGCCTGATGGTTTCCCAACTGCGCGACTATGTTGAGGGGCTGCTGAAGGTGGAACGCCGGGCGACTTTCACTGCCGAGATCGATGATCTGAAGGGCTTGGGGCGCGAGATTCAAGACCAGATCCTATCGATCACCCGGCAGTCGCTGCGCCGCGCTATCCGCAGCATCGATGTTAATGTTGAGATTCCAGAGCCAAAGATTCCAAAGCCACCGCGCCCGCCAGAGCCGCCGCATCCACCGAAGTCGAAGCGGCACGACCGCCGACATGAAGATGACGATGACTTGATCTAGATCCTTGTCGAAGAGGACAGCAGGTTGGACAGCGGGTTCTTTCACAAGAACCCGCTGTCCAATTTTTGTGGCAGACCCGGACAGGATGTGCCAATTATTATGGCTGCCAGATGTTGATCAGCCCGTCTTCTCCAGCGCTGGCCAGGCGACTGCCATTGGCGTTCCAGGCCAGGCCTGTCACTGCCTCTGTGTGGCCTTGCAGCGTCAACTGCTGCTGGCCACTCGCCGTATCCCACAGAATCACCTGATCATCGGCGCCGCCCGTCGCGAGCAGGCTCCCGTTGGGATGATAGGCAAGTGCGATCACGGTGCCCGCGTGCGCAGACAGAGTCTGAAGCAGCTGACCAGAGTTTACATCGTAGATGATGACGCTGTTCGCGGCTGCGGCGGCGATGCGGCTGCCATCAGGGTAATAGCTGAGGGCATTGACGACATTGCCAACTTGAATGTTGCCCACAAAGCTGCCGACATTCAAATCCCAGAAGACGATGTTGCCATCATTGCCAACCGATGCCAGCCGAGTGCCGTTGGGGTGCCAGCTCAGCGCGTTGATGCCTGTATTGGCTTGGAAGGTCGTCACGGGCTGCTGGGCATCGATCGACCATAGAATGACGCGGGCGCTAGCGTCGCCGCTGGCGAACTGCGTCCCCTGCGGATTCCAGTCGATGGCGTTGACGATGCTGCCCACCTGTAAGGCGGCGATGTTCTGCCACGAATTGGTC
>DAOTYT010000016.1:0-5441 GCA_034434615.1 Anaerolineae bacterium | reverse complement strand
TTCAGATTGTGTACTGTGACCACGCTCCCCCCATGCAAGTGCATAAATAGCACGAAGCTGCTTCAATGCCTTCTATTGTGCTTGTTAGGATGGCCTGTTGACAAGACAAAGGCGCTGGCTGGCGCTCAAAATTGGCGCAGCGCTTCCGGCAGGCCGTGTCGGACTGCGTTGACCAGCCGGCCATGGTCGTCGCGCGCTAACGTTGGCGCGACGATCACGCTGTGAACGAAAGTGCCCGCGGCTCGCTCGACCAGCCACAGATCAGCGGCGTTATACTCAGGCAGATCAGGTTGATCGGTCATGCGATCGAACCGCAGGCTTTGCAGCGCGCGCACGAACGTTTCATAGCGCAGCTCGTCGATGCGATAGGTCAGCGGCTTGGCGCTGAAAGCGCGTTGGTAGGCTACTTGCAGCTCAATGCGCTCGACAGCGTAGTGCAGCGTCGCCACCGAGTTGGAGGCGCGGCCATCATAGTAATTGATCGTGATGCGATAGACGGCCTTTGTCCCGGGCTGGCGCGCGATCTGCGAGACCGGTTCGAGCCGCAGCGCATCGCTGATCGCGCGCAGCATGGGCGCATGAAAGCGCAGCACCGAACCGGCCATATCCGCACTCCGCGCTAAATCTCAAGCACCACCTTGCCGAATACTGCCCCAGCTTCTAACAGGCGGTGGCCTTCGGCGATCTGCTCCAGCGGCAGCGTCACGCCGATCACCGGTTTGAGCATGCCTTCGAAGACCAACGTCATCACGCGGACGAAATCGCGCGTCGGCCCCATCGAGCTGCCGATCAGGCTGATCTGTTTGGCGAACAGGTAGCGGATGTCCAGCTCAACCTGCGGCCCGCTGGTATTGCCGACGATCAAAATTCGGCCGCCCCGTTTGAGGCTGCGAATGCTGTCGAACAACGTCGCCTGGCCGACATTATCGACGACCACATCGACGCCCTGCTTGTGGGTTGCGCTGTAGACGGCCTTCGACCAGTTCGGTTCATCGGCGCGGTTGATGACGACATCAGCGCCGAGCGCAGCCGCTTGCGCGCATTTCTCGGCGCTGCTGCCAACGACGTAGACTTGACAGCCGGCCAGCTTCGCGATTTGGATGCTGGCGGTGTTGACGCCGCCGCCCGCGCCGACGATCAGCACCGACTCGCCGGCGCGCAGGCCGCCGCGCGTGATCAGCGAATGCCACGCCGTCACGTAGACCAGCCCAGCGGCCGCCGCCTCAGCGAAGCTCACATGATCGGGCAGCTTGATCAGGTTGCGCGCCGGAACCACAGCGTATTCTGCCGCTACTCCGGGCGCATGTTCGCCCATGATGGCAATATCGAGGCAGGCTTCCTCGGTGCCATGACGGAGTAAACAGTCCGGATCGACCACAGTCGGGTTAATGCCGACCCGCTCGCCGGGCGCGAAGCCGGTCACGCCGTCGCCAAGCGCATCGATGACGCCGGCTCCGTCAGCCGCCACGACGTGCGGCAGATGCAGCTTGAGGCCGGGCCAGCCGGTGCGCACCCACAGATCAAGCCGGTTGAGCGCGGCGGCGCGCATACGCAGGCGGACGTGCCCCGGCCCGGGCTGCGGGATGGGCAGGTCAGCGATCTGCAGGACTTCTGGCCCGCCGTGTTCGTAAAAGACGGCCGCGCGCATCAGCGGAGTCCCAATTCGCTGCGTGCGATCACCATGCGCTGGATCTCGCTCGTCCCCTCGTAAATGCGCGTAATGCGCGCATCGCGGTAATAGCGTTCGATCGGCAGTTCCTTGCTGTAGCCCATGCCGCCGTGAATCTGCACGGCTTCGTCGGTGACGAACATCGCTGTCTCGCTGGCGAACAGCTTGGCCATGCTCGCCTCGGTGGTATAGCGCTGGCCGGTCGCCTTGAAACGCGCTTTGGCCGCGCAGGCGTGGTAGATGAGCAGACGGCTGGCTTCGATGCGCGTCTTCATATCGGCGATCTTCTGCTGAATCATCTGGAACTGGCCGATCGGCCCGCCAAACGCCTGCCGCTCGCGGGCGTAATGCAGGCTGGCCTCATAGGCCGCCTCGGCAATGCCGAGCGCCTGTGCGGCGATGCCGATGCGCCCAGCATCGAGCACGGCCATCGCGATCTTGAACCCGTCGCCCGGCTGGCCGAGCACGTTCTCAACCGGGCAGGCATAATCTTCGTAGACGATCTCGCTGGTTGCGCTGGCGCGGATGCCAAGCTTCGGCTCTTTTTTGCCGCGGATGAAGCCGGGCCGGTCTGCCTCGATCAGAAAAGCAGTGACGCCTTTATGCTTCTTCTCCGGCTCAGTCATAGTGAACAGGATGACGTAATCGGCCACCGGCCCGCTGGTGACCCAGCTCTTCCGCCCGTTGATGATGTAATGGGTCCCGGCGTCGTTGAGGAAGGCTCGGCTTTGCATCGTCCCGGCGTCGCTGCCGCTCATCGGCTCGGTCAGGCTGTAGGCGCCGATCTTTTCGCCCTGAGCGACCGGTGTGACGTAACGGCGTTTCTGCTCTTCAGTGCCGAACATCATGATCGCGTTGCAGAACAGCGAATTATTGACGCTGACGATCGTGCTGTGGCTGGCATCCACCCGCGCGATCTCGACCATTGCCAGCACGTAAGCGAGTGTATCCATACCCGCCCCGCCGTAATCTTCCGGCACTTCGATGCCCATCAGGCCCATTTCGCCCATCTGGCGCACGGTCGCGAGAGGGAACTCGCCGCTCTCGTCATATTCAGCGGCGATCGGCGCGATCTCGCGCTCGGCAAATTCGCGCACCATTTTTTGCAGCATTAAATGTTCTTCTGTCAAAGGCAGCAGCAGCGCTTCCCCGCCGCGTTCGGTCGCTAACATGATTGAGCCTTTCTAAAAACGTATTTGACTTTTAGTCTGCTATTATAGCGGCTGGTCGGCCCCTGCCCAACATGCGCTATACTCATTAACAGTAAGAAGAACGAGAAAAGACCCTATGCCGCCGATCCGGATCAACCATATCGCCGTTGTTGTGGAGGATATCGAGGCTGCGCTGCGCTTTTGGCGCGATGCGCTCGGGCTGCCGCTGCATCATGTCGAGCATAATGAAGCAGAGGCCGTCGATATCGCTTTTTTGCCCGTCGGCGAAGGGGAGATTGAGCTGATCGCGCCGTTCACTGAGGACAGCGGCGTCGCCAGGTATTTGACCAAGCGCGGCCCCGGCCTCCATCATTTATGCCTTGAGGTGAACGACATCGATGCTGCGCTGGCCCAGATCGCAGCGGCGGGCGCCGAACTGATCAACGAGACGGCGCGCACTCGCCCAGACGGCACGCGCTACGCATTTGTGCATCCCAGGAGCACAGGCGGCGTTTGACTGGCGCTTTATCAACTACCCGCCGTGGTTTGACCAACGGGCCGATGCGTCATGGCAGCGGCCAGACAGCCCCACCAAGCAGCCTGAAAGTGTAACAGCGAGTACGGATAATGTTCCAGCCAGCCGACCGCCGTCAGCGCGAAGACGATGGCGATCAGCGCGATCTGCTCCGGCGATCGTGCGCCGGAAGCGGGCCGGCGCAGCGCAGCGTACAAGCCTGCGCCGAGCGCGGCCAGCAGCAGCCCCAGCCCGACCGCGCCCAATTCAGCCCATGCCGCTAGCAGAGCGTGATGCACCTGGTCGCCGCGCAGCTCGTAGAACGTCTCGGCGATGTAATAGCTGGTGCGCCACGGAAAGTTACCCGCGCCCACCCCTTGCAGCGGGCGCTCCCCGATCGAACGCAGCGCAAAATCAGTGAAGACGAGGCGATCCGCGATCGAGCGCAGTTCGATCGACTCGGCCCCGGCGCCAGCGCGTGCGGCCAGAAACGGTTGGTACTGGGCAGCGAAAAGGATCGCAGCGGCGAGCGCGCCCGCCAGCGCGATGCCGAGTGAGCGCACCTGCCGGCGCAGATGCGGCCACGCCAGCGGCAGCGCCAGCAAACCGGACAGCAGAAATGCCCCCCACGCAGCGCGGGAGAACGTCAGCAGCAGCGCGTAGATGCCAGGCGCGAAGGCAGCGATGCCGGCCCAGCGCCGGAACCGACCCTCACCGATGACCCATGCGAGCGCCGCCAGCAGGCCGATCATGAGCGCGCCCGCCAGCAGGTTAGGGTGCGGCAGCAAGCCATAGGGCCGCGCGATGCGAACAGCGCCAGCTTGGACGACGCTGGTTCCCTGCTGCCAGCTCGAGAATGGGAACTCGCCCAGCGCGCGCAGTCCGAGCGATCCGCCGCGTTCCATCTGCGCCACGGTCAGGATGCTGTTCCAGATTAAGCCGATGACGAGCGCCGTGATGAGCGCGCGCGGCGGCGGGCCGGCGCAGGCAATCGTGAGGGCAAACAGCGCGACCAGGGCGAACTGGAGCGCCGAAGCCAGCGCCAGCTCCGGGTGCGTTTCGCCCATGAAGGCCCAGTTCGTCGACGCGAACGCCCACAGCGACAGCAGCAGCAGCGACAGCGCCCACAATGCGCGCGGCCGGTCGCGGCGCAGCGCGGCCAGACCAGGCAGACCAGCGAGCATCCAAGAGACGATCGCGATGAGCATCGGCAGCAGGATGAGGAAGCGCAGCGGGTAAAGCGGCGGGAAGAACGGAAGATAGGCCGGCAGCCGGTACCAAACCGGGATGAGCAAAAAAACCCCAACCACCCCTGATTGTGACAGGAATAATCTCCACCGCGGCTGCCGATCAGATGCCGATGTTCTGGAAGCCAATCCGCCTGCCTCCCTGCGTTTTTGTGTAAGAACTACCTACTTTAACCTGTCTACACTAATAATACTTTATCGCTAAGCGAGCGTATTGCCGCCCGTGAAGAAGTTCGCGCCCTTGCGATCCAAATTATCGCCGACCAGACTCGAGAAATTGTCTATAAATTGTCTATATGAAAGCGCTGATCAGCGCCCTGCTGCGGGAGGCCTCGTAACCTCTTCCGAAAGGTATGACGATGGAAAAACAATCACGTCAAATTGAACTGCCGATCACAGGCATGACCTGCGCAAGCTGCGTCCGCACCGTTGAACGGGCGTTGACGCGCGGCAATGGGGTGAGCGAAGTCAGCGTCAATTTGGCGACCGAACGCGCATCGATCTGGTTCGATGAAGCCCAAACTGATACCAACCAATTGATTGCGCGCATCGAAGACGCAGGCTATGGGGTGGCACGGGCGACCATCGACCTGCCAATCACCGGCATGACCTGCGCGAGCTGCGTGCGTACCGTCGAACGGGCCCTGCGCAAACCGGCCGGCGTGATTGATGTCAGCGTCAATTTGGCGACGGAAAAAGCCACCATCACGTTCATTCCAGGCCTGACCCAGCGAGCCGATCTGATCAACGCGGTCGAGGCGGCCGGCTATGGGGTGCTCGATCTCAGCGGCATCGAAGGCAGCGCGATGGAGGATGCTGAAGCGCAGGCACGGCAGGCCGAGATCGACCGGCAAGCCCGG
>DAOTYT010000015.1:0-8640 GCA_034434615.1 Anaerolineae bacterium | reverse complement strand
GACGACACATGCTGCTCCGCCAGAAGACGACATGCCAACCAACCCAGACAGCGCATTGTACAACCTGCGCCAAAAGATGGAACAAATTGCCGATGAATTTGCCAGCGGCACCATCAATCGAGCGCAGTTCAATGCACTCTACCGGCGTTACAGCGAGCAGCGCCTCATTATCGAGCGGCTGATGCGGCGCAACCCCGATACCGAAGCATGGCGCCAAGTGATCGGGACGCGCGGCCACACCACGTTCCTGCGTTCTCATTTTGAAGCGCAGCCGCTCTACTATGCAACGTATATCCACGAGCAGACGGAACCGATTCATCGGGGCGGCAGCTCTCTAAGTGACGACACCTTCATTGTCAAAATCGTTCAAGCAGTCTGGCAGTTAAGCGAACGCCCTAAAGTTGGCGTCGGTCGCCGGCCGCTGCCCGGCGGCGAATGGCTGATCCTTGCCATTGGCGAGTACGCGATCACGGCCGTGATCTTCTCGCTGGAGCCTTCATTGGCACAGGCGCGCCTGGTGCGCGATCTGCACTTGGATTTCGAACGCGCGAACCTCACTATGCTGGAACGGCACTGGCTCGATGCCACCCACTTGGTATTTCCGCAGCGGGCGTTGCTGCAAAATACCGCGTTCTGAGGTTCACGAAAATGCTTTGGGCCGCGGCAGGGGCTTCATCTTGGCGATGCTGGTCACACCCACGATCCCGGCCAGCGCGAAGGCGACCACCCCTTTATTGTTGATCGCGAGCGGGCCAGGGGCGGCGTTCGGGGCAACGCTCACACTGGTGAGCTGTGCCCGGCGCGAGTCGGCCAGTAAGTCAACCGCGAAGCGCTGGTGGGTGGGCTGGAGATCGATGCCGCTGTACACGCGGATGACAGCAGACTCCAGATCGGTGATGGCGAGCAGCCGGCCATCCTGCGAACCGGCAATCATCCCCGGCCGGTAATGCAAATCGAGGCTTTTACGCCTCTGCCCGGCGCCGTCAAACAGCACAACCCGGCGCTCGGCGCAAGCGATGATCGAAGCGCCTTGCTTGGAAACGACGATCTGCGGCTGGCTGTCCGCTTCTAAAGTCAGGCCAGTATCGACCGCGCCAACGCGCACCTGCCCGCGCCAGATATGCAGCCGGCAGGCCGTGTCGAGCGCCGCCGTCACATCGCCGGTCCGGTCAAGCGCGACCGCGGTTAAGACGATATCGTCGTCAAGATCGAGCGGCGCTTCTACCCCACCACGGTCGAGGACGAGCGCCCGCAGGCCGATGCGATAGACGCGCAGAGTGCCATCGGCAGCGCTGTAAATCGCGCCATCGGCCGTGCGCACCACTGGCGGAAAAACGCCGTTCGGGGCGGGCAGCGCCTCAAGGAGCGCGTTCCAATCGCGAGATTTACGCTCAGACAGCCGCGGGAGATCCAGCGCGCGCTCGGCAACGCAAGCGCCAGTTTGCAAATCAAGAAAGGTGACGCAATGTGCCGCCGTCCATACCGCCAGCGACGACGGTTTGCCGGTCAGGATATCCAGCCGCTGTATGGGCCGGTCAGAGATCTGCGCACGCCATGCCATAAAGTTACGAGAGCAGCGCCCATTTACGCGCAACTCTGCTGAAGGAACTCCTCAACGCAATCAAGACTATACTGCGCAGGCAGCATGCACTGCAACCGCAGTAATGAGGCTTAACCAAACTGCATCGAATTCTTAAACGCGCCTCACAGCCATCTTGCAATCTCAGCGCTGTTCAAAATGGGCCGCATCTCACGGCACTTCAACCCGTATGCGGCCGCGCGGCGCGGTCACCGCATAGCGCACAACGATATCGGCGATCTCAATGCTGCGCGCCTCTAAAACATCGCCGACCAGATAATTGTAAATATTGGCATCGTACTGCGGCTCGATGCCGCTACCGAAGCGGTTCAGTTCAAGACGAGCAGCGACCTCGGCCGGGATGAAGATCGTCACGTCGCCACCATTGGTCGCGATCGTGCCGTTCAAACCGCCGACCGGCGAGAGGCGCGGCTGGTAAGCGGGCATCGTCACGACGACATCGCCGCGGCCAACAGTGACGTTAAGCCGCTCCAAGTCCAGCCCGTTCACGTTCAACGTTGCGCTGCCATCGCTGCCTGCGAAAGCAATATCGAGCGGGATATTCGGCGGAAGCTCCAGGCGCAGCGTGCCGCGGCCAACTGCCTCCAGCATGGGAAACGGGCTGGCCTGCACCTCGCGCAGCGCCAGCGTGACCGATCCGTCGCCCGGCTCTTCCACCTCAAGGGCGATGCTGTTCTCACTGCTGCCCACAAATTCGCCCACCACCAGCGCGCTTGTATCGAGAGAACGCAGCAGTTCGACATCGGTCGCCAGCGTCTCCACGCGCACGCGCAGCAGAGTCGTATTGACGGGCAGCGCCTGCTCAATGAGCTGGCGGGTATCGTCACGCTGTTCCGCGGCCCGCCCGGTGAACGCCGCCACAGCGACGACGCCAATCAAGCCAGCGCTGGCCAACAGCGCGATCAGGCCGCCATAGGGCACGCGATCGCGCAGCAGCAGCCACAGCCCCAAAAGCACCAACAGCCCTGGCCACGAGCGCACGATTAAATCGAAGATGCCGGCCGGAATCAGATCGAGCGAGCGCGCCAAAAACATCACAGCCAGCGCGAGGATGACGACTCCCCACAGCGGCGTGGTGCGGCGAGCGATACTCATGCGCGCCTCCCCACCAGCTGGCGCAGGAAGAAAACCGCCGCCAGCGCGGTCAGCATGATCGGCCAGAACAGCGGTTCGCCGCTCGGCCCGACCAACAGCATCTGCTCACGGGCGATCCAAACGCCGATCATCAGGGCGATCAGCAGGAAGACAATCAGCAGGCTAAGCGAGCGCACTCGGCGCCCACTCACAGACTCTTGAGGCGTGATCCACCAAAGCAGCAGATAAAGGATGAGGAATGCTCCCAGGCTGGCGATCGTCAGGGCGGCGAAAAGCACACGCACCAGCCACGAATTGATGCGCAGCGAAGCGGCAAGACCGCCGCACACGCCACCAAACACACGATCGCTAAAACTTCGAACCATCGACAGCCATCAACTTTGCTCGACGGGATCGGTACACCCCGGCGCAGGTCGAACAGCATCACTATACCGTTGAGTCCCTACTTCCGGCAAGACACAGAGACTCATTTATGGCTGCGCCGCCTGAGGCAGGATGCGAATCGTTACACGCAGGCCGCCAAACTCCAACTCGTCTCCGCTGCGCAGACGATATCGACGCAGCGGAGGCAGTTTGAACCCGTTAATTCGCGTGCCGTTAGTGCTGTTCAAGTCTTCAACGTAAAGGAACGAATCGACAGCATGCAGCGCTGCATGCTGTCGAGAGAGGCCATGTTCAGCAGCGCGATATGAGGAAAAATCGAGATCGGGCTGTGGGCCTTCCCCACCGCCTCGCCCAACGATAAGCGTGCCGGTGATCGCGACGGAAACTGTGCGAGGATTGCGCTCGCCAATGTGCAGCACCACCCGCACCCCGGTTTCATTTCCGGACGGCGTAACGGCTGGAGCAGGCTCTCCGTTTCGCTGAGGCAGTACCTTGCGGGTTCCAATTGCAGTGCGAACCATCCTTCAACCCTCACGCGCACGTCTATCATTCCTTATTGTAATCGAATGATCATCCCTATCCATTGAGAAGTGGCAGCGATAAGCCGGTGACCGTACAATCAAAATGGTGTGAAGGAGGTTTTAGGATGCGCAAAGGGCTGATCGCGGTGATAGTCGTTCTGCTGCTGTCACAAGCGCAGTTCGTCTCGGCGCGCGAACTCCTCGGCGATGTCGACTGCGTCTTAGCTGCTGATGAGGCGATTGACGGTTCCTTATTCGCCACCTGCCGCTCACTGGTGATTGAGGGACGCATTGAAGGTGACCTCATTGCAGCCGCCGTCACAGCAGAGATCAACGGCACAGTCACCGGAAACGTGTTCATACTGGCGGGCCAGCTTGATGTTCGCGGGACGATCGGCAGAGATCTACACTTCGCAGGCCCCCTACTGCATCTTTACCCTGAAGCTGTGTTCGGTGACGAACAAGGCAGCCTGTACGCCTTCAGTCTGAGTACACATCTCGAGGAAACCGCCGTGCCAGGCACTGTGCTCGGCGGCGGGTACCAGCTGCTGATTCACGGGCCTGTTGGCGGCGATGTCGACTACTGGGGATCAGCCTTAGTGATCGATTCCGCCGTTGGTGGTGACGTTAATGCTTCGGTCGGCGACCCGAGTTCCACCGGCGTTGCGCAGCTTCGCACGCTGCTGCGCCCGTTTCAATTTGACGTCACACTGGCCGACCCCGGGCTTTTGGTGACGCAGCAGGGCATGGTGATGGGCGTCCTGACCTACAGCGCGCCCGCACCGGGGACGATCTTAGCCACGCTGCCCAATGAAGCCGTGTTCATTCAAACGAATGCGCAGACGATCATCGCGCCACCTGAAGGGACGAGTTTCGTCGAGGGCCTTCGTTTGTACCTGGGCCAAGCGATCCGCGAGTTCATCACGATCGCGTCAATCGGCATTTTCACGCTGCTGGTCGCGCCGCGCAGCATTCAAGCGCCAGTGAACGTGGTAGCCTTTCGATCGCCATCCAGCCTTGGCATCGGGCTGATCACGTTCATCATCTCCTTTCCACTCTTGCTGATCATCATCGTCTTCAGCACCTTGGCGATCCTGCTGCTCTCGCTGCTCAACGTGCAAGATCTAACGCTGGTTGCTGTCGTCGTGCTCACGATGCTGAGCGTGGGCAGCGCCAGCCTGTTCTATTTCATCGCCATTTTCATCTCGCGGGTTGTGGTCAGTCTAGCGATCGGTCGTTTGATCCTGCGCCGGCGCGGGGCGGAACCGGCCAAACGACGCGCAATGATGATCAGCCTCTTCGTTGGCGCGGGGCTGCTGTCGCTGGTGGTCTCACTGCCGATGGCCGGCTGGATATTTAATGCGGTCGCGGCCTTTCTCGGCCTCGGTGCATTGCTGCTGCTGCTGCAAGAACAAGTTAGGGAAAGCCGGCGCACCGTGCCACCCCATGAACTGCCAAGCGACCCTCACGAAGCGCGCCGGCTGCCACCACCTCTGGTTGTTGACGAACCGCGCCTGCCTGGCATGGATAACCTACCAGAGGGCTTCAACTGGTGGAAGTGAAACTGTTTTAGAGGTCATCAAGGCCGCCATCGCGCAGAGACGCTTCAAACGCCCGGCCAACCATCAGCGTGAACACCACCCAATCCGCGATCAGGTCCTCATCGATGTGCTCAGCCAAAGCGTCGATCAGTTCATCCGGCGCTTCATTTAAAATCTCCGTCGCCAAACAGGCCATTGCCTGATCGATTGAGTCGGAACCCGCTGGTGGCTCGCGCTCAAGCATTTGCCGATACCAACGCTCGACGATCGGGTGCACCTGCTCGCACGACGATCCTTCCGGCAGTTCGCGATTCGCTAGTTCACGAAACTCGTCAAGCCATTCCGGTTCGTTGGGCTGTCTAGGGTCGTCGTTCATGAACGGCACCTCGCCTTACTCGTGATCTGTCTTCAAAGTGTAGCTGCACGGCCGGTGAACTTCAAGGCACGAAGGTGTGGCGCGTGTATAAAACCATAAGGCTTCATTTATGGGCAAGCGGCACCTATAATGAGCATAACGAGGACGGACATCCATGACCAACAAGCAGCGCCTCATCGTCATCATTGGCATCGTCATCAGCATCGTCTTTTTATGGCTCGCCTTTCGCGATTTAAACCCAGCCGCATTTTGGGTCTATATCCAAGAAGCCAATCTCGCGCTGCTGCTGTTTGCATCGCTCTGGTTCTTCGCGGCCGTGGCGATGATTTCGCTGCGCTGGAGTTTTTTGCTGCGGTCCGTCAAGCGCGTGCCACTGCTCGATTTGATCGGCCTCGTCTGCATTGGGTATATGGGCAATAATATTTACCCCCTGCGCAGCGGTGAGATCCTGCGCATCGTGCTGTTACAGCGCAATCACGGCGTGCCCGTCACCCAGGGAGCCGTCGTCACCGTGGCAGAGCGCATGTTCGACGGCATTGTCATGCTAACGTTTGTGTTTATTTCGCTCGCTGCGCTCGAGATCGTCTCGCCAACCTTCAGCGCGATCCTGAGCGCGGCCACGCCGATCTTTGTGGGCGCGCTCGTCGTGTTCTTTCTGTTAGCGGCCCGCCCTAACCTGCTTCGCGGCATCGTTGAGCGAATCACGCGTATTTTTCCCGATCGCCTGCGTGGGATCGCACTCAAGTTAAGCGAGCAAGTCCTCAGCTCACTCGATGCTTTTCGCACACCAGCCGATCTGATCGGCACGATCCTCACCTCATACGCAACATGGCTGCTCAAAGCGAGTGTTTCGTGGATCGTCGCTTTCGCTTTTGGCATGCAGCTCGATTTCATGGTGATGCTGCTGATCGTCGGCGTGGTCAATTTGGCGGGGCTTGTCCCCGCATCTCCCGGCCAGGTGGGCGTTTTTGAATTTCTCGTCATTGCAGTGCTGGTGGCGGTGGGAGTCAACGAAGCGCAGGCTTCAGCTTACGCCGTCGTGATGCATTTGGTCATTTGGCTGCCGGTGACGCTGGTGGGTTTCATCCTGCTCATTCGGCAGGGGCTGAACTGGAGCGCCATCGCCCGGGCACGCGACTTGGAATCGAAAGCGGTGACTCCATGAAGATCGGCATCATTGGCGCAGGCGTGACCGGCATGGCAGCGGCATGGGATCTAACGCGCGCCGGTCATGAGGTGCATTTGTTTGAGGCGGAAGATCGCGTCGGCGGGTTGGCTGGCGGGTTCAGCGCGCCGAACTGGGAATGGTCGCTCGAAAAATTCTACCATCACTGGTTTGAAACCGATGCCGATATTTTGCGTTTGACCGAGGAACTCGGCGTGCGCGATCGAGTCATCTTTCCGCGCCCCAAGACGAGCTACTGGATCGATGGCAAGATCTATCGTTCGGAAATCTCGCCCTCGGCGCTTTTTCTCCCGCTCCCGCCGGTCGCCAAAGCGCGCTTCGCGCTGGCTGGCGCATTCATCAAATTTACGCGAGACTGGCGCGCGCTTGAAAAAGTTACGGCGCACGACTGGTTCATGCGTTATATGGGGCAGGCCGCTTATGACAAATTCTTCCGGCCGCTGCTGATCGGCAAGTTTGGCGACGAATACCAGCGCGTGAATATGGCGTGGATGTGGGCGCGCGTTCAAGCGCGCAGCCTGCGTTTGGGCACATTCATCGGGGGGTTTCAGGCGTTTCTGGATACCCTCGGGGCGGCGATCACCCGTGAAGGCGCGGTCATTCATTTGCGAACGCCGGTGCAGGCAATTGAACATCAAAACGGAGCGCCGGCGCTGGTGATCAACGGGGAGCGCCACAGCTTCGATCGCCTGCTCAGCACCACCTCACCGAGCTTGCTGCTGCGGCTGGCGCCAGAGCTGCGCGCCACGCCTTATGGCGAGCAAACTGCAGCGCTGCGCAGCATCGGCGCCCTTTGCGTGGTCATCAGCATCAAGCACCAGCTTCTGACTGATGGCACCTACTGGCTGAACCTGCCAGCGACCAGCCCAGACAAACGCACCAGCCGTTTTCCGTTCCTCGCGCTGGTGGAGCACACCAATTGGATGGATCGCGCCCATTACAATAATGAACGCATTCTTTACTGCGGCGACTATGTCCCTGCCGATCATGAATATTTCCGCCTGAGTGAACAGGAACTGGCCGATCGCTTCCTCGACACCCTGCCGACCTTTAACCCGAACTTCCAGCGCGACTGGGTCAACAATATCTGGGTCTTTCGGGCGCCATATGCCCAGCCCGTGCCTTATATCAACCACAGCGCAAAAATTCCAGACCTGCGCACACCCATCCCGGGCGTTTACTGGGCGAGCATGAGCCACGTTTATCCATGGGACCGCGGCACCAATTACGCAGTTGAGTTAGGCCGCCGGGTCGCATCGCTAATCCTCAAAGAAGCATGATCGTAAAACGTCTCGCTGACCTGTCTCAGCAGCAGGCAATCGTCATTTACTTCATGCGCAATGGCGGCTAAACTGTTAATGTTGGCAAGTGCTGCTGCCGCGCTCGTCTCGATGCGGCGCGGTTACGAATTCGGTCACAAATTAAGGAACTGCCCATGAAGATAATCGTTGCCGGCACTGGTTTCGTCGGTTTGACCCACGCAGCTGTCTGCTCCGAGTATGGCCACGAAGTGTATGCCTACGATGTCGACGCCGAGCGGATCGCCGCTTACGCCTCTGGCGATCCGGCACAGATCGAGCGGCATGTGAATGAGCCGGGGCTAGCGCCCATCATCGTTGAAAATCTGAACCGCTACTTGTTCTTCACCACCGATGTCGCTTCTGTTATTGAGGGGACGGACGCCATTTTCTTGTGCCTGCCCACCCCGCCCAATCGCAACGGTTCGACCGATCTCAGTTACTATCTCAACGCGCTCGATACGCTGGCCGCGCTGCTGGCGCAGCGCAAGGATCAACGTCGTGTTGTGGTCATCAATAAAAGCACCGTCCCGATCGGCACGGCCCGGCGGCTTGAACAGGTGCTGCGCGACCACAACGTGCCGAATGTTGGCATCGCCTCAAACCCGGAATTTCTGCCGGAGGGCGATGCGGTCGAAA
>DAOTYT010000014.1:0-15921 GCA_034434615.1 Anaerolineae bacterium | reverse complement strand
CCGCTTCAAACAAGCCGCGGTTGTAATATGTGACGACCGGCTGCGCGATCCAAGGCAGGCCATAGATCCGGCCGTCAAATTCGTTGACCGCCAGGATGCCCGGGAAATAGTCGCTCAAATCGCCGGCAGTGCCGGGTTCCGCGTTCGCGATGGCCGGGCACTCGTCGATCGGCAGCAGGATGCCTTCCGAAGCGATGGCGAGCTGGTTCTGATCCATCCAGTAGAGATCGGCACCCGTGCCGCCGGCCAGCTGCGTTTGAACGGTAGCGAAATAGTCGCTTGGGATCGGCTGGTGGACGATGCGGTAGTCGGTCACTTCGGCGTTGATCTCGTCGATCAGCGCCTGTAGTTCGGCGGCTTCTTCCACCCCAGCCCACGTCGAAATGGTGATCGTCGGCACGTCCTGCGCCGCGAGCGGCGCCACGCTGATCAGCATCAGCGCTGCGATGAGTAAAATGAAGAAACGTTTCATAGCTGGCATTCTCCTTTAAGATAAACCTTTATCTGCTGATAGGCGGTGAGATAGCTCGTCTTCTGGTCCTCCTCCTTAGCTACGACGCGCTGGCGCGTGCCGTTGAGCGGCGTTCGATCAACTGAACGGGAACTTTAATCTCTGAGGGCAGCAGGTCAGGCTCGTTGAGCAGCGCTATCAGCCGCAGGATGACTTCCTTGCCGATCTGCTGCTTGGGGATGTGCACAGTCGTGAGCGGCGGTTCGTTGAGCGTGGCCCAGGCGATATCGTCGAATCCCGTCACCGAGAGATCCTCGGGCACGCGTTTTCCGGCCGCGCGCGCCGCGCGGATCGCGCCGATAGCCATCGAGTCGTTGACGGCGCAGACGGCGGTGATATCGGGCTGGCGCTCGAGCAGCCGCGCCAGCGCTTCCTGTCCCGAATCGATGGTCGTCTGGTCGGCATGCTGAACCTGCAGGGGAAGCCTTGCTTCATCCAGGGCGCGCCGGTAGCCATTCAAACGCTGCACCGTGCTGTGCCAATTGGCCGGGCCGGCTAGCGCGCCGATGCGCGTATGACCCAGCCCCAGCAGGTGGCGCACTGCCTGATAGGCGCCGTCGTCGTCGTCGCTGTTCACGCAGTTGACGTGCGTTTGGCTAAGGCGATTATCGACAAGAATGACCGGGGTTTGGGTCTTCAACATGGCCATGATGAACTCTGCCGGAATATCGGGGCCGGCGAGGATCATGGCATCGATGCGTTTCTCGCGAACGAAACGAAAATCGGCCGGTCGGGCGATGATGACATCGGTGAGCGTGCCGATCGTGATGTGATAATCGGTGCGCGCGGCGACCTGTTCGACGCCGTGCAGAATTTCCGAGTAGAAGGGATCGCTTTGAGCAGGGATGCCAGGCTTTTCACGGATGAAAAACCCGACGCTAAAGGTCTGCGAAGTCGCTAAGCCGCGGGCAGTCACGCCAGGTGTATAGTCCAGTTCGCGCGCTTTGGCGAGGATGCGTTCGCGCAGTTCACCGCCGACGCCTGGGCGGTCGTTCAATGCTCGCGAAACGGTGGCCGAAGAAACACCTAACTCTTTAGCGATTTGTTCGATCATTGAAGTCATAAAGGCGCTGTCTTTTTGTAACGTCTTTATTTACGTAACCGCTTACGTTACGAATATAGTATACTTTTAAGAGCGTGTCAAGCAGTTCGTTTTACGCTTTAAGACAGCTTCAATCGCGAAAAGACGCTATTTCAAAAAGACGGGAGAGTAAAGCATGGATAGGGTAGGCCGAATGGTTCAGGCTGCTGTACAATGTCCCGCCGAGACGCCGGGCGATCGCAGCGCCCGCTGCTGGCAGTATGCGATAATTGGCCCGCGCCAGCTGTTCTGAGAGACCGGAGAGCTGCTTTATGTTCACGCGCCACCCCGCTAACCCACTCATCACGCCGGCCAGCATCCGGCCGTCACGCCCCGATTTTGAGATCATTGGCACATTTAACGCAGGGGTCATTCAGCATGGCGATGAAGTGCTGCTGCTGCTGCGCGTCGCCGAGCGCCCGCGCGCCGATGAACGCGGGCAGATCCTGCTGCCCTACTTGACGCCCGAAGGGGAGCTGGTCGTTCGGCGCATTGCGCGTGAAGACCCGAACTACCGAACCAATGACCCGCGCACTGTGCGCGATTTGCGCAGCGGCGCCGTCTACCTCACCAGCATCAGCCACCTGCGTTTGGCGCGCAGCCGCGATGGCGTGCAGTTTACGATCGAAGAACAGCCGTGGCTGCTGGCCGAGTCTCCCTATGAGGCCTACGGCGTGGAAGACGCCCGCATCACCTGCATCGAGGGGATTTACTACATCAACTACACGGCCGTGAGCGCTCATGGCATCGGCACGGCCCTCGTCTCGACGACCGATTTCAAGCGCATTCAGCGGCATGGTTTGATCTTCCCGCCTTCGAACCGCGATGTCGTCTTGTTTCCTCGCCGCATCCATGGCCAGTACGCCGCTTACCACCGGCCGATGCCCGGCGACATGGGGAAATACAGCATCTGGTCGGCCTTGTCTCCCGATCTAGTCCATTGGGGCAGCTATCAGGTGGTGCTCGAAGCCGGCCTGCATGGCTGGGAGGCGGGGCGCGTGGGCGGGGGGGCGCCGCCTGTGTGGACAGAGCGCGGCTGGCTCTCGATCTACCATGCGGCCGACCGGCGCAGCCGCTACTGTTTGGGCGCGTTTCTGGCGGCGCATGACGATCACAGTCGTCTCATCGCCCGCAGCCAAACGCCAATCTTTGAGCCGGAAGCCGGTTATGAACGGGACGGGTTTTTCCCGAACGTCGTGTTTACCTGCGGCTTGGTGACCGCAGGCGATGTGTTGAAGCTGTATTACGGCGCCGCCGACGAAACGCTCGCGCTGGCCGAGACTTCGCTGGCCGCCCTGCTGGATGCGCTGACCCCGGTCGCCTAAGGCTGCGCTGAAGACGTCACTTGAGGCCGCTGCGCGCGAAGCTCTCTAGAAAGCGCCGCTGGAACAGGATGAACAGCACGACCAGCGGCGCGATCACCAGCACCGTGCCCGCCATGAGCTGGTTGTAGCTGGCGCCGCTGTCCGTCGCTTGGTACAGCTTGTTCAAGCCAACCGTGAGCGGGCGGATTTCTTCAGTGCGCGTGACGATGAACGGCCACAAGAACTCCGTCCAGCGGCTGCTGATCGACACCAGCGCGAACGACAGATAGGCTGGGATCGACAGCGGAATGTAGACGTTGCGCATGATCTGGAACCAGTTCGCGCCGTCGATGCGGGCGGCCTCTTCCAGCTCATACGGCACCTCGCGGAACGTTTGGCGCAGCAGCAGCACGCCAAACGCCGATCCCCAGTACGGCAGCATCAGCGCGATGTACGTATCAAAGACACCCAACTCGCGGATGGTGACGAAATTGGGGATGATCAGCACGCCAGCCGGGATCATCAACTGAAGCAGCACCACGATCAGCAGCAGGTCGCGGCCTGGGAAGCGCATCCGCGCGAACGCATAAGCTGCCATCGTCACGGTGATTAGCTGCACGGCCAGCGTGCCGGCAGCGAAAATGATCGTGTTCAGATAATGGCGCGGCCACGGCGCAACCGACCACGCCGACTGGTAGTTGGCCAGCGTCACGGTACAGGTGCCGATCGTCAGGCTGTTGGTCGGTGGCTGGCGCGTCCCACAGCCAAAAAGGATATTCCCCTCGACCAACGGGATCGTTTCGGGGCGCAGGCTCATCAAAATGCTGAAGATCAGCGGGGCGAGGAAGATCAGCGAGACGATCACAGTGAGCGCGTTGACCGCGCGCGGGCCCCAATCGATGCGGCTGAGCACGAGCGCGCTGATGGCCGCTCCGCCAAGCAGCAGGCCTGCCCCGCCAATGACGCCAGACTGCCGGCCACCGAAGACGAACCAGCTCAGCGCAGCCAGCGCGCCGAGCGCCAGCGCCAGCGCCAGACGACTGCTCCCCAGCACGAGCGCGCCGCCGCTCGCCAGCGCCGCGATCATCATCAGCACCAGCGGGAGCGTCGTGACGGGAAAGGCGGCCAGGTCGATGCCTGCCGGCACTTCGCGCAAAATATCGGCCAGCGTGATCAAGCCGCTGTCCAGCGCATCGACCAGCTCAGCCAGCGGCACGCGGTCGGCCCCGGGGGGGATCAGCTCGCGCAGGCCGGCCAGGTTTAAGTTGCGCTGGTTGGCATTGATGACGGCGTACAGGTTGATCGACTCGGCCGCCTCTAAACTGCCGGTCGCCAGCTCGAGGCCAGTGGCCGAGAACGAGGCCGAGATCACGCGGATGTTGGTCTGCACGTTCACCCACGGCAGCAGCACGAAAGCGATCGCCAGCAGGCCGATCGCGGCTAGCGAGATCCGCGCTGCGAAATCGAGCTCGAGACGTCGCGCGGGCATGGCTAATGCTCCTCGCGCCCGCGTTCAAAGAAGACGAAGTTGCTGACGGTGAAGATCAGCACGATCAGCGTCAGGATGACCGTCATCGCGTAAACATGGCCAAAGTTGAGATCCTCGCTGCGGTTTTGAAAGATGAAGTAGAGCAGCAGGTTGGCGCGGTTGTTCGGGTTACCCTGCCCCAGAACTTGAAGCTGTTCGACCGTTTGAAAGGCAAAAGTGAACATCATCACCAGGATGAACAGCGTTGTGCGGCGCAGCAGCGGCAGCGTGAGATAGAAGAACGCCTGCGCGCCGCTGGCGCCATCAAGCGCGCTGGCTTCGTAAATGTCTCTCGGTATGTTCTGCAAACCGCTGAGGTAAAACAGCATGTAAAAGCCGGACTGCACCCAGATGTTAACAATGATGACGGAGATCAGTACCACGTTGGGATCGCCCAGCCAGTTGATGCCAGCAAACCCGAGCGAGCGCAGCACTGTGTTGATCAGGCCGATGGTATCGGCATACAGGAATGCCCAGATGCTGGCCGCGCCGATCAAAGGCAGCAGCGATGGGTAAAAGATGCTGAAGCGCCACAGCCCCAGCGCCTGGATCTTGCGGTTGAGCAGCAGGGCGAAACCCAGCGACAGCGGCAGCGAGATGAACACCGTCGCGAAGGCGAAGATCAACGTGTTGCCCAGAATCCTCGGAAATTGGCTGCCGATGACGTGAGTCTCATCAAACAGATCGAGATAATTCTGGATGCCAGCGAAGCGGGTATCGGCGCTGCGCGGGTCGCGCGTGTAGAGGCTTTGGGTCAAACTCTGCGCAGCGGGCCATAGGGTGAACAGGAACACGAAGAATAAAGTCGGGGCGATCAGGAAATAAGGGAACAAACGCGCCGTCCAGGGTTTGCCCCGCGGGCGGGCGGCCGCCGAACTCAAAGGCATCGTGATATCGGACGTCGCAGCCACGAGAGTGACCTCCCATCAATCGTTTACACACTGGCCGCTGCGCGCGACGCGCATCGTTTCAGGATACAACAGGTAGGGGCGACTCGCCGAGTCGCCCCCATGGATGTGTTGAGCAAGGCGGTGCTACTGACGGTACGGCTCCAGCAGGGCGTCGATCTGCGCCTGCGCCGTCGCCAGCGCGGCGGCTGCGTCGGCCACATCGCCGGAGATGATTCCGCTCAGCGTCGTGTTGATGATGCCCTGAACGTCGATGGTGCGGTAGCTGGAGAATTCCTTCTGGCTGTAGGCCAGTTGGTCGCGCGCCACCGCGTACTGCGGGAACTCTTCGACCAGCGATGCCAGCGGGTCCAGCTCCCAAGCGCTCTGGCGGGCCGCGATATAGCCCGTGGCTGCGCCCCAATCAGACTGAATTTCCGGCGATGCCAGGAACATGACCCAGTTCCAGATCGCTTCCAGTTTCGCTTCGCTGCGGTTCGGGTCGTTGAAGATGTAGAGGTTGCCGCCGCCGGTGGGCGCGCCGTAGCCCGTGCCGTCTTCATTGGCCGGGCCGCTGGCCAGGAAGCCCGTGCCGACTTCGAACGGCGCGTTGTTGAGGATCGACGTCAGCGAGCCGGTGGTGTGGTAGATCATGGCGGCGCGGCCAGCCGTGAACGCTTCCGGCGTCTCGCCCCATGCCGTGCCGCCGGCGGGCATCACGCCGTAGAGGTTGCCAAGGTCATTGATAGCCTGCAGGGCGGCCAGGCCTTCAGGCGTATTGAAGTACACTTCTGCCGGGCTTTCCTCGACGAGGTTCTGGCCGTGGGCGATGGCGAAGCTCTGATACAGCCAGATCGGGAAGCCGCCAGCGATCGGCAGCATGAAGCCCCAGCGATCGTCAGTCGTCAGCAGGTCGGCAAATTCGATCAGTTCTTCAAGGCTGCGCGGCGGCTGCTCGGGGTCAAGGCCGGCTTCGGCGAACAGATCCTTGTTGTAGTACAGGATCGGGGTGCTGCGCTGGAACGGGATCGACCAGACCACGCCGTCCTCGTCAACACTGTTGAGCAGGAAGGCGGGGAAGAAATCGGCGACGAAAGCCTCGCCATCCTCCATCTGGTCGATGAACATCTGCGCTGGCATGATGCTGCCATTCTCAATGAAGCTGAACAGGTCGATCGCCAGCATGACGGCGACATCAGGGCCAGTCTGGCCGGCATCCAGCTCAGTGCGGATGGTATCACGCGTCTGCGTGTAGCTGCCGGTGTAGTTCACGTTCACCGTCACGTTCGGATATTGAGCGGAGAACATCTCGGCATAGCGTTCAAAGAGCGCTTGCAAGTTGGCGTCTACTGCGGAAGGATAGTAGAAATCGATGACGATCGTTTCATCCTGCGCGCTGGCTGCGCTGAAGGCCAGGCCGAGCAGCAGGGACAACAAGAGTAAACGCGCGAATAGTTTCATCGGTGACTCCTCAGAGCTTAGCTGACGATGGACACATTATTTAGAAGTAATTTTACCGCGCAATGTTTTGAAAATCTTACATTATCTTTAAGTAAAAGTTAAATCGTCGTTAATACCAGGCGCTGCGGCTGGCTTGTGGTTTAGAACACGAATGCCCTGCGGTGGTCGCAGGGCATTGCGATGCTGATCTGCCGATGGGCGGCTTAGCCGGCGCGCTGGCCGCCGTCGATCAGATGAATCTGGCCGGTGATATAGCTGCTTTCATCGCTGGCGAGGAACAAAGTCAAGTGTGCGATTTCTTCAGGCTTGGCATAGCGCTTTAGGGGGATGCGCTGCTCGAACTGGCTTTTGACCCCAGCGCCTGCCGCTTCATCGCCGCCTGCCGCCATCGTCTCGATCGAGCGCATCATGCGCGTCTCGACCGGGCCGGGGTTGACGCAGTTGACGCGGATCTTCTGGTCTGCCGCTTCCAGCGCTGCCGTCCGCATCAAACCGATGATGGCATGCTTGCTGGCGATGTAAGCCGAGAGGCCTGGCGCGCCGATCACGCCGGCGACCGATGAAATGATCACGATGCTGCCGCCGCCGCGCTGGGCGATGGCCGGAATGGCATATTTCAACCCTAGCCACACGCCTTTCACATTGACGGCCAGCACCTTTTCGAACGTATCGATCGGGTAGCTGACGATCGGCTGTACGGCGCCCTCGATGCCGGCATTGGCGACGAAAATATCCAGCCCGCCAAAGGCATCGACGCAGGCTTTGACCGACTGCTCGTTATCTTCCGCTTTTGTGACATCGGCCACCGCATAGGCCGATCGATCGGGGCCAACCGCCTCGACGGCTTTCTTGAGCGCATCCTCATCGATATCGGTCATGAAGACGCGCGCGCCTTCCTGGGCGAACAGTTTCGAGATCGCCAGACCGATTCCGCCCGAAGCTCCGGTAATAAGTGCAACTTTATCCTGTAAACGTGCCATTGTATTTCTCCTTAGTCTATATATTGTAACGTTAACCTTCACACGGAATGCTACCCGGTCGCTGCTTAAACCGCAATATAAGAAAATGTTATTAGTAATATTACTTATAGGCTAACGATCCCTTGCCCTTGTGCGCTGCGCAAACTTTTCGCAGACCGCACTGATCGCAGAAGGCCGCCTTAACCCGGACGTTGTAAGTGACCGAGGTCGAAGTCGACGCGCTCATTCATATCCTGCAAGCTGTCATAGAGGAGCTGCAAGGCATAGCGAGTAAACGCTGCGTTTACTATCACGAGCGCGGCCCTAATCCAATTACGAAAGCTTAAGCCTTACCCATGATCGGCGCGCGTGTGCGGTGGCATAGCAGTGAGATGCCGCTCGCTCTTGCTATTCATGACATTTGTCATGGGTTAACGGCACAAATGCCATGTCGCAGATTGAGGATGTGCGCTGTATTATATATGTATAATCCTATATAAAGGGGCAGCTGATGACCATTTCTAACTTGACGAGCACGCCGGGGATTAAGCAGATAACGGCTCAGTTTCCATGGCGCTTTATCGTGATCGCCTTTGGCATTTCGTGGACCTGTTGGTTTTTAGTCGCTTTGACCGGGCGCAATGTATTCGAAGATCTCGAGGTGGGCGTGGTGCTGGTGCTGGGCGGCTTTGGCCCAGCGATCGCCGGCATCCTGATGGTCTACCGCACGAGAGATGAAGCCTTCATCCGCGATTACTGGCGGCGCGTCTTTGACCTGCGGCGCATTCAGCTGAGCTGGTTCGCGCCGCTCCTGCTGCTCTATCCGGTGACCGTTCTGCTTGCTTTCCTGATCAGCGGGATGCCGATCGATGCCTCGCCGCTGCTGGAGCTGCTGCGCAGCCCAGGCCTGCTGATGACGACGCTGATCTTCATCTTCATATTCGGCCCGTTTTCGGAGGAATTAGGCTGGCGCGATTACGCGCTGGATTGGCTGCAAGCCCGCTACACAGCGCTGGTCTCCAGCATCATCCTCGGGGTGATCTGGTGGGCGTGGCATCTGCCGCTGATCTTCGTCGTCGGGTCCTTTCTGAACGTGACCGGCAACGATCCGGTTTTCCTCGCCGGTTATCTGTATACGGTCGTCATTTACTCCGTGCTGTTCACTTGGGTGTACAACAACAACCGGCGCAGCGTGCTGGCGATCATCCTGCTGCATTTCTCGATCAACCTGACCAGCCGCCTGCTCGTCATGCCGGCCGAGATCTTCGTCATTAACAGCTTCATCTTAATTGCAGTGCTGATCATCGTGCTGTGGCGCTATGGCGGTAAGCGGCTCGTGCGCGGCGTTCAGCTTGAAAGTGAGGTGCGCGCATGACCACTGCGCTTCCAAACCGTCGTGAACACAGTCTTGTCCGCAGGCATCCCCTGCTCATTTACTTCACGATCGCCTTCGCCTTCTCCTGGACGATCGGCGCGCTGCTAATCGCCGACCGCAGCGGCGCGATCAGCGTGCCGCGCTGGCTGCACTATGTCAGCGCCTTTGGGCCGGCCGTGAGCGCGCTACTCGTGACCGCCATGCTCGAAGGGCGGCCGGGTCTGCTCGATTTATGGCGGCGCATCACCCGCGTTGGTGTGGGCCTGCGCTGGTGGCTGATCGCGGTCGGTTCGCCGCTGGCGCTCGGCGCAGCGGCGATGGCTATCTACGCGCTCAGCAGCGGCGCCCTGCCCGATCTGGCGCTGTTCGGCGAGGTCGACTATCTGGGCAGCATCGGCATCGGGGCGGCGGTGCTGTTGTGGATCGCCACTTACGGCTTCGGCGAGGAGATCGGCTGGCGCGGCTTCGCCTTTCACCGCATGGAGGCGAGCGGTTGGGTGCGCGCCGCCGTCCTCATCGGTGTCGTGTGGGGTCTTTGGCATTTGCCCTATCTCTTTTATAAGGATAACTTCATCGCTCTGGGCGCCGGCGGCTTCGTCTTTTTCCTCGTCAGCATCACGATGGGGTCGATCCTGCTGTCGTGGATTTACCGCGGCAGCGGGTACAGCATCCTGATGGTGGCGTTGTGGCACGGCCTGTTCGATTTCGTGAGCGCCTCACCCGTCGCACAGGGAGCAGGCAACGCGGCGATCAGCGCTGCCGTCGTTGTGTGGGTGATCGTGATCCTGCGCGTGGCTGCGCGCCAGCCCACGCCGCAGGCTGCGCGCCTGATGCGCGATAGTTCGACGATGTGAAAGGCGGCATAAGCTCGTTCTCATGGATGAAGGCTTGTATTTGGATTTGATCACAACTTTTCCTCAATGTGGGGCGTATAGGTGTTTAGAACTGGCCATTGTCCTCCTTAAATCCCTCGGATGCCAGGACATCTGTTAGCAGCCAAGAGAAAGGCAGGAAAGTTGTGACGGAGAACCCGTCTCTAAGCCAGCAGGATCGGGAATGTCTGGAACGGGCGCGCGCGTTCATCAAAGCCAAGCAGTACGAACGTGCCGCGCAAATCTTACAGGAGGTCGATCATCCGATTGCTCACGAATGGATGCGCAAGCTGAAAGAGAGGATGGCTGCGAGTGCACACGAGACCTTCTCTCAAAACATGCCTCAAGAGCCATCTGTCGATTGGCATCCTTATCACCGCGAGACAGCCGATGCGCTGCCGACCTGTCCCCACTGCCGGCGCACTGTCGGCGCGGCGCTGGTCAAGTGTGACCGCCGCCAGTCGGGCCAGTGTCCGTATCGATTAACACGGCAGGACGCGGGATCGCCGGTCTTGTTCCTGATCGGCTTAGTCTGGATGATGCTGGCCAGCGCTCCGCTGGTCTTGGCCATCCGCGATCAGGCGTTGGGGCCGGAAGACACCGTGATCGGCTTGTTGTCACTGCTTCCGCCCTTGCTGCTGATAGCTTTGGGGATATGGATCGTCTGGACCAGCAGCACGATCAGCTTAAACAGCGACCGTCACGGCTCCTGGACGCACTCACGCAGACCGTTGAGCGATAAGCAAGAGCTGCTTTATCCCGTGATGGTCGTGCAGCCGCCGAGAGTCGAGCTCGATATCGACTTGCCTATCAGCATCCTGGTTTATCGTTTTCTCCACGCTTATAGGGAGTCAGATCGCGCCCACATCCACTACGTGCATGATGGCGCGATCGTCTATCTGACGTTAGTCGGCCTGAGCATGTATGGGGCGCTGCGCTTCTGCGTGCAGCGCAAGGCCATCCTGCGCCCTTCTGGTCACATCAAGACCGGGCATGAGTTAGTGTTCACCACTGGGCCGGTTGAGTACATGATCGGCGGGGCGCTTGAAGACAAGCTGCTAGCAGGTTTTTGGAAAAACCAACCTGTAAGGAACACAATTGCGCTCAAACCGCTGCTGCATGGGGCAGCGAGGCGGGCGGGCGGCGAACCGCATGAGCTCGTCCCGCGGACGGTGGAGGCTGAGCTTGCGACTCTCGGTTTGGACGAGAAGCTCGGCGCAGCAGGTATGGCAGCGCTGGCGATCAAACTCTTCTTCGGCGACAGCGTCGAGTCGACGCAAAGCTTTAATAGGGCGCTGCGTCCCAAGCGGTCATCTTCGGTCTCCATGCAGGTGCTTGACGAGCAGACGCGGATCTTCGCGCTGGCTTATAATGCCTTTGAGCCACAGGTGAAAGAAATCCTGACCGAATTGTATGTGCAGGTGAACGACATCATCGAAAGCACCAGGCCGGACGCATCCTCAAACTGAGAGAGTGAGATCGCCGTGGCGCTTGTGGGAACGACAAGGAGATACGCCGATGAGGCTTCGCCAAACTGCGTTGTTGCTCATTTTCGTGCTGGAGCTTTTCGGGCCTGCCAGCGCCCAGCCAACCAACCTGGACGTTCTCGATGACTATTTGCAAGCGCAGGTCGAAGCCCAGCGCGTGCCCGGGCTGGCGCTGGCGCTTGCGTTCGCTGATGGATCGGTCGATGTGCGCACGTACGGCAGCGGCATCACGCCGGAAACGCGCTTTCGCGTTGGGTCGCTCTCCAAGGCGATGACGGCCGCTGCCGCTTTACGCTTGGTCGAAGCGGAGCTGCTTGACCTCGATGCGCCAGTGCGAGCCTATCTCCCTGAGTTCACTACGCAGGACCCCGACCATGCGGGCCGCATCACGGTGCGTCATCTGCTTAATCAGACCAGCGGCCTCTCGGATGCCAGCCTTGGCGCGTTTTTCGAAATCGGCGCGCTCGATGAAGTTGTGCCCGCGCTGGCGGCGGCTCGGCCGCTGGCCGAGCCAGGCGCCACTTTCGCTTACTTCAACAGCAATTATGATCTGCTTGGGAGGGTCATCGAAGTCGTCGCCGAGCAGCCCTTCGACGCGTATCTGCGCGAGCAGGTCTTGATCCCTGCCGGGATGACGGACGCGCTTGCGCCGGAGGGGCCGCCGTCCACGATCGAAGGGTTGACACAGGGGCATATCCTCGTCTTTGGCTTTCCGATCGCCTACGACGACGAACGACAGATCCCTTTGCCGTCGGGCGGCGTCGTCGCCAGCGGGCGCGACATGGCCGCTTTCCTGAGCCAGTTCGTGATCGAAGCGCCAACGCTGCTTTCAGACGACTCAAGGGCGCTGATGCTGGCGCCGCCCCCTGACATCGACTCGCCTTATGGCATGGGCTGGTTCGCTGAGACGCTGACCGATGGCGCGCCGATGTTTTATCACACTGGCGATCTGCTGACGTTTCATGCCGATATGGTGCTGCTGCCGCAAGAGGGTGTCGCTTTCGCGCTGCTCTACAATCGCCAGAACCTGCTGTCGACCTTCACGACCTACTCAGAGATTCGCACCGGGGTGACGGCGATCCTGCGCGGAGAAGAGGCTCCCGGCCCTGGCCTCACCGCAAGCGTTCTGGGGCTGATCCTCCTGGTCGTCACCCTCATCGCGATCGTATCAGATGTGCGCCGGCTGCTGGCTTCACCCGCATGGGCGCGCAAAGCGCAGCGTCCCATCGTGCGCGCCGTCGGGCTGCTGACGCCCCTGATCCCGCTGGCGATCCTGCTGCTGCTGCCGACGCTCATGCTCACGCTGATCGGGCAGGCCGTTGATTATGGGCTGTTGTTTGCGTATCTGCCAGATATCATGCTGCTGCTGATGATCACTGCGGCGCTGGGAGTCGTCACGGTCGTCGTCCGCGCTTGGATGCTCTTGCGCGCAGCCGCTGGCAGCAGATAAGAGGATCGAGGGTGAAGCGCTGATCTTCATAGGTCTATAACAAACATTAAGGAGGCAGGCCGATGGCCACTGATGCGGCACCCGATGCATCCGAGTTATCCCTGAGGCCGCTCAGCGGCTATCGGAGCCTCGGCTACTTCGTCTTACCCGGTCTGTTGGTCGGGCTGGGCGTGATCACGTCGTTTCTTCTTGTTGTTCGCTGGCAAAATTCCGAATGATCGTCTCGCACTGATCGAGCCACTGGAGATAGGTCTCCTCCAGCGCGACGCCCATCTCCAGCGTCAGCCTCCAAAACATACGCTGGCGGTCGAGAGTCGCATCGTCGAGCGCAGGCACTTCGATGCCGCGGTAGCGTTCAAGGCGGGCTTGATGCGCGGCGCGCTGATAGGCGATGTGCTGGAGGATCGTCTCATCGTCCAGCGCGCTGGCGAAAAACATCTGCACCAGAAACGGTTCGCGATAAACGGGCAGCGGCTGCTCGGTTTGCAGCCAGCGCTGCAGCTCGGCCCGGCCGGCATCTGTGATGTGGTAGACCTTGCGGTTCGGGCGGTTTTCTTGGATTTCCAGTGTGCTCGTCACCCAGCCGTTATCTGCCATGCTGGCCAGCGTGCGGTAGATCTGCGCTTGATCCGCCTGCCAGAAATGGGCAATGGTCTCGTCGAAGGCCTGCGTTTTCAGGTCATAGCCCGTCATCGGAGAAATCGTCAGCAGCCCAAGGATTGCGTGTGGCAGTGACATTGCGGCATCTCCCTATCTCATCTGAATGAGCGTTCTGCTGTGCCATGCAAAACGCGCACGGCACGCCCGATCAATTTACTCAGTGATGTTATGCAGTCGGCATGTTTCAGCCCTCACCCTCAACTCTCCCCCAGGGAGAGAGACTTCAAAACCCTGGCTGGTTCTGCCCCTGCTTAAACGCTGCTAGCGCGCCAGTGACGAATAAGGCAGGCCAACTGCTTAGCGATGAGCTTCTTTTCGAGCTTTTACCGATGATGCATGTCATCTTAAAGTGAGCACAAAAGTCAGGTGCGCTCATCGCTAGTCATCCCTATTGTATATGTAAACGCTTATATATGCAATCATTGATAAACAGCTTCAACACGGTTTGGTTTAAGAGGAGATCGTATGACGGACGCTGTTCAAAACAAACCGCCCGCAGTCTGGCGGTGGCTGATCAAAGCGCAGAACCCGTTCATGAAGTGGCTGCTGCGCTCGCCGCTGCACGGCGTCGTCAGCGGCAGGTATCTGCTGCTGACCTTCACCGGCCGCAAGACCGGCACGATCTATACGACCCCGGTACAGTATGCGCGCGAGGGCGCGCTGCTGTACATCATCACCAGTGAGGGCTATGTGTGGTGGAAAGACCTGCGCGGCGGCGCGCCAGTGCAAGTCCGTCTGCGCGGCGCGGACTATCACGGTGATGCTGAGACGATGACCGATCCGGATGCGATCGCCGAGGTAGTCGGCAGGGTCTACCCCAGCCTAAGCGCGGAACGCCGCGAGCGCTTTGCGCTGGGCAAAGTAGCGATCGTAGTGCGCTTGCGCGAGGATGGAGCGCTTTGAAGCATAAGTGCAGAGGAGGGGAACAGCACTCTCCTCTGCACCCGCTGGCGAACCTCACTGCCCCAGCGTGACGATCACCACCTGAAAGTTTTCGTCAGCGAGCAGGATGGTGTTGTTCTCCCCCCAGGACAGCGGCATCTGATAAAGTGGCGTGGGCGGCCGGTATGTCCCTTGCAGAACCCGCTGGCCGGGCGCGCCCGGTTCGGCCGCCACGTACAGGCCATTCGCTGCATCTCGATCGGATGGGTCAAAAACCAGATAGATCAATCCTGCACCTGAGGGCGACCAGCCCGCCCCGATCACGTGACCGATCTTGGCGTCAACGAGCTGCGGGATGGTGGGCACATCGGCGAGCGGGGTCAGCCGAAGCCCGCTTGACTCAGGGGTGAAGCGCCCTGAGAAATCAGGAGCACCGATCGAGAGCAAATACCGTCCATCTGGCGAAAATGCGGCGTTCAGCATCCGGCGCGCAGAGTCAGAGTCATCACGCGAGGCGTCCCATTCCCACGCAGGGCCAGCACGGCTGCCGTCCAGATCGCTGAGCCATGGGCCAGCGTTCTCATATCTGTCAGGATATCCTCTTGAGTCATATCCTTCGTAAGCGATGCGCGCGCCATCGGGAGCGGGGACGATCACGGTGGTAAACACATCATCGTGGGGCAGCCTGCCGAGCCGCTCCGGCTCGCCGCCAGCAGGCGCGATCGCGTACAGCTCGGGCGGGCCAAAGTTTTGTGCTCCTCCGAAGAAGGCGTAGCGCAGGAAGAGGATGCGCCCATCTGGCAGCCAGCGCGGCGAAGCATCCATATAACCATCGGCCTCAGGCTGAAACAGCCCGGTGTTTGTGCCATCGTCGGTCAGGTTGGTCAGCGCGCCGGTATTCGTGTCCATCACCCAGATATCGGCATCGCGAAAAGTTATAAAGCCAGCGCTGGTGAACGTCAGCCAACGGCCGTCAGGAGACCAGGAGATGCTTTCTGCGTCGAGGTTGCGCAGCTCATCATGGGCGAGCAAATCAGCGCACAACTGCTCGATGACGTCGATACTGTAGATGCACAGCCTCTCCCTGGTAACATGAGCGAAGCGAGTCCCATCGGGAGATAGGACGGCGGCCGTGTTCATTGGCCCGGCGACCAAATCGGTCTCCCGCACCGAGAGGACGCGCAGCGCTTGTTGGGCGCTGCTGGGGGCGGTCAGGTAGGCGAAGAACAAAAAACTGAAGAAGAGCGCTAAGGCGGCGAGAGGCAAGACAGCGTTGTACCGAGTGAGTTTGGCCATACGACCCTGCTCCGACTAGTATGGAATACGATATCCACAGCGTATGACGAAATGATTAAGCAGGCGATCAACGTGCTGTAAACGGTGATAAAAGATCCATAAAAGTCGAGGCGCTGGCCACCAGCGCCTCGACGGCGTTCAAGAGGCGGCGCGCTGCGCCCGCGCCGC
>DAOTYT010000013.1:0-22633 GCA_034434615.1 Anaerolineae bacterium | reverse complement strand
CATTTGTGGGTTTGTGACTATAATGACCGGTATCGTCAGCCATATTCGGCTCATTCATGGCCCAGCCGTTCCATCTCGTCAATGCGCGCCGCGGCGACTGGCACAGCGCAGCCGCGGCGGCACACCCGCCGTTTGAGCTGGCGGGTGACCGCGGCATTTACGCAGCGCCCCACCCACGCGCCCGGCGCATCGATTTGCATGGGCTGTCGGTTTTCCCCGCGCTGGTCAACGCGCACGACCATCTTGAACTGAATCATTACCCGCGAACACGTTTCCGCGACCGATACGACAATGCGCATGACTGGGGCGAGGATATCGACCGCAGGCTGAATGAGGAGCCTTTTCGTTCGCTGCGCGCCTACCCTTTGGTTGATCGCCTGTTCATCGGCCTGCTTAAGAATCTGCTGTGCGGCGCGCTCACAGTCGCCCAGCATAACCCGCGCCCGCGCAGGCTGTCCTCCATTGACCTGCCCGTGCGGCTGGTGGAACCCTTTGGGTGGGCGCATTCGCTGCATTTCGAGACCAAAGCGCAGATCGCCCGCTCTTACCGCGCGACGCCGCCGCACGTCCCGTGGTTCATCCACCTGGCGGAAGGGACGGACGAACGCGCAGCCGCCGAATATGCGCAGCTTAAAGCGCTCGGCTGCATCGGCGAGAACACCGTCCTCATCCACGGCGTTGGCCTGCGCGATGACGACATCGCCGAGGCGGCGCCGCGCATTCGTGGGCTGGTCTGGTGTCCAACGACCAACCTGTACCTGCTCGGTCAAACCGCGGATGTCACCCGCTGGCACGCCTGCGGCGGGCGAGTTGCGCTCGGCAGCGACTCGCGGCTGACGGCTGACGGCGACCTGCTCGACGAGCTGACCGCAGCGCGGCGCCTTCAGCCAAATTTATCTTTGGATTCGGCGGGCATTTGCGGCCTTGATCGCAACGCCCTAACCCCGGGGCGGCCAGTCGATTTTGTCGCTGCCCCCGGGCTGCCGAGCCGTCGGAGCGACCTTGCCCTGATCGTCGGCGCTGGCGTTCCCTTGATCGGCGCTCCCGAGATCATGGCGCAGTTCACGAGCATTAAGACTGTCCCAGCGATGCTGGACGGCGTTCCCAAGGCGATCAACCTGCGCTTGGCACGTCGCATCGCCAACTGCAAACTCGTTGAGCCGGGCCTTGAGGTAGAGAAGCTGTCGCGTCGTCTCTGGGCAGTCGGGCTGTAGAGGAAAACATGATGATTGATGTCCTATTCGGCCAATCGTACTACCTGCGTTTCGACCCAAAGCTTTACGAAGCCATGCAGCCTTATCCACCGCTGGGCACGTTGTACGCGGCCAGCGTCCTGCGCGAGCGCGGCTGCACGGTTGCACTTTTCGATGCAATGCTGGCGAACAGCACTTCCGAATGGGAAGCAGCGCTCAAACAGCATCAACCACGTTTTGCCGTCATCTTTGAAGACAATTTCAATTATCTGAGCAAAATGAGCCTGCTGCGCATGCGCGAAGCGGCCTTGGAAATGATCGATATGGCGAAGGCAGCCGGCTGCAGCGGGCCGGGGCGCGCCATCATCGTCGGCGGGGCCGATATGACCGACCATCCCGAAGTCTATCTTGAGCGCGGCGCCGACTTTGTCCTGATCGGAGAAGGTGAGCAAACCCTGGCCGAGCTGATCGCCTATCTGCGCGGCCAAACGCCGCTTCCCGCTGGCGAAGGCAGCCCGTTCACCCAGATCGCCGGGCTGGCTTATCGCGCAGACGATGGCAGCCTCGTGCGCACGATGCCGCGCCCTGTGATCAGCCGGCTGGATGACATTCCATTTCCGGCGTGGGATCTCGTCGATCGACAGCGCTATCGGCAGATTTGGCTTGAACGGCACGGCTACTATTCGATGAACTTGGTCACCACGCGCGGCTGCCCGTTCCACTGCAATTGGTGCGCCAAGCCGATTTGGGGACAGCGCTACCATGTGCGCAGCCCAGAAAACGTCGTCGAGGAAATGGCGTGGCTGAAGGAGACGTTCAATCCGGATCGCATCTGGTTCATGGATGACATCATGGGCATCCAAGATCGCTGGATCGAAGCGTTTGCCGATTTGCTTGAAGCGCGCGGCCTGCGCATCCCGTTTAAGAGTCTGAACCGAGTCGACCTGTTGCTGCGCGGCAAGACGATCCCCGCGCTGGCGCGCGCTGGCGCCGAGATCGTTTGGGTGGGCGCTGAGAGCGGTTCGCAGAAGATCCTCGATGCGATGGAAAAAGGCACGACCGTTGAGCAGATCTACGCGGCCACGCGCCAGCTTCACGCGCATGGAATTAAGGTTGCTTTCTTCCTTCAGTTCGGTTATCCCGGCGAGACGCGCGCTGATATTGAACTGACATTAAAGATGGTGCGCGATCTCATGCCCGATGACATCGGCATTTCGGTCAGCTATCCACTGCCTGGCACGCGTTTCTATGAGGCCGTCAAGCACGAGTTGGGCGAACGCGCGAACTGGATCGACAGCCAAGATTTGGCTATGCTGTATCAAGGGCCGTTCCGGACTGAGTTTTACCGGCAGCTCCATGCGCTCGTGCACAAAGATTATCGCTCTCGCAAAACCTGGGCCGAGCTGCGCGGCGCGCTGCGCGATCCACGCCGGCTGCGCCCTGCGCTGCTGAAGCGCACAGCGTCGATGGTTTATCACCGTCTCACGCTGCCAGCAGCCGTTGCTCAGCTCGATAGACTGGCCCAACTGCCGCATGAGCCGACGCAGATGCCGAACGTGATCTTTCATGGCGAGAACTGATCCGCATCACCCTGTGCGACAAGGAGAACCTGCATGTCGATTAACTGGATCCTTTACCGAACCGGCGAAACGACGACCGAAATCTACAACCTCGATCAGGCGCATTACTTCCGCCATGTTTCAGCCGGGCACGAATCAGCCATTGAGTTTGAGATACAGGGCGAAAAGTTTCGCATCATGTTCAGCATGGATCGCGAAGCTTACGCCGCTGCGCTCAACTACATCAAAAGCACGACCGGACACAATCTCACGTAATCCCCACCCGCCGTTAAGACGAGGCACTGCCGACATGGACATCCTGCTCGCCCATGGCTACTTTTTGGATGAAGACCCGCACGAACGACGGGTGATGAAGCCCTATCCACCGTTGGGCATCCTGTATCTATCGTCCTACCTTAAGGCGCGCGGTTTTAGTGTCGGCGTGTTCGACTCGACGTTCAGCAGTTTGAGCGCGTTTGAAGCGCTGCTGGCGTGCGAACGCCCGGCAGTTGTGGGGCTGTACGTCAATTTGATGACGAAATTCAACGCGCTCAAAATGATCGCGTTGTGCAAGGCGGCTGGGGCGCGCGTCATCCTCGGCGGGCCAGAGCCGCCCTATTACGCGCAGGAATACCTCGAGCGCGGCGCGGATCTGATCGTGCGCGGCGAAGGCGAGCTGACGTTAGCGATGCTGCTGCCGCATCTCGCCCGCTACGGCATGAGCGGCCTGCACGCAATCGCAGGGATCGCTTTTTTGGACGACGATGGCAAAGCGTTCGAAACCGCTCCGCGCCCGATGATCGCCGATCTCAGCGCGCACCCGTGGCCCGATCGCGAAGCGATCGACATCGGGCATTACATGCGCGTGTGGAAAGACCATCATGGGAAGAGCTCAGTCTCCGTCATTCACGCGCGCGGCTGTCCTTATACCTGCACGTGGTGCAGCCATTCGGTTTTCGGCAACACGCATCGGCGGCGCACTCCTGAAGACGCCGCCGATGAGCTGCTGTGGATCAAAGAGCGGTACGATCCCGACTTGATCTGGTATGCCGATGACGTCTTCGCCATCAACCACCGCTGGCTGTTTCAATATCATGAAGCGCTGAAAACGCGCGGCGTGCGCATCCCGTTCGAATGCATCTCGCGCGCCGACCGGTTGAATGAGCAGGTGGTGGCCGTGCTGGCTGAGATGGGCTGCTATCGCCTGTGGAACGGCTCAGAGAGTGGGTCGCAGCGCATCCTCGATGCGATGCAGCGCCGCGTCAACGTTAAGGATGTGCAAGACAAAACGCATCTGCTCCAGCGCCACGGCATCGAAACGGGGATGTTCATCATGCTCGGCTATGACGGCGAGGAGATCAGCGATCTCGAAGCGACGGTTGAGCATCTCAAGATCGCCAATCCAGATATTTTTCTGACGACCGTCGCCTATCCGATTAAGGGCACGCCCTACTACGCTCAGGTCGAAAGCCGCGTGCTGGCAGACCGGCCGTGGGAAGCGCGCAGCGACCGCGATCTGACGATCGGCGGGCGCCGCTCTCGACGGTTCTACCAATTTGCGACGCGCTGGATGGTCAGCGAAGTCGCGCTGCACCGGGCACGTACAAACGGCGGCGTCTCGCTGCGTCGTCAAATCAAACTTTACGCGAGCGCCAAACTGGGCCGACTGGGCATGCGCATGACAGCCCACCAGTTGGAGCGCCGTGGCACGCCGATCCATGCGCCGCAGTCCACGCGCATGCCGATTGCGAGCCCCTAACGTGAACGCCCCCAGCCCATTCGATGCGCTTGCGCCAACCTACGATGAGGATTTCAGCGCTTCGCCGATCGCTGCGCACCTGCGCGGACAAGTACAGGAGCACCTGCTCGCGGCGTTTCCGCCAGGCAGCCATCTTCTTGAGCTGGGCTGCGGCACTGGCGATGACGCGCTGTGTCTGGCTGAACGTGGCATTCGCGTCACCGCGACCGACTCGAGCGCGGCAATGCTCGCCGCGGCTGGCGCCAAAACCTCCGGCCAGCCTTTGATCCGGGTTGCTCCGCTCGACCTGAACCGGCTGGCCGACGACGACCTGCCAGAGACGTTCGACGGCGCTTTCTCAAATTTCGGGCCGATCAACTGCGTCACCGACCGCGTTCGGCTGGCGCGCTGGCTGGCGCAGCGGGTTCGACCGGGCGGCCGCGTGCTGCTCGTGGTGATGGCGCCGTGCTGTCTATGGGAGATCGGCTGGCACGCCCTTCACGCCGATTTTTCTACAGCTTTCCGAAGGCTGACCGGCGCGGCGCAGTTCAAGCTGAGCGACTTTGATGCGCCCATCACCGTTTCCTACCCCTCTCCAGCACGATTGGAACGAGCGTTTTTTCCGCATTTTCTTCTCGAGAGCAGCCGCCCGCTTGGGCTGTTCCTCCCCCCAACTGGAGTTTATGCGGCGATCGAAAGACGTCCATTGCTGCTGCGCCTGCTCAAAGGCCTGGATGCTCGAACAGCACGATTTGCGCGTCTTTCGATTTTTAGCGATCACTATATTATCGTTCTGTATCGAAACATGCTTTTTTCGTAGCACCGCCGAACACTGTCATCGTTGTGAGGAAGCAGTTTCCGCATCTCCTACCTAGTCCGCGCTATACTCGCCCCATGACTTCACAGCTCTCACGTCATACCCTGCTGCTGTTGATCAGCAACCTTGGAGGCGCTGCGCTTTCTTTCGCGTTGGCTGCCCTGCTCGGCCGCGGGTTGGGCGCCGCCGCTTTTGGCATCTACGCCGTCGCGCTGGCTTGGGTCTATCCTCTATCCCTAGCGGTTGAGTTCGGCATCGGCACCTTGATCACCCGCGATCTGGCAGCGGAAGGCAGCCCGCAGACCGAGGCGGCGCTGATGCGGGGAGCGGCGATCTTGCGCCTTGCGATCGGCCTGCCGGCCATGCTGCTGCTGATCGCCGGCGCGCCGCTGCTCAGCGCAGACCGCCTCGTCGTCGCGGGCATTCAAATCTCAGCGCCGCTGGCGATCATCGTGCCGTTCGTCAGCGTCTTCAGCGCGATATTCCGCGCGCGCGGCGTCATGTGGCCGATCCCTGCGCTCAACATTGGTATGCTGGCTGTACAGGTCGTGCTGACAGTGGCGATCCTGCTGGCTGGTGGAGGGGTGCGCGAGGCGCTCGCCGTCAACCTGCTCACGTCAGCGGGACAGCTCGCGGTGGCATGGTGGATCTACCGCCGTCGGTTCTATCGCCCAGCGCCCGTTCAGAAGACTGCGCTGCACCGGATGCTGCGGCGCGCATGGCCGTTCGCGCTGGCCGGGCTGCTGGCGGCAGTGCAACTGCGATTGGGCATCATCCTGCTCGAGCAGCTTTCGACGACCGCCGATGCCGGATATTTCTCAGCGGGCCAGCGTTTCGTCGAAGCAGCCCGTTTGCTGCCGATGGCGTTCTACGGCGCACTGCTGCCAGCCTTAGCCGCGTTGGCAGCCCAGCCAGCTGAATTGGAAAGGACTTTTCAGCGCGCTTTAATGGCGCTGGCGGCCTTTGGGGCACTGGCCGCGATCGGATTCGGACTGCTGGCAGAGCCGCTGCTTATCCTGATCTACGGCGCAGCCTTCGCTCCCGGAGCGGCGGCGCTGGCGCTGCTGGGCGTCGCCTTAGCCATGAACGTCGTGCGCGGCGGGCGCACGCTCTACTGGTACGCGCTGGGACGTGAGAACTATGTGAACCGCGTCAACGCGGTTGTGTGTGTCATCCAATTGGGGGTCAGTCTTTGGTTGATCCCGCTTTCAGGGGCGGCAGGAGCCGCATGGGCGCAGCTCGTTGCAGAATTGGCGGGGCTGCTGCTGCTCTGGCGCGTTTGGCTGGGCCGCGGCGCTCATTTGCGCTTCCACCAAACGCCCGTCCACTCCGGCACGATGTCCCAGCCATGGCGTTCGATGCGCGCCGCCATCTCGGGGCCGAAGAAGAAACCGGCCAATTCGACCGCTTCCTGCAGCGACTCGAATCGATAATCAGTACGGATTACGACCATCTGAAACCCGCGTTCATCCGCCAGCCATGCATAAAAATCCGCCAGCGTTTGATGCGGCGGCACGGGTTCAGTCACCGCTGTGCCCATCGTCTCGAGCAGAACTGCTGTGCCGCCGGGCCGCAGCACACGCTGCATCTCAGCGAGCGCGGCGTCGGCGGCTTGCTGCCAGCGATCCGCCTGCCATTCGGTCACATGGCCGAAACTCCAGCCCTCGATGGCCAGATCGGCGCTGGCGCTGGCTGCTGGAAGCGCGTCATGGTCGGCCACATGCAGCGACCAATTGCTTAATCCACTGGCTGCCAGATGGCTCCCGGCAACACCCAACATATGCGCAGATCGGTCAAAGGCTCGAATCGAACCGACGATCGGGGCAAGCAGGCGTGTGAGCCGCCCAGTGCCCGCCCCCATCTCGATCACATCGATGCCCTCCAGCGGCCTGATTGCGCGCAGCGCAGCGAGAATATTGCCCTGATAATCCTCACGCGCGACCAACCGATCGTAGGCCGCGGCATGAGCGGCGTAAATCTCCTCAAAAGTTGGCATTAGGCCGGCTGGCTGAAGCGCGCGATCTGATCGAGCAGGCGAGTTTGGTCAACCTCCGGGTGCAGATCGAGCAGGCGCTTGAACCGCAGCATATACTCCACCAGCTCTTGCGCTGTATACGCCTCGAAACGCATGGTGATAGCCGGCTGGGTATTGCTGGCGCGCACCAAGCCCCAGCCGCGCTCAAAGATCGCTCGCGCCCCATCAAGCGCGACCACTTCGTAATCCTGTTTGAGCGCATCGCGAATTTCGTCGATGATAGCGAACTTGACATCATCGGGCGCGGACAGGATGACTTCAGGCGTGGCAACCAGCTTAGGCAGTTCGTCGAACAGCTCAGCCACCGTTTTCTGGCTGCGCGAGATGATCTCAAGCGTTTTGAGCGCGATCAGCGGTGCATCATCGAACCCGTAGTAGTCCTCACCAACGAACAGATGACCGCTCACCTCGCCACCCAGCAGCGACCCAATCTCATGCATTTTTTGCTTCATCAGGCTGTGGCCCGTCTTCCACATGACCGGCTCGCCGCCATATTTGCGGATCTCATCGGGCAGCACTTGCGAAGCCTTCACATCAAAGACGATCTTCGCCCCGGGCTGGCGCGCGAGCAGATCGCGGGCGAGCAGCGCCAGCAGCCGGTCAGCCGCGATATGATGGCCGTGATTGTCGATAAAGCCGCAGCGATCGGAGTCGCCGTCAAAACCGAAGCCGAGATCAGCGCCAATCTCAAGGACTTTGGCTTCTAAATCTTTGGTGGTTTCCGGGTCTTCGGGATTGGGCAGATGGTTGGGATAAGTGCCATCACTTTCGCAGTAAAGGCAGGTGACCTTGATGCCGAGATCGCGCAGGACACCTGGGAAATAGGTGCCGCTTAACCCATTGCCAGCATCCATCACGACATTGAGCGGACGCTCGATCTTGACTTTAGACTTGATCGTCGTCATGTGTTTGTGGATCATGTCATAGTCGGTCGTCAGCTCGCCCTGCCCGGCGTCAAAATCATCCGTTTGAATGATCCGCAGCAGATCTTGAATTTGTTGATCGGCCAGCGCCAGCGGCCCGTAAGCCATCTTGACGCCGTTGTAATCGGTCGTCAAGTGGCTGCCAGTGATCATGACGCCGCCAGCAGCACCGGGATAGCTGGCGGATGCGAAATAGACCGTCGGCGTAAGGACCTGCCCGATATCGGTGACGGCCATGCCCGTCGACAGCAAGCCGTCGATGAGCGCCCGCTGCAAAGGCGGCGAAGTCAACCGGTTATCCATCCCGACAAAAACTCGCTCTGTGCCAAAAGTGCGCGGCATATAGGTGCCAAGCGCTTTGCCGACCAGCAGCGCAACGGCAGGGGTGAGCTGCGGATTGTCGCCCGTCACGGTGCCGCGAATATCGTACTTGCGAAAGATGGTCGTATTGATCTCGGTCATCAAGGCATCTCCTCGTAAAGGATGGATTGACAGTGCTGAGCGTCGCCTTTTGAAAGCCTAGCTGGTGGGCGGCGGATCGGCATCGGCATAACGACCGACGCTGGCGAAAATGCCAGGTGCAGCATGGCGCAGCAAAGCATGACAGGCAGTACGGATCGTGCTGCCGCCGCCGCTCAACTGAACGCTGCTGCCGCGCGCGATTAAACGCGCTTGCACGCGCAGCGCCGGCAGTTCGATCGGTTTGTAGATGATGATCAGGCTCCAATCCAACGCGAACGCCGGACGGACGATGCGGATAAGCTGGCTCAACGTTTCTTTCGTCTCCTCATCGATCCAGCGCTCGGGTGGATAACCTGCCGGGCGGCGAGCAGCCGCTTCCAACGTCTTGAAAAGCTGGTGGTCTCGCTCTACAAGCAGCCAAAGGCCGCGCAGGGCTTCCGCCAATTGGCCATCACTTCTCTCAACGCTATAGTGCTCATGCCCCCACGATACGCTTGCCGTCCACACAACTGCGTGATCCGGGCTGGGGGTTGCCCGCAGCGCCAGCAAAGCATCCGGGTTGTATTCAGCAGCCAGATAGCCGACCGTCGCTAACCATGCGCCCAGACCGGTCTCAGGGCGGCGCGGGACCGGCCGCATGATAATGGTATCGTCGGTGGTCATTTTGCACCGACGCTGATCTCTTTGCCATCGACCAGCGCGACGAACTGCAGCGTTAGAGCGCCGGGCTCAGCATCGACGCGAACGCGCGTGCCGTTGGGCGGGTTAACGCGCAGCAGAAAATCGGCCAGGGGTTCGCGCACTGAACGACGGATGATGCGGCGCAGCGGGCGCGCGCCATACTGCGGCTCATCGTTCTGCGCCAGCATCCACTGCATGGCTGCTTCGGTGAACTCCAGCTCGAGCCCGCGTTCCTGGCCCATCCGCACTTCTTTTTTCAACATCAGCTTCAAGATGTCATAGAGATCCTGATCGGAAAGCGCATTAAACATCACCACTTCATCGAGGCGGTTCAAGAACTCCGGCCTGAAGAAGGAACGCACCTCATCCATGGCCAATTCGCGAACCGTATCATCGATCACTGGAACGGCCAGCTCCTCAGAACCGAGGTTGCTGGTGAGGATGATGACGGTCTCGCTGAAATTCGTCTGGTTGCCGCGGCCATCCGTCAAACGGCCTTCCTCGATCACCTGCAGCAAAATATCGAGGACGCGCGGGTGCGCTTTCTCAACCTCATCGAACAGCACGATGATGTATGGCTGCTGGCGAACGCGCTCCGTGAGCTGGCCGCCGGCTTCGCTGTCAACGTAGCCGCTTGGGGAACCGAGCAGGCGGTTCAGGCTGCTTTCGTCTTTAAACTCGCTCATATCGAGCGGCAGCATAGCATCTTCATTGCCGAACATGAATTCGGCCAGCGCCTTCGCCAGTTCCGTTTTGCCAACGCCGGTTGGCCCCAAAAACAGAAATGCGCCTATCGGCCGCTTCGGGTCTTTGAAGCCGACGCGCGCCGTTTTGATCGCGCGGCTCACAGCGAGCACAGCGGCATCCTGCCCAATCAAACGCTCTTTGATATGTTCAACCATGCTGGCATAGCGCGCGCGTTCGTCCTCGCCCAGCTTGCTCACCGGCACGCCAGTCATTTGGCTGGCTGCGAGGGTGATATCTTCTGCGTCGACCGTGCTGCTGTCGCTGCCGTTGTACTCTGCTTTGGGGGCCAGCGGGCTTTGCTTGCTCATGTTGACCATCGCGGCGGCGCGATGGAGCAGGTGCTCGGCGCTGCGCGGCAGCGGCATTGTGCCAAGATAACGTTTCGCCAGCCTGGCCGAAACGGTGATGGCCTCTTCAGCGATCTTCAGAGAATAGTCGGCCTCTAAATGCGGCCTGATGACCCTGAGCATCTCGATCGCCTCGTCAACGGTTGGCTCGGGCACGCGCAAAATTTGGCTGTTCTCAGCGATGGCCGTCACCGGCGCCAAGCGCTGCTGATACTCGGTTTCAGTGGTCGTGCCGATGATGACCGGATCATCCGCCAGGAATGCCTTCTGGATCAGCGGCGTCGCTTTGGCGAATTCCGCGCGAATCGGCCCGCCAAAAAAGCGGTGCAGGTGCGGGATGAACAAAATGCCGCCGCGCGCCTGGTTAAGGCCGGCACGTACCGCCTTTTGGTCGTTATCGAGCAGGGCCGTCTCGTCGATGCCAACGAGACTGGTAAGGTTGCGCGGCCCTTTGTTCTCGCTCATCAGCAGGGCCAGGCTGTAGGCCAGCGTCCGTTTGCCCACCCCATCGGGGCCGATGAGCAAAATGTGGCGGTTGACCGACTGAGCGAGGATGTTGATCATATCGCGCAGCAGGTCCTCGCGAAAGTAAACCGCGCGCAGTTTGCCCATCTTCGAGGCGGCGACGAAATCCTGCGTGGTCGTATCCTTGCGGATGACGGTCGAATTATCAGCCAGCAGATCGGCGATGGCTTTCGGCGTGATCCCCTGCTGGCGCAGCAGGCCGCTAGTGCTTTGGGTGCTTTCCGCCAGCACTTCCAACACGTGATCGGTATCGACGCGCATTTCGTTACGCGAGTTGGCGATCGTCAGCGCATCGTCGATTAAGATGATCGTCTGGCGCGACAGGGGAACCATCCGGTTGCCGCGCGCCACGAAATCGAGGTTGCCGTTTTGATCACGCCGTGTCTCCGTGGCGAGATGCACCTGCCGTTCAAGCCGCTCCAGGTCGACGCCGCGCTGCGTCTTGAACGTCTCCAGCACGCGCGCGGCTGCATTATCTTTGCGCCGAAGCAGCGCGAGCAAGATCAGCTCGGGCATCAGGGTTGATTTGCGATACTGATCCTTCAAAGCAACAGCATCGTTCAGCACCGCGTCGAGGTCTTTCGACAGCAGATCGGGGTTCAGTGTACCCATAGATGGCTTTCCTGTGGCCTACACCAGTCATTATAAGGTAACCTGAAACGCGCCCTGCGACAAGCCGCAGTATGGGAAGGGCCGGCCTGGCCAGCTCACCGGACGCGGCTGCCCGCTACCAGCTGATCGCTTAACGTGAGCGCGAGCTGGCCGCGCGCAGGGATTTGCCCGAACAAGATTTCACAGATCGCTGGCACGGCTGGGCGCAAGGGGCTGTAGGCCGCGACAAAACCGGCCACGTTCGGGTACGTTTGCCAATCATAAGCTGACCACAACGCGACGGCGATCGTCTTTTCCTGCGGCAGCGCGTTCACTAACGCCTGTTGGTCGCGGTTGCGGATCGCCTCTTCAGTGAACACGATGGCTGTTTCAGCGCGGTTGGCGGCTTCGACCGCCCAGGCGATTTGTTCATCATCCGGCGACATGGCGACCGACAGCCAGCGCGTATTGGCGGGGTTGGCATACAATCCGCATTCATGATAGATCTGGTAGCGCGTGCCAAGGAAAATGATCGCCACGTTGCGATCTGGCGTGATCGGCAGGTGATTATTGCGGTCATAAGCGACCGTGACGCCGGCACGGAACAGATCTTCGATCAAGCGGGCATGGCTTTCAGCATCGACGCGTTCGCGGGCTGTAGCGGGGTCGAGCGGCGTCCAATCGAGGATGCCAAAACGCGCTTTCGTTCGCAAGATGCGCCGCACCGAGTCGTTGATGCGTTCTTCATCAATCGCGCCGGCGCGCACTTCATCGACCAAACGCTGCATCGCCTGGCGCGCCACTACAATATCGACACTCGGCCCCATCGCCAGCAGATCGGCCCCGCCCTGCACCGACATAACGACCGCGTCATAAAAATTGTAGGTCATATCGACCGCGTTCATGTCGAGCGCGTCGGTCACAATCAAACCATCGAACCCCATTTGTTGACGCAGCAGGCCGGTCATCACGGGCCATGACAAAGAAGCCGGCATATTCGGCGTGGGGTCAATTTGAGGATACCAGATGTGGGCAACCATCACCGCTGCCACGCCGGCGTCGATCGCCTGCTGAAATGGCACCAGCTCGACCGTCTCTAAGCGCTCTCGGCTCAGATCGAGGCGCGGCAGCTCTCCGTGCGAGTCTTCGCGCGTTTCGCCGTGGCCCGGGAAATGCTTGGCCGTCGCCAAGACGCCGCGCGACTGCGTGCCGCGGACAAACTGCGCCACGGCCGCGCCAGCGATGTGCGGATCGTTACCGAACGAACGACGGAAGATGATCGGGTTATCGCGGTTGGTCTCAAGATCGGCAACCGGGGCAAGGTTCATGTTGATGCCGACCGCGCTCAGCTCCTGCGCGACGGCGGCCCCAACGCGGAAGGCCATCACCCCACCTGCAGCCGTGATCAAGACTGGCGCCGGAAAAACCGTGAAGCCCTTATCTTCGGTCAGTCGCGCGACGATGCCCCCTTCCTGATCGACCGAGATGAGCATGGGTGGCCCACCAGCTTCAGTGATCGTCCGCTGGAAGTCGTTGGTCAGCCGGGTGACGCCCTCCGGCGAGGTGATGTTGGCTGCAAATAGTACGACGCCGCCAGGCTGCCACTCGCGCAGAAAAGCCGCACCGACTTCAGTCATGATTTGGCCGTGCAGTGTGACCAGAAACATCTGCGCGACGCGATGTTCGAGCGACATCGACTGAATGCGCGCGTCGATCGGATCAGTTTCCTGAGCGCTTAGCGGGCCAGCCGCCAAGAGCAGGAAAACCAGTAACCATATGAAATTGCGTCGTGTCATTCTGCTTGTTCGCTTAACCTGTAACCAATACCGCGGACATTGACGATCAAGTCTTCGTCTTGCCCGGCCTGCTTAAGTTTGCGGCGCAGGTTGCTGACATGCGGACGGATCACCTCGCGCGCCTCGGTCTCATCAACAGTATAGCCGCGCACCTCGCGCACCAGCTCATGACAGGAGACGACGCGTCCACGATGAGCCGCTAGATAGAGGAGCAGATCAAACTCGGTTGGGGTGAGATCGATCGGGCGGTCGTCCACGGCGATCTGATAGCGGCCAGGATAGATCGTCAGTGGGCCGAGGTGCATAATGTTACTGATGGCTGGCTCGCCAACCATCTCGGTGAATGACGATCGCTCCTCAGTTACTTCATCGCGGCGATCGAAGAGCGTGAATTCTTCTGGAGAGCGCGATAGTTCCTGCACATTATTCCGAATCGTATCGAGCAGCATGCGCCGACGTTTGAGATTACGCGCACGCTCGATGCCGCGGGCGACGCTTTGACGAATATCCTGGCTCGAACTGGGTTTAATCAGATAATCGTGCGCACCCAGTCGCAGCGCCTCTACGGCTGTGCCTAAGCTTGGGTAAGCGGTCATCAGGATGACGACCATATCTGGGTCGGTATCTTTAATGCGGCGCACTAACTCAACACCATCGAGGCCAGGCGGCATACGCACGTCGGTCAACACGACATCGAAATTTTGCGCGCGCATCACATCAAGGGCATCTTCACCGCTGGCGGCTTCGCGCACGTGGTAGCCCACCCGCTGAAGCGTCTTGCTCACGGAATAGCGAATGGCTGCCTCGTCGTCTACGACAAGCACCGAAGCAGTTTCGTTGTTATCGTCAGCCATAATATCCGCCTATGGAGTACCCTTATCTTTTCTTTTATACTTTCTTAAGGATAACTGACCTGACATATTTTGCCAAGTCCTAATCGTTGGATTACATTACTCATTGATTGTGACGCAGCTGCCCTCATCCCCCGGCTCCTTCTCCCTTGGAGAGAAGGGGAGCAGAACCGCTAAGGTTTCCAAGTCCCTCTCCCTGAGGGAGAGGGATTTAGGGTGAGGGCTGAAACATGCCGAACGCAACGGCACTCATTCCTTATCGAGCCAGATCCAAACCGCGGCGGCGTTTGCTTGATCGGGGATGACGGGCGCTGCCACGGGCCAACGCTCGCCCCACAAGATGGCGACGATCTCACCGTTGACCTCAAGCAGCGGCACGCGCTCACGCAGAGACCGCGGCACGCGATGATCGATTTGCCAGCGGCTCACCTTCTGTGTATGGCCATCTAGGCCGCTCGGCTTGAAGCGGTCGCCCGCGCGGCGGCCGCGTAATCGCAGCGGTGCCCCACGAGGAACGGTAAGATGAAGCGCTGAGGAAACTCGCTGAGGGCGTTCATCGCCACAATGCAGCCGCCAGCCGGCCCCGAATGCTGCAGTGCCCGGCGGGACGAGGATAACCTCTTCACCTTCAGCCAATAAAGGATGCGTTTCGTCCGCAGTGGACGGGCCGGCGACCGCCCGTTCGATCACAACGATCTCATAATCGACGCGCAGGCGCAGCCCGGCTGGAAGCGCGGCTGCAGCGCCTTGCGCACCGTGCAGAGCGACATCGAGTGCGGCAATGACATGTTGGTAGGAAAGCTCAATGTCTGCTGCCAACCGCCGCGCCCCATCAAAGATGAAGCGCCGGGCGAGCGCTGCAGGCGCTTGTCGCAGTACGGAACGCGGCAGCCAAACCCGCCCTGTTTCTTCGCGCACCTCCAGCCCCAGCGTTGCAGCATACTGCGCGGCGATGTAGGCTGCATCTTCAGACGCTGTATCGGCCAGCGCAGCCAGCGCCCCGCGCACACCGGGATAGATCGACTCGAGCTGAGGCAGAAGCTGCCGGCGGATGCGATTGCGGGTGAACGTTATGTCTTCGTTGCTCGCATCATGACGAGGGTTCAGCCCATGCTCAAAACAGTATGCCTCCAGCTCTGCGCGCGTACAGCGCAGCAGCGGCCGAATGAGCGTGAGATCGGCATGGCCAGGAACGGGCGAGCGCGCTCCCATGCCGCGCAGCCCTTCAAGGCCTGCGCCGCGCAGCAGGTGCATCAAGACCGTTTCGGCCTGATCATCGGCGTGATGGGCAGTAGCCAACTTATTCGCATTTACTCTGCGCGCCGTTTCCGCCAAAAAACGGTAGCGCGCCGATCGGGCTGCCGCCTCGATGCCAACGCCTCCGGACAAAGCGGCGACGTCGATAGACCCCGCTGTGAATGGCAGGCCGAGCGCCTGAGCGGCCAGACCGACGTGATGAACATCGTTCGCGCCTTCTTCGCCGCGCAGCCCATGATCGAGCGAGGCGACGTGCAGCGCGCAGCCCAACTTATCGCGCATGCGCCACAGCAGGTGCAGCAGCCCCAGCGAGTCTGCCCCTCCCGATACAGCGATGAGGACGCGGTCACCGCGCTCAATCAGGCGGCGTTGGCGGATAAAGGTTAAACAACGTTGATAAAGGGTCATTAAAGCTTATCAGGTTTAGTTATCGCAATACAAATGGTTATACATCACTTTGTATTCCCCTGCGCGCATGGTATAATGCCGCGCTGTTCTACGCCGCTGAGGAGACCGCGTTGCTAAGCCCGCTGGATTATTTTTTTGGCTTATTCTCACTCGACATCGGCATCGATCTCGGCACAGCCAATACGCTTGTCAGTGTACGCGGCAAAGGCATTGTGATCAACGAGCCATCCTTCGTGGCGATCGAGAAGAAAACGCGTCGGCCGATCGAGGTGGGGGCGCGCGCCAAAGAGATGTGGAGCAAAAACCCGCGCGATATCCTGATCGTGCGGCCGCTGCGCGATGGTGTGATCAGCGAGTTCGAGGTGACCGAAGCGATGCTCAGCCACCTCATCCATAAAGCGCACGAGCAGAGTTGGGTGCCAATCCCGCGACCGCGCGTAGTCGTCGGCATCCCAAGCGGCGTGACCGAAGTCGAAAAACGCGCGGTCTATGATGCCGCTGTCAGCGCCGGCGCGCGCGAGGTCTACCTGATAGAGGAGCCGGTCGCCGCAGCGATTGGCGCGGGGCTGCCGGTACAAGAGACGCGCGGCAGCATGATTATCGACATCGGCGGCGGCACAACAGAGGTCGCCCTTTTTTCGCTTGGCGGCATCGTCATCAGCCGGTCGATTCGCGTCGCTGGTGACGAGATGGATGAAGATATCGTCCAATATATGCGCGGCAAACACAACCTATTGATCGGTGAGCCAACGGCCGAACGCATCAAGATCGAGATCGGCTCCGCCTATCCCCTGCCCCAAGAACGCATGATGTCGGTCAAGGGGCGCAATCTCGTCACTGGGCTGCCAACATCGGTCGAAGTGAGCTCTATCGAAGTGCGCGAGGCGATCAGCGGTTCGGTGGGGATCATCATCGATACAATCAAGGATGCGCTTGACGATACGCCGCCTGAGCTGATCGGCGACTTGATGGAAAGCGGCATCTGCCTCGCCGGCGGCGGCGGCCAGCTTCGCGGGCTGGCCGAACGTATCGCCGAGGAGGTCAATATCCGCACCTGGGTGGCCGAAGACGCGATGACCTGCGTCGCGCGCGGGGCTGGCCGTGTGCTCGAAGATTATAACAATCTGCGCCGCCTGCTGGTGGGGCTTGAACGCGGCAGCACGCGCCACTGAACTTCTAACCTAGCGCTTAAAATGCGGCTTTTAATTTGTTATAATCAGCGGTGGAGGTGTGGATGAATCAGACCTTTCGCCGCGGCTGGCGCTCCAACCGAACAGTCTTCTTCATCGTCTGCATGCTGCTGTGCGCGGGGTTGATCGCGGCCAGCAGCGCAGGCTTGCTCACGCCCGTGGAGAGCGTCATCGGCACGCCGCTGAATGCGGTCTCGGGCTTTTTCAACCGAGCGGCACTCGTCATGACCAACGCCGTCGCCGATCTGGCCGAATTCCAATCGCTGCAGGAGCGCAATGCCGAGCTCGAAACCGCGCTAGCCCGATTTCAATCGGAGTTGGTCGAACTGCGCGAAATCGCCAGCGATTATCGACGACTCGCAAACCTGCTCAACTATACGACGACGACGATCGGGCAGGAGTTTGTGACTGCAGAAGTGATCGCAGTGCAGCAGGATGTGCTGCGCACGATCACGATCAATCGCGGCGCGCGTGATGGGATCAGCGTTGGGATGCCGGTGGTGACTGAGTTAGGGCTGGTGGGACGGGTCATCGGCGTGCAGGCGAATGCATCTCGTGTGCTGTTGATCACTGACCCCGGCAGCGCAGTGAGCGCTCGATTGCAGACAACCCGCGCCGAAGGCACTGTGCGCGGCCAGATCTCAGGCAACCTTGAGATGACGTTCATCCCACTGGGCGAGCAAGTTCAAAACGGCGATCTGGTCATCACCTCTGGCCTGGGCGGCAACCTGCCGCCAGACCTTCTGATCGGACAGGTAACGAGCAGCCGGGCCGGAGAGAGCGTGTATCAAACCGCGCAAATTCGCAGCCTGGTTAACTTCGATACACTTGAATTCGTGCTCGTCATTACCAATTTCCAACCGATCGATCTCTCAGCCTTCGACACTGGCAACTGATGGGCAACTGGCTCGGGGCGCCGCTTTTGGTGCTGGCGGCGATCCTTCAGGTGACATTCACGCCGCAAATTCGCATACTCGGCGGCGAACCGGATCTGATCTTTTTAATTGTACTATCTTGGGCGGCCAACGCACGGCTGGAACAAGGGGTGGCTTGGGCGTTCGTCGGAGGCATCACCTATGATCTGCTGTCAGCGGGGCCAACTGGCGCATCGGTCCCTGGCTTAGTGGCAGCTGTGTTTCTGGTCGATGTCGTGCGGCGGCAGGTCTTCAGCATCGGCCTCATCTCGCTGCTGCTGCTGGTCGCCCTGGGAACGTTAGTGAACAAGCTGTTCTACATCGCGATCCTGAGTATCGCTGGGTTTAACGTTCGGCTGTTCGATCTTTTTGGCTATGTCGTGCTGCCCACACTGGCGTATAATCTTGTGGCGATCTTGCCGATATACTGGTTCGTGCGCCGCATGCGCATTCGAACGCCAGACGCACGGGTCGCTGGTTAGCGCGCCTGATCGAGTAAAAAGCGCGCCGATTGTGGACGAGTTTCAGGAGTAAGACATGCAGCGGCTGCTTCCTTTTCAAGGCTGGCGGCTCACCTTCTTTCAGGGCATTGTATTCGCCACGTTCCTGCTGTTCAGCGTTCGCATGTTCCAATGGCAGTTCATCGAGGCTGAACAGTTCATCATTGCGGCTAACGACAACCGGCTAAGCCAGCTGCCAATTGCCTCGCAGCGCGGCATCATGGTCGATCGGTACGGGCGCGCGCTGGCCATCAACGTGCCCGCCTTTAATGTGACGGTCATCCCGGCAGCGGTTCCTTCGAATGAAGAACAGATGCTGCGCATTTATAACCGCCTGTCGGCGCTGACCGGCGTTCCCCCAACCCGCGCGATCGCCATGGCATCCGGTCGCAATGTGCGCAGCATCGAGGAACTGGTCGCTGAAGGCGCCGGCATCGCCCCTTACCGGCCGGTCATCATCGCTGAGGACATTCCGCAGCGCAACGCGATGCAAATCCTTGAAGAGCGATACACCTTGCCCGGCGTCGATATCAGCGTCGCATCGGTGCGCGAATACCCAACCGGCGCGCTGACCTCGCAGATCGTGGGGTACATGGGCCGCATTCCGCCGGAGCAGGAACTGGAACTGCTGGCATTAGGCTATAACCCAGCCTATGACCGCATCGGTTACGCTGGTTTAGAAGCAGCGCTCGAGCCGATCCTCTCTGGCCAGCGCGGCCGCGAGATCACAGAAGTTGATGTGGCCGGCCGGCCGCTGCGACAAGTTGAACTCATCCCGCCAGTGCCGGGGCAAAACGTCCGGCTCACGATCGACATCGAGCTTCAGCAGGCCGCTGAAGATGCGCTGCGCAACCGCATCGCGCAGCTTAATGCTGAAGAGGGACGCATCCGCAGCGAAACCGGCTCGGTCGTCGCCATGAACCCGATGACGGGCGAAATTCTGGCGTTGGTCAGCTACCCCAGTTACGACAATCAGCGTTTCGCTCGCAGTATTGACGTGGCCTACTATCTCGATGTCGCCGCTGACCCGCTGACGCCGCTGGTCAATCACGTCACGCAGTCCGTCTATCCGCCCGGCTCGATCTGGAAACTGATCACGGCGGTTGGTGTACTCGAAGAGGGGGTAATCGCACCCGAGACCCTTCTTTTCGACCCCGGCGACCTGATTTTGCCGAACCGTTACGCGCCGTTCGATGAAACGCGCGGCCAGCGCTTCGTGTGCTGGACGACGCAGGGGCACGGTAACCTGAATATGATCGGCGCTATCGCGCAGAGCTGTGACGTTTATTTCTATCAAGTTGGCGGCGGCAACCCGAACGTATCGCCGCAGATCTTGCGCGAGGGCGGCTTAGGCCCCATCGATTTGTTCCGCTATGCAACGGCGTTCGGGATCGGCTCTAAACTAGGTATCGAACTGCCGTTTGAAAATGCCAGCCGAATGCCGGAACCAGACTGGAAGCGACGCCTCTATGGCGAAAACTGGTCGACTGGCGACACGTACAACGCCGCATTCGGGCAGGGGTACGTCAATACGACGGTGCTGCAGCTGATCAATTCAGTTGCGGCGATCGCGAACGGCGGCACCCTCTATCAACCGACAGTGGTCTACGAATTCACCGACATCAATGGCAATGTCACTCGCCCATTTCAACCGCAGGTGATCCGCAATATCAACCTCGATCTGGTGCCAGAGGGAGAACCGATCCGCCTGCTGATGCTCGAAGACATGATCATGAAGGGGCCAAGCAGCCTTGTGTGCCTGTGCGAACCCACCAGCGAGTTTTTCAACCCGCTGCGCTGCAACCCAGAATCGTACACGAACATGGTCGATATCAACCCCGATCCCTTTGTGGAGACCTGGCGCGAATATACAGTGCATGTTCCATTGAACTACCAGTTTCGCGATCGCTTCTGCAGCCCGATTCGCTTCAATCCAGATTACCAACCTCCGTTTGCCAGCACCGAGGTGATCACGATCGCGCAGGAGGGCATGCGTTTCACCGTCACGAACGGCACGGCGCGCGCCTCGAACCTGCCTTACGTTAACGTGGCCGGCAAAACTGGAACCGCGGAGTACTGCGATGAGATCGCTCGCCCGCTCGGCCTGTGCCGGCCGGGCAATTGGCCCGCGCACGCATGGTATACGGCGTATATCTCATATGAAAACCCAGAGCTGCTTGTGATCGCTTTCGTCTACAATGGCGGCGAAGGGTCGGCCGTCGCGCTGCCCGTGGTGGTTAATACGATCGAGGCTTACATACGCCTGCAAAGCCAACGGCAAGCGCAAACGCCAGCCGCGCCCATTGCACCGCCAGGGACTGTGACGGAGCAGCCCGCTGCCCCGCCTCCTCAGCCGATCCCAGCAGAGCCGGCGGCTCCTGCGGGGCCGGCGGCTCCTGCAGAGCAGCTTGACGTGAACGATACGAACGTCGAACCGGTGATTGAGCCGCTGCTCGTGCCGAACGATGGCACTGCTCCGTCCGCAGTTGACCCGGCTGCGCTCGGCATCATTCCCTCAGCGGATGACACTGGCCCCGCCCCCGGCCAATAGAAAGGGGTCGTCACTGGCCAACTTATCGCTCACCCCGGCGCAGCGGCAGCGCTTGACTTATGCGCTCCCGCCCCTAATCGCGGGCGGGCTGGCGTGGGTGACGTTTATGCTGCTTGGACAGACGCCGATCATCCGTGCTTCTGGGCTGGCGCTGGTCATCGTCGGCATGGGCATGGCTCTAAGACCGATGGGCGCGGTGCTGTCGGTCGTTGGCGCGCTGGCGCTGGCGTTCAGTCCGTCATTCTGGGCGCAGATGGGCGGCGCCTCGAATTTGAACCCGCTTGAAGTGATCGCCGCGATTGCGCTGGCCGGCATCGGGGCGCTGGCAGCGGTGCTCATCAGCCGACGACCTTTCGTCGGCGCAGCCATTGCGCTGATCATCTTCGGCGGTTTGTTCCTGACTGTCGTCGGCACGCCGCGCAGCCTCAGGCTGACCACCCTGCTCACAGCCTGGGTCCTTTACCTCTTACACGATGGTCTATTGCTGAGCAACCCGCGGCCGGACTCGCCGCCGACGGGCCAGCTTCAGCCTTACCACACCCTCGGCCTGCTGCTGCTCATGATCGTCGGTGTCCTTAACGATCCGCTGTTCGCGCTGATGGGCCCGGCCGTGCTGCTTGGCCTCTTTTTGACCAACAAAAGGCTCCCGCTGATCTATTGGCTCGTCGTGCTCGGCACGCTGGCGATCGGCGCTGCCGGCATCGCCCGCTTATATGCCGACTCTGGCTGGTGGAGTGCCTCGGCGGAGCTGGCCGAGATGCAGGGGATTCGCGTGCCATTCATCATCGCGGATGGCTGGCGCGAACCTTCGCGCTGGCTGCGTTTGATCGACCTGGTGACGACACAGTTCACCTTAGCTGGGCTGCTCCTAGGCGTGTTGGGGCTGGCACGGCTGGCCCGCTGGTACCCGCCGATCGGCGTCGTGACGATGGTGGCCTACGGCGCTTACGGGATATTCGCGCTCGTCTACTTTGGGGCCGATGCGCCGGTGCTGCTGCTGCCGCTGCTGATGATTCAGGTGATGTGGATGACCTATGCCATCTATACCTTCAGCCAGTGGCTGCGAAAAAGCGCGCGCCCAGGTCACCGTCACGTCCATTGGCTGGCCCCAGCCACTTTTACGCTGCTGCCGCTGCTGATGCTGCTCAGAATTGCGGGCATCCTGTAGCGTTTGCACAAAAACCAGTATAGTATTAAATGAATATTCATCTTCATAGTGCTTGACGAACAGGATGACAGCGGCATGCGCGAGACGACCGTCGCGATCAAGGGCAATCGAGAAGGTCTGCTCGTCTCCCTTAGCCCAGATGAAGACTGGCAAAGCGTCACGGCGGATTTGGCGGCGCGGATCGACGGGCAAAGCAGCTTTTTCGCCGGCGCTCGCATTACGCTGGATGTGGGCTCGCGCCCGGTGCGCAAAGACGAACTTAGCTCGGTGAAGGCCTTGTTGGAGCGGCGCGGGCTGTCGTTATGGGCGGTGGCAAGCGCCAGTGCCACAACTATCGAAGCTGCCAGCGCCCTTGACCTACGTACCAACTACACAGGTTC
>DAOTYT010000012.1:0-6329 GCA_034434615.1 Anaerolineae bacterium | reverse complement strand
GCGGCTTGTTTGAAGCGGCCGGCGTCGAGTTCCCGCAGGAAGGCTGGACGTGGGATGACTTCATCGAGAAGGCGCGCGCGCTGACGCTCGATACCGATGGCGATGGGACCATCGACCAATGGGGTTTCATCAACAATGGCTGGCCGCCGCCGTTCATCTTCGTGTGGCAGGCGGGCGGAGAGCCCATTTCGGCCGATTTCACCAGCTCGCCCATTGACAGCCCGGAGTTCGTGGAAGGCTTCGAGTTCTATCTGAGCACCGCGTTTAACCCAGAGCTGTCGCCCAGCCGCGAGATCATCGCTGAACAAGGCTTCGGCGAGATGTTCAAAGCCGGCCGGATCGCCATGTTCATGGGCGGCGCAGCCGATGACCTCGACCGCGTGCCCGGGCTGGATGTCGGCGTGATCCATGTGCCGGCGCACCCGCGCACGGGCGATCGCACGACCTTCGCCTGGAACGCCAGCACCGTGATCAATGCCAATACCCGCAACCCTGAACTGGCCTGCGACGCATTGGTGCGACTGACCGAGGCTATCCATACGTGGAAGATCGTCTCGCCGCGCATCTCTCAGGCGACGGTAGAGCACCTGATCGCTTCAGAGCCGCGCAAAGCGGCTAACGCCGAAGCCATCATCGCTGCCGTGCCCGATATGCGCGCGCTGCCGATCTTCGGCAATTATGCCCGCTGGGATGCGATCTTCTGGTCCGAGTTCTGGGGGCCGCTGCTGAACAACGAAACAGACCTGTCTGTGGCGGAACTCGCCGCCGAAGTGCGACCAGAACTCGAAGATACTCTCCCCTAAGTTACGCAGACGAGCGGGGGCAGCGGCGGCTGCCCCCGCTTGCCCTTATGCAGCTTAAGCGAGTAAAGGGCGTTCAGCATGGGCAGCGATGCATTAGGAACCTATTTCCCCACCCTGGTGCGTTACATCGGCGTGATCATCGGGCTGGGCGTGTTGATGGTCCTCGTTTACCGCGTCCAGCGTTGGGTAGGCATCAAACACGAGGCGGCAGCCGGCCGTGCGCTGATCACGCCGTGGGTCGTCGGTTTTTTGGTCTTCACCGTCTTCACGATCGGTTCGTCGTTTTACTTATCCTTCACGGAATATAACCTGTTTCGTCCGCCGCGCTGGATCGGCCTGGACAACTACGCGCGCATTTTCGACCTGCGCGTCGCACCGTTAGAGTCGCGCACTCAACGCAGCAGTGATGCTCTCCCCCCGCGTTATACCGCCGTGCAGCGCGTTGAGGTTGGCGATGGCGGTTTCGTCATCGGCGCGCGCAGTCATCAGTTCTGGCGCGCCGTGCGCATGACGGTACTTTATGCGGTGCTCACGGTGCCGGTGGGGCTGGTTGCTTCGCTGGGCGTCGCGCTGCTGCTCAATCAAAAAGTGCGCGCGCTGGGCATCTGGCGTGTGCTTTATTACATGCCCGCCATTTTGCCGGCCGTCGCCACGATCTTATTGTGGCGCTGGATTTTCTCGAGCGGCGGGCTGCTGAATACACTTTTTTCACCCCTTTATTTGCTGTTGAATATTCCCCCGCCCAGCTGGCTCACTAACCCCAATTTGATCCTGCCGGTCTTCGTCATCATCAGCCTGTGGGGCGTGTTCGGGGCCAATTCCGTCATCTTGCTGGCCGGCCTGAAGGGCATCCCGCAGGAGTTGTATGAAGCCGCAGCCATCGATGGGGCGGGCGACTGGTCGAAATTTCGCCATGTGACCATCCCTATGCTCAGCCCTGCACTGTTTTACAACCTGGTCGTTTCAACCATCGCGGCTTTGCAGGTCTTCGAGCCGGCCGCGTTCATCGACATCCCCTCAGAAGCAGGGACGTTCCTCAACTGGCTGATCTTCCAAGAGGCCTTCAACTTCCGCAACATGGGTATGGCTTCGGCCATGGCCTGGATCATGCTCATGATCATCCTGGCGCTCACGGCGCTCATCTTCCGTTCATCGCAGGCGTGGGTGTTCTACCAGGGCGCGAGGGAGGAAAAATAAAATGGCGACCACAACTGCAACGCGGGATATCCTGATCGAGCAGCCGAGGCCCTCGCAGCGGCGCTTTTACCTGCGCCAGATCATCATTTATGCCCTGCTGCTGTTGGGCGCGGCGCTGGTGCTCATCCCTTTCTTCTGGATGATTTCGACGTCGCTGAAGACGCAGGAGCAGCTTTTCATCCGCGAAATTCGCTTCATTCCTAACCCAGCCGCGCCAGAAAACTATTTGCAGGTGTGGCAGCAGCTTCAGTCGATCAACCCCGCCATGACCGGCTGGCGCATCATCGGCAATACGCTCTTCATCACCCTGCTCGCGATGTTCGGCGAGATCTTCAGTGCCTCGCTGGTCGCCTATGGTTTCGCGCGCTTCAAATTCCGCGGCCGCGATGCGCTGTTCGCGATCATGCTGGCGACGGTGATGATCCCAGGCATCGTCACCCGCGTGCCGGGCTTCTTGATCTGGCGGCAGCTCGGCCTGCTCGATACCTACGATCCGCTGACATGGCCGTCGTTGTTTGCGTGGGGGCCGCTCTATGTGTTCCTGATGCGCCAGTTCTTCTTATCGATCCCGCGCGATATTGAAGAGGCGGCGATCATGGATGGCGCCAACGTCGCCCAGATCTACTTTTACGTGATGCTGCCGCTCATCAAGCCGATCCTGCTGGCGATCGCTGTCTTCTCATTTCAGGGCAACTGGAACAATTTTCAAGGGCCGCTGCTCTACCTGAGCACACCAGACAAATTCCCGCTCGCCCTGGCCATGCGCTTCTTCGATCAATCGCTCAGCAAGGAAGCGCCGCAGTGGCATTACATGATGGCGATGGCGACGATGATGGCCCTGCCGGTGTTGGTCATTTATTTCCTGGCCCAGAAACAATTCCTCGAAGGGATCAATGTGGGCGCCGTGAAAGGATAATGCATGAGGCGCGTTCTTCGCCCGAACAGCCCCAACTTGAAAAAAAGCGGCCGTTTGGTCAGCATTGGGATAGCCGCGCTGGCGCTGCTTGGCGGCTTCGCCAGCGCTCAGCCGGAGCATGAGTTGGTCAACCTGGATCACCTGCGCTTTTTAACTGAACCCGTCACGATCGACGGGCGCGACATGGCGCTCGTTCACATCTATTCTGAATATCCGGATTACGGCTGGGTCGACGCGGCCAACGAGGGCCTGAGCGCCGTCGATGATGTCGCCCGCGCAGCCGTCGTCTACTTGTGGGAATACGAGCGCACCGGCGAAGCTGAGCTGCTGGAGTGGGCGCGCCGCTGCCTCGATTTCGTCCTTTATATGCAGGCGGATGATGGCGAGTTCTATAACTTTGTGACTGACCGCGAGGGCACGATCAATCGCACCGGCCCAACCAGCTATAAAAGCCTCGGCTGGTGGGCGATGCGCGGGCTGTGGGCGCTGGGCGAAGGGGTGCGCGTCTTCGACCCGATCGACGCTGCTTACGCCGACGTACTGGCTGCGGCCTACCTGCGCACCGAGGCAGCGCTCGGCGCAGCGTTAGGCAACTACGGCGAGACGTTCGAGGTTCATGGCTTCACTATCCCGGCATGGATTCCAGGCGGCGAATCGACCATCGCCAGCATCGGCCTGCTCGGCCTTTCGGCCTACTACCGCGCCCGCCCCAACGAGACGACCGCCAACATTCTATCTCAGATCGCTGACGGTGTCGCCGCCTACCGGCTGGGCACGCACAGCGATTATCCATGGGGCGCGCATCCGGTTCGAGCCAACGCCCCAGGCTTCTGGCATCGCTGGGGCGCGCACATGGCACACGGCCTGATCGAGGCGGGCATGGCGCTTGGCCGCGCCGATTGGATCGACTCGGCGCGCGCAGAGGCGGAGTCGTTCTTTCTGCGCCATCTCGCTTTAGAGACGTTCCGACACATGGGCGTCGTGCCTTTCCGCCGGGAGCAGATCGCCTATGGCACCAACATGCTCGTTCAGGCTTATGCGGGCCTTTACCGTGCAACCGGCGAAGTGCAGTTTGCGCGCTATGCCGGGCTGGCCGGGAGCTGGTACTTCGGCAACAACATGGCCGGCGTATCAATGTACGACCCGCAGACAGGCCGCACGTTCGATGGCATCGATGGGCCGGTAGCGTGGCGCGTTAACCGCAATGCCGGCGCCGAATCGACCATCGAAGCCTTGATGAGTCTGATCGTGCTCGCCCAGATCCCCGAAGCACAGGAGACGTTGTTCGCGCGTGCGGCCGGCGGCAGCAGCAGCTTCCGCATCCTTGAAGCGGAGGAAGGCCAGCGCGTCGTCGGCACACCAGTCTACTTCAGCGGGAATTGGACGGGCGAAGGCTACATCAGCGCCGGGCGTTATGTTGGGCTGGGCGAGGGCCAGCGCATGCGCCTCAGCTTTACGATCGACTCGGGAGCCGAGGATGACTATCTGCTGTATGTCGCGCACGTGCGGCAGGCTGCCGCGGGCGACAGCTTCACCGTCCAACGAGCGATGGCGCCCCCCACGATCGATGGCAATGCAGACGACTGGCCAGACGATCTGCCGACGCTGGAGTCCAACACGGCCCGCCAGTTTCTGCGCGGCGCCGGGTTGTGGCAGGGGCCTGAGGTGGACAGCTTCACGGTGCGCTTGCAGTGGGACGAAACGCACCTCTACCTTTTAGCGGTCGTTCGAGACCCCGAACATGAGCAGCCCCACCGCCTGAGCACGGTGTGGCAGGGCGATGCGCTGTGGCTGTATTTCACGCGCGCGCCGGGCGCATCGGCGCTCTCGGCCAAGTTCACCCTCGCGCAGACCCCAGCCGGCCCAGAGATCTGGAATTGGGTCGAGACGGGCTTCGCGGGCAGCAGCCAATTGGCATGGGCGCCATTTGCCGACGGAACGGGTTACATCTATGAGGCAGCGCTGTCATGGGAGGCGATCGGCGTCCGCACGCCAGAGGCGGGGACGCGCTTCGGTTTTGAAGCTGGGCGGGGCATCGGCGGCAATTCCTTCATGAATTTGAGCGGGCGCGATCCGGATGTCGCCGCTAATCTGCTGCAGATGACCCTCGTCGAGCCGGGCATGCCGGCCGATGCGCTGGCTGCGCCGCAGGTTGCCCTCTCCGTCCGCATCAATGATGGCGAGGAGATCATCATCCCGCAGACGGTCTCGCCCGACAGCGACTACTTCTGGCTCGATCGGGTCACCGCCCAGCCTATCTCGCTGGCTGCCGGCGAGCACATCATTCGTTACGCTTATGCTGGCAGCGCCGAGGCCCAGAACCCGGGCTTGAGCAAGATCGATGCGTTCTATTTGCAGCCCGCAGTTGCGCGGCGCACTTTTGCGCTTCCGAACGGGCGCAGCGCAACGCTCACTTACAACACGCTCACCGGCGAAACACTTTGGACCGAATCGTAAAGGGGTATCCATGCAGCTCAAGCTCGAGCGTCACCCGTTCAACCCGTTGTTTTATCCCAACCCGCTGCATCAGTGGGAGGCCGTCAATGTCTTTAACCCGGCGGTGATTCAGCATAACGGATTGTTCCACATGCTGTACCGCGCGCAGGGCGTCGATTATGTCTCGTCGCTGGGTTATGCCGTCAGCCTGGACGGCTTGAGCTGGAACCGGCTGGAGCAGCCGGTCATGGCGCCGCACCAAGATCGAGACGACTACCGCGGCGTCGAAGACCCGCGCATCACACCGCTTGAGGGCCGCTTCTATCTGACGTACACCGCCTTCGGAGCGAACGGTTTCTTTCCTATGCTCGCCGTCTCCGACAATCTGATCACATGGCACGATATCGGCCCGCTTGAAAAGGCGCCCAACAAAGACCATGTGCTCTTCCCAGAGAAGATCGGCGGGCGTTATGTCATCCTGCACCGCCGGTCGCCGAATATCTGGATCGCTTACAGCGACGATCTGGTGCACTGGACGGATCACGCGATCATCATGACGCCGCGCCCAGATGGACAGGATGGCTGGGATTCGAAAAGCATTGGCGCCAACGGCGTGCCGATCAAGACCGAACACGGCTGGCTGCTGTTCTACCACGGCTATGGCCCAGAGCATATTTACCGACACAGCATCGCCTTGCTCGATCTTGACGACCCAGCGCGCGTGCTGCACCGCCCTAAAACGCACATCATGGAACCCGAGGAGATATGGGAACTGCGCGGCGACGTGCCAAAGGTCACGTTTAGCTGCACGAACCTCGTCGTCGAGGATATCGTGCGCGTTTATTATGCTGGGGCCGACCGGCTGATCGGGCTGGCGACGACTCCGCTGGCTGACGCGGCGGCGTTCGCACGCAGGGGCGATTGACCGGCACGCGCTAAGGCGCAGCCAGTGCCGCTTTGAACTGCCGCGCGCGCTG
>DAOTYT010000011.1:0-3564 GCA_034434615.1 Anaerolineae bacterium | reverse complement strand
GGCTGGCTGCCCTTCAAAGAGATGGAGGCCGCACTTTCGCGGCTTGCGCTGGAGATGCTCCGTGCCGACCTGCCGGCTGCGCTGACCTATAACGAAGTGCTCGAGGCGATTGGCGGCGAGGCATTTTTGGCTGCTGGCCGGAACGCGGGCTTGCTTCTGGTCAACGATCAGCATGTGCGCTTCGCCAGCGTGACCGTGCAAGCGTATTTCGCTGCCATCAGCATGACGCGCGTCGATCTACAGTCGACGTTAAGTTCTCCGCGTTTTACCGAACGGGGCCTTCGCATCGCGACGCGTTGGGATGAAGCGATCTTGATGATGGCAGGCATGGCTCCCAACCCAGAGTATCTCATTCGCGATATCGCGGAGGTTGATCCGTTTCTCGCATCCGCGTGTATTGCCAGTGGGGTGAGCGTGTCTCACCCGATCTACAACAGCATCGTCGAGATCTTGACGGGTTATGCCCGCGCTGGCGACAGCGAAGGACGGGTGGCCGCCGCGCTGAGCCTCGACATGATCGGACAGAATGCTGCCCCGCTGCTGCTCGAGATCATGCGTCAGGGGCCGTTTCCGGTGCGCCAGGCGGCAGCATGGGCGCTCGCCGATTCGGGCACGCCGGTGCCGCCGGATATGCTCAAAGCGCTGCGCAATTGGGACTGGAACGCTGATGAGCGTGTCGGCTCTGCTCTGCGAGGGGTGGGTTCGTCGGCGGTGCCGGTGCTGCTGGAGGTGCTGCGCGATGAACACTGGGCCAAGCGGCGCGGCGCAGCGTGGGCGCTCGGCGAGATCGCCGATCCGGCAGCCGTGCCCGGCCTGATCGAGGCGCTGCACGACGATGATGCCTTGGTGCGCCGCGAGGCTGCGCTCGCGCTGCGCGCGATGCAAGATCCGCACGCTGCTGAAGCTCTGGTCAAGACGCTGAGCGATCAAGAAAAAGCCGTGCGCAAAGCCGCCAGCGAGGCGCTCAGTGCCTACAGCGCGCCGGTAGTCCCTTTGATTGTGGAAGCGCTGGCCGGTGCGCGCCCCGAAACTCAAATCGCCTGTGCAGAAGCGTTGGGGCGTATTGGCGGCAGCAGCGCTGTGCTTGCCTTGATCGAGCTTTCCTACGATGAAAATCCGGAAATCCGCGGCGCTGCTGTCGAAGCCTTGGGCCGCATCGGCAGCCCGGAAGCGCTGCCGCGTTTGGCGGAGTGTCTGCGCGACCATGCCCGCGCTGACTATGAAGAGATGCGCATCTCAGATCGGGCGCGCGATGCCCTCAACAAGATGGGAACCCCAGAGGCAATGGCCGCTCTCGAGATGGCCCGACGGGCCGGCGCGCTGGCATCGGAACCCAGCTCCGATATTCCAGAGCGCAAGCGTCCGCAGGCGGGAGCTGCCCAGGAGCCGCAGCGCCTGCCGCTCCCGCATGCACTGCGCGGGTTAAGCCACAATGACTGGCAGGTACGTTTCGCTGCCGCCCAGTCGTTGGCCGATTATGATGACCCACGCGCCATCACAGGTTTGATCGGTGCGCTGCGCGATGAAGACAATCAAGTGCGCTGGGCTGCTGTGCGCTCGCTTGAACGCCATTCCAGCGACGCGGTCATTCGGGCGCTGTTGTACGCCCTGCGCGACAAGGATTATCTCGTCTCCGATACCGCCGCCGAAGCGCTGGGGCGCATGGGCGCGCGCGCAGTGCCAGGCCTGATCGATGCGCTGAGCGATCCAAGCGTTGATGTGCGCGGCGCGGCGATCGATGCCCTTGGACAGATCGCGGATCCAGCCAGTGTGCCCGCCCTGATCCGCTGCCTGAATGATAACAACCGGCCGAACCGCGAGATCGCTCGCATCGCCGACCGCGCTGCCGATGTTTTGGAACGTATCGGGACGCCGCAGGCGCTGGCAGCGCTGGCCGCTTGGCGTGACCGGGCCGTGCAGATCACGGCCAGTGGGACAAAGCCCGCAGAGCCAAGCATCTCAGACGGCCGTAAAGCGTCCCCTGCGCGCGAGACGGCGTGGGCCTCACTCGATCAAACGCTGGAAGCGCTGCGCAGCCCAGATTGGCACACGAGGCTGGCGGCTTCTAAACAGCTTCGCCTGCAAGCGAAAAATCTGCGCGGTCTTGATGACCCCACGGTGATTGAACGGCTGGCGGGCGCGCTGCGCGATCCTGAATCGGCGGTACGCTGGGCTGCTGTTGAAGCATTGGCCTGGATTCGCGATCCTGCCAGCCTGCCGATGCTGCTCGAAGCCTTGCATGATAAACAGTGGACGATCCGGCTGGCGGTCATCCGTGCGCTGGTCGAGATCGGCCATGCCACGGCAGGGCCGGCCTTGCTCGAAGCGCTTCACGATCGGCAGGCTTCAATCCGCGAGGCGGCTGCCGAGGCTGTTGGTCGTCTGGCAGTTGGGCCAGAGGCGATCCCCAGCTTGCAGGCTGCATTGACAGATCCTGAAGGATTTGTTCGCCGAGCAGTTGTCGAAGCGTTGGGCGAGATCGGCGATGAGACGGTCACGCCATCCCTGATCGGGATGTTAGAGGACAGCGATAGCCAGGTGCGTTGGGCGGCGATCGAAGCGCTTGGTAAACTCGGTGATGTATCAGCGGTCGAGCCGCTGATAGGTCAATTGCATGACGTCGATGGCCCAAGCTGGGAAGATCGGCGCATTTGTGATATCGCGGCCGATGTTTTAGAGAGCATCGGAACGCCGGAAGCGATGGCAGCTGTTGCACGCTGGCGTCAACAAGCGTCGCGGGTCCCGGGTAAACAAGGGTAAGCGAGTCATGCGGTTGTTTATAAGCTACGCGAGAGAAGACCGGCATTACTGCCAGCAGATCGCAGAGCTGCTGGCCATTCATGAGGTTTGGTATGACGACAGGCTCTTTGCCGGTCAGAAATGGTGGCAGGAAATTCTGCGCATGCTCGATTGGTGCGAGGGATTCATCTGCTTAATCTCACCCTACTCCAACGACTCGGAACCCTGCCAGCGAGAGCTGCAGCTCGCCATCGAGGGCGGTAAATTTGTGCTTCCGGTCTTAATCGAACCCCACACCCCAATCCCGGACTTAGTTCGCGATCTGCACTACGTCGATATGAGCTTGGGGCTTACTGCCGATGCAGTCGCCAGCCTGCTCAACGCCATCCATATGGCGGAGATGCAGCGTCACATGAAGGTCCCGCCGCCTGTGCCGGAACCGATCGTCCATGGCGAAGCGCGAACATCATCAGCGCAGAGTCGTGCGCCGCAGGCCAGAAATGGCACGCTGCAGGCGGGTTATGACTATGAGCCTATCGCGATCGACCATGAACCGGCGGCGATCGTCGGAGAGGCCGCCGAAGCCATGCAGAACGGGCGTTACGACCAGGCGGTACAAATCTTGAGACAAGCGATTGAGGCAGGGGTTTCATCACGATTTATCAGTTTAGAAAGCCTGCTTAACGAAGCATCTGCCGCGCTTGATCATCAAACCCGCATGCGCGAGATGGAATGCGATTACCGGCTGATCGCTGAGCTGGTTAAACGCAAACGGACGCGCCGCCACGGCTGCGAGGCCTTCAACAGTTTTGTGAGCGAGAACCC
>DAOTYT010000010.1:0-17134 GCA_034434615.1 Anaerolineae bacterium | reverse complement strand
CCGCCGATCAGCACGGTGAACTGCGGCACAGAGCTGTTGGCGACCGCATTGATCATCTTCGACCCATGCTTGATGATGCCCTCCTCCTCGGCTTTACGACCGACCATGAAGCCAGTGATGTTCTGCAAATACAAGATTGGGATGCGCGCCTGATTGCACAGTTGAATGAACTGCGCGGCTTTGTTGGCAGATTCGGAGAAGAGCACGCCGTTATTGGCGATCACGCCGAGCGGATAGCCATCGATGTGAGCGTGGCCGCACACCAAGGTTGTCCCATATTCCGGCTTGAATTCCAGCAGTTCAGACCCATCGACGATGCGCGCCAAGATCTCGCGCATGTCCAGCGGCTGGCGGATGGTATCGATCGGGACGATGCCGAGCAGTTCATCGGGATCGTAGCGCGGCGGTTGGGATGCTTGCCGGTTCGGTGGGGTAAATTTCCGCCAGTTCAAGCGGCCGACGATCTCGCGGCCGAGGCGAATGGCGTCGGCATCGGTCTCGGCCAGATAGTCGGCGAGGCCGGAGACCCGCGCGTGCATCTCTGCGCCGCCGAGCGTTTCCTCGTCGATTTCTTCGCCGGTCGCCATCTTGACGAGCGGCGGCCCGCCGAGGAAAGCCAGCGCCTGCCGGCGCACCATAACGACGTAGTCGCTCAGGCCGGGCACATAAGCGCCGCCGGCCGTGCTGTTGCCGAAGACGAGCGAAATCTGCGGGATGCCGGCCGCGCTCATCCGCGCCTGATTGGCGAAGCCGCGCCCACCCATGACGAACAGCTCTGCTTGATGCGGCAGGTTGGCCCCGCCGCTCTCCACCAGGTAGATGCATGGCAGTCGGTTCTGCTGCGCGATCTCCTGCGCCCGCAGCGTTTTGACGACGGTGATCGGGTAGCTTGTGCCGCCTTTAACGGTCGCCTCGTTTGCGCCGATCATACATTCGACACCGCTGACGATGCCGATCCCATTGATGGAGCCTGCGCCAGGCGATTCATCATTGTACATGCCGAAGGCCGCCAGCGGGCTGAGTTCGAGAAAAGGCGTTCCGGGATCAAGCAGCAGCTCGATGCGCTCGCGCGGAAGCAGCTTGCCCGCTTCAACATGCCGCTTGATGGCGCGCTCGCTGCCACCCGCCCGGACGGCTGCCTGTCGCTCCGCCAATTGTTGGACCAGCGCGGCATTGTGCGCGTAATTGCGCTGATATTCGGCGCTGCGCGTATCGATTTGCGATTGAATCGCTGCGGTCATGAGGCTGTTCCAAAAAGAAGCAAGTGCAATTATCGAATCATCATTTGATTATAAGCATACATAGGCTGCCAGCGTTCGTCAACGCCGTGCGCGCTGTCGGCCGATGAACTTTGCAGAGGAAAGGCAGAGGTCTCCAATAAGGGCATCAAGAACTGGCCGAGGCGAGCGGCAGCGTGACGAAAAACGTCGTCCCTTCGCCCAAGCGGCTCTCCAGCCCGATCTGGCCGTTGTGCGCCTCGACCAAACGTTTAACAATAGCCAGGCCCAATCCGGTGCCTTCGATGCTGTCCGTCTCGGCGCGGCGCACTCGGTAGAAACGGTCGAAAATGCGCGCTTGATCTTCCGGACTTATGCCCAATCCGGTATCTTCGATCGCGACCAGCAGCGAGTCGCCGCGTTGTTCAGCCCACAGCCGAATGGAACCCTCAGGCGGGGTGTATTTGATGGCATTGCTGATCAAGTTCCCGAAAATTTGGCTGATGCCGCGCGGATCGCCGAGCACGGGCGGGACGTTTGGCGTGACCTCGTTGTAAATGAGCATCGCCTTATCAGCCGTGATCTGGCGAGTATTTTCTAGGCAGTCGGCGATCACTTTTGACACCCTGACCGGCTCGAGGTTCAGCGTAATGCCCGACTCGATACGTGCCAGGTTCAACACGTCATCGATCAACTCGCGCATGTTTTGGATCGAGCGGAAGATCATGCGCACATAATTTTCAGCGCGCGGTTGCAGCGGCTGGTGCATTTGCAGCATTTCCAAATAACCGTTCATAACTGTGAGCGGTTGTTTTAAATCATGCGAGACCGTCGAGACGAGTTCCGTCTTGAGCTGGTCGGTCTCTTTCAACGGGGTGATATCATGCATGAAGATGATCCAGCCGATCTGAGGATGCATGGCGAAATTCGCGTAATAAGTGCGGCCGTTAGGCAGCATCAGCTCAACCACCATCATGCTGTTCTGTCCTTGTGCGCGCAGATAAGCCTCGCGCAGCGGGAGGTGATCGATGATGGTGAGGAACGGCTGGTTGCGATAAACCTCACCAGGAGGAAGCCGCAACGCTGCAAGCGCAGATTGGTTGATCAGCTCTACGCTGTCGTCGGTATTGACGACGATGACGACATCGGCGATGTTGGCCAAAATGGAGGAGAGTTTTTCGCGTTGGCGCAGGGTTTCCGAAAATAACCGCGCGTTATCGATGGCGACCCCCGCGCGCATGGCGAGCTTTTCGACAAAATCCTGATGCTCGACCGTTAAACCGTTCAGATGACGGCTCTCGACCGAGATGACCGCAATGACCCGATCCTCACGCAAGACCGGCACCGAAAGATGCGCTTGTATTTGGCTGCTGATGAGCGCGTAGTCGCGATCGAGGCTGACATCGGGCACGAGCTCCGCCTTGCCAGAACGCGCGACGCGCCCTGCGATGCCATCGCCGTGGTTCAGGCGGATAACTTCGCGCTGCTCTGGCGGCATCTCATACCCAATCTCGGCGACGAAGCGCAGTTGGTCAGTGGTGTCGTCATACAGCGCAAGAGAGGCTGCATGGGCCTTTGTGAAGCGCAGCGCCCAATCGATCGTAAGTTCGAAGACGTGATCGAGCTGGATGGTATCGGTCAGTTCCCGATCGATCTGGCGCAGCAAATTTAACTCATACATCCGTGCTGCCAGCTCTTTGACGGTGCTGCTGTGCACGAGCGCGTTGCGCAGCGTGATCGCCGCGCTGGGGCAGATGGCTCTTAGCAGGGTTTGCTGGTTCTCATTGAGCGGCTGCCCACTCTCCGGATTATCGGCAAACAGCACGCCGAGCTGAAGAGCGCCCAACCGCAGCGGAGCTGTGTGGAAACTGTCGCTCTGCAAAGCCGCAGCCAGCGGCGCCAGCACGGTTCCACCCGCTGAGTGAATGTACACAGGAACCCCGGCGAGCGCATCGTGTTCCCATGCGCGAATAAAAGGATCATCGGCGCGCTGCAGCGAAAAGGAGGTCGCATCCGAACGTAACTGGGTTATATCTTCTGGCGCTTTCAAGCCGTAAATGCTGGCGAGACGAACGCTGTTTTCTTCTGCGTCGATGGTCAGAAGGGCCGCCCGTTCAACCCCCGTAATCTCGACGACAGTGCGTGGCAGCTCGTGTATGATTTGATCGACATCGAGGTTTGCGCCCAACCGGAGCATGAAGTTGTGCGCTGCGTGCAACCGCGCAAGAAGGCTGATATGATCCACGGAGTGCGAGATGTCCTCGGCCTGCATCAAAGTTCGCCCTTTGCTTTATCATTTCCATTACATAATACTCGAATATTTCTTGAAACGAACGATAAGGCTCGCCGTTCAGCGCGCCTTGCCTCAATTGTGTAATGATATGAAGTTTTGTATGATAACGACAGTCGCCGATCACGATGCGGAGACTGACGATGGAGTTTAAGGATCTATCCGCCCGGTTCAAACAGCAGCGTGAGGCAGCGCAACCCGTCGCGCCTGCTGCTCTCATCGACCCTGATGAGTCTTTTCGCATTCGCGCTCGCATGATCGGCGTGCTGCTGCGCGATGCGCGCGCCAGCGCCGGGCGATCAATCGACGATTGTGCTCGCCTGCTGCATGTTAGCGTCGATGAAGTGGAACGTTGGGAATACGGTGAAGCAGCCCCTTCGCTGCCACAGCTTGAACTGCTCGCCCATTACCTCAATGTGCCCGTCAGCCATTTTTGGGGTACGACCACGATTGAGGCCACCGCGCGCGATACGGCGCGAATTCAGGAAGCGTATTTGGCGCTGCGCGATCGCATGATCGGCGCGCTGCTGCGCCAGGCTCGGGAAGATTTGGGCATGAGCCTCGGTGAAATCGGCGAGGCTGCTGGTTTGCCTGCCGAGCGCATCGAGGCCTATGAACTGGGCGAACTGCCCCTGCCAATGCATGAACTGACCGTGCTTGCCCATGCGGTTCGCAAGAATCTTGATTATTTTCTGGAAAGCGGCAGCCATATCGGAGAACTGTTAGCCCTGCGCGAGCTGTGGAAAGATTTCTCGGCGCTGCCCGAAGACCTGCGCGAATTTGTCGCCAATCCTCTCAATATCGGCTTCATTGAAATTGCCTATGTGCTCAGCCAGATGCCGGTCGACCGTCTGCGCCGTATCGGAGAAAGCATCTTGAATATCACCATGTAGGAGAAATGCGCGTGAGTACGGCCCAGGAACTTCAGGAGCAGGGTGTTAAACTGTTTCGCCGCAGAGAATATGAGGAAGCGGCTCGCATTTTCCGACAAGCACAGGAAGCCTACCTCGCTGATGGCCAGCCCGATATGGCTGCTGAAATGCAAACCAACCTCGGGCTAGTTCATCGATCGCTGGGGGAAAACCAGCAGGCGCTCGACGAGATGCAGGCGGCGCTGCGCATTTTTCAAGAGAGGGATGATCCCCTGCGCGCGGCGAAGGTGTTGGGCAACATGGGCGGGGTTTATGCAGCGCTTGGCGATCGGGAACAGGCCTATAACTGTTATCGTCAGGCTGCCGACATTTTTGCCGAGCTGGGCGAGAAGAAACTGCACGGTGAAACCCTGCTGGCGATGGCTGATATGCAGGTGCGCGAAGGCAAGTTGGGGCGCGGCGCTGCCACCTATGAGGCTGGGCTTGGCGAACTGGACCAGCTTTCGCCGAGCCAGAAAGTGTTGAAAGGATTGATCCAGTTTCGGAACAAACTGACCGGCGGCGGCGGAACAACGACCTAGCTGACGGGTTTCGAACGACAACCGCATGACTGCTGCGATTCATCGCACTGACCGGGGGCGCTGGCGCCTGCCGGTCATCGTTTTTTTACTGCTCGCCAGCCTGTATATGGCGACTTACAGCGGCCGCATCGAAACGGGCGATACACTTCGCTTATTCAATGCGACGGCCAGTTTTGTCAATTTCGGCGATCAATACATCGATCTCGCAGCGTGGCAGTTTCCACCGCAGCAGTTCAGCGGCGAGTGGTTCTACCCCCTGCAAACTGCCAATATCGAGCCGATGCAGGTGATCGCGGCCGCGCCGCTCTACTGGCTTGCCAAGCACCTGCCCGGTTTTGGCATGGTGCATGCAGTGTGGCTGTTTAATGTGCTGGTGACAGCGGCTGCGGGCGCGATGCTGGTAGCTTATGCGCGGGCGCTTGGGGCCAGCGATCGAGCGGCGTTCCTGCTGGCGCTGGCTTTTGGAGCGGCGACGGCCGCGTGGCCCTACAGCAAGACGTTCTTCCGCGAGCCGCTGATGCTGCTGCTTTTGCTGCTGAGCGCATTGTTTGCCGAACGACTGAGGGCAGGGGGCTATCACTCGCCGGTGATGGCTTTTGCGGCAGGGATGTGTCTCATTCTGCTCGCGCTGACGAAGGCCTCGGCGCTGCTGGCGCTGCCAGCGCTTCTGATTATCGCTGCGCCGCCGCTTCACCGGATCGATCGTCGTCTGATCATCGGCGTTCTGTTGGTGGCCGCTGCGCTCGGAGGCATGTTCATCGCGTTCGGCGTCCTTGAGCTGGTGCCAGGCTTGGCTGCGCGCTACGACGTCGTCGCCCGGCTGAGCGAAGCAACATCGACCTACTTGGGCGATGCCCTTTATGCATATCTCATCGCGCCCGGTGGCAGCCTGTGGGGCACATCGCCCGTCCTGCTGTTGGCCCTGCTGGGACTGATCCTCTCGGTGCGAGCCGGCCGCTGGCGCTACGCGCTCGCGATCGCTGCGCTCGTGCTGGCGTTCGCGTTCGGCTATGCCATCCTCAATGGGGTGCATTGGTTCGGCGGTTTGAGCTGGCCGCCGAGATTTCTCATCCCGGTCATCCCGATCGTGTTGGTTGGCGCGCTGCCCGTCTTTGAGCGGGCTGCGGCGCGGCCCCTCTCGCTGGCAGGGGCGGCTGTGCTGGCTGTGTTTGCCTACGGCTTCTGGGTACAGTTGAGCGGCGTCACCCTGAGTTGGGCAGCCTATACGGCTGCGCTGCCGCCAGAAGCCGGCGGTTTGAGCGAATGGCGCGGCGGCTTGGCTGACCCGGCCTATTTCCGCTGGACGATCGTGCCAGGGCAGTGGGGTATCGTGCCGTTCGACATCGCATGGCTTGAAATTGGGACGCCGTGGGTCGCAGTGGGTTTCGCAGCGCTGCCCCTGTTAGGGTTGTTTGCGGCCCTGCGGCGCAGCACCCGCTGGATGTTTCTCCTCGCTGCTGCGTTTGCCGTATTTTTAACTGCGGGGTTACGCCTGCTGCACGATAAGGATGATCGTTATCTGGCGGGCGATGAGACGCTCTTCGCTATGCTGCCGATTCTGGAGGCAGAGACCATGCCGGGGGATGTCATCCTGCTCAGCAGCCCGCGCTATGAGCCGTTCTTCCTCAATTACGGCAAGCTGTTCTCAGCTGGGCGCGTGATCACGCTGCCGATGCAGCCGGGCGAGCGTCCTAGTCCGGAGCAGCCCGCCGAGCTAGAGGCTGAAAACCCGATTCATCTGCTGACGTTGGAAACAGTCCCATTGATCTATAACCTCACCATCCCGCGTGAGCGCCTGTGGCTGCTCGTCAACGGCGGCCCCGATCTTTGGTGGAGCACGCGACCTGTCGAGCGGTTTTTGACCACGAACTATTATCCGATCCGCACCATCGCGACCGCGCCGGTCACCCGTCTGATCGAGTACAGCACGATCAGCGCGCCCGATGTCTTCGCCTTTCGCGGCGCGGAGCACTGCGCCGACCTGCGTTATGGCGGCCAGCTCGCGCTCATAGGATATGAGCTGCCGGCAGGAACGCAGCTTTCGCCAGGGGCCGTGCTGCCGGTTTCTCTCTATTGGCGCGGGCTGGAACCGGTCGAAGCCAACTATACGATCGCGCTGTTCCTGCGCGCAGCAGATGGCGCGCCGATCGCTCAATTTGACTCTCAACCCAGCGGCGGCTTTGCGCCTACCAGCGGGTGGCGGCCGGGCGTTCCCGTTTGGGATCATCGGGCGCTGCGGCTGCCGGATGATCTACCTCCCGGAGAATACCAACTTTGGGTCAAAGTCTACGATTTCGACGCGAGCGGCGCACCGCGCGATCTGGCAGTGACTGGCGCGGAGACGATCGATGGCGTGATCGGGGTGCTGCCGCATCGCATCGTCGTTGAGGGTTAGGGCAGCGCTGGTCACTCGCGGCCGACGATCGCACGGCGTTCGGCATCGGTCATGAAGGGCGCATGCGGCGCGCTGGCCTTGTACTCGATGCCGAACCAGACCGCCTGCGCCGCCAGCGCGAGTGCGACTGCGGCCAGCGCAAGCCGACCGGGGTGTTTTGCGCGCGCTGGCAGTCGCTCCCACAGCGCCTTGACCAGCGCCCCGCCGAGCGCGCACAGGGGCGGCAGGAACAGCAGCAGGAAACGCGGATCGTAAGAAACAAAAAGCCACCACGCGCCGAAAAAAGGCAGTGTCCACAGCAAGAGCAGCAGCTCGGCCGGTGCGTGTTTTCTTCGATCGATCACGGTGAGCAGCCCGTAGAACAACCCGCCGGTGATGATGACGCCGGTCAGGGCGAAATTTTCGGCCCGCGTGAGAAAAACGAACAGATTGGCCAGAGTCGGCTGTGCCTGATCTATCCAGGCGGTCGCCGGAATGAGAAAGCCGGCGCCGAGCAGGTTGCGCGCATACCACGGGCCAGCGATCAGCAGGCACGCGGTCAGTGCCACGGCTAGATGGCGGCCGTGGCCGCGCCGATGGAGCCATGCCCACAGCAGCCAGCCGGTCAAGATGGGGATACCCAGCAGCGCTGCGTTTTTCGTCCATGCAGCCAGGCCCATCGACGCGCCGGCCAGCAGCGCATCGATCAAACCCCTGGTCTCCCACAAGCGCAGGGCGAAGACGGCGCTCATGCCGTAGAAGAAGGCCATCGGCAGGTCGACATAACCAGACGACGCCCAGCGCGGGAAGATCGGCGCCAGCGCCAGCAGCAGCGCTGCTCCCCAGCCAGCGCGTTCGCCCGCTGTCATGCGCCCCAGCAGGTAAGCCACGGGCAGGCAGCCGACGCTGAGCAGCGCCGCCAGCAGGTTGGCGAGGTATTCGTTCTCCCAACCTGTGATCAAGTAGGCGAACGTATAAACCAGTGGGATCGACATTGGATAGGCGCGGTAGAGGCTGTCGGCGCCGGTCAGCGAGATGAGCGTCCCCGTCTGGTACAGCAGCTGCGCTTGTGGCTGGTAGATGCCGAGTACATCTTCGCGGTGGAAAGGCCACAGGAGCGCGTTGATCAGGATGCTCGCGCTGATTGCGGCCAGCAGTGCCAGCGCGAGGCGGCGCGGCCAACTGCGCGGGAGTCTTAGCCGAACTATGGGGCGATTCACCCCCGCGCGCAGCCAAAGGATCAGGCCGGGCGCTGTGAGGATAAGATACACCGCCACAACCCAACCCGCGTCGAACGCGATCCCCAACAGGCCCATCCACAGCAAAATCAGGGTGATTGCGCCGAGGCCCAACCCCAAGCCGCTCGCTATCACGAGCCATGCGCTTTCCTGTGGGCGCGGCTGCACCAACAGCGCTGCGCTGGGCAAGGCGAGCAGCAGCAGCGCCAACGATAGTCCCATGGCGGCTGCGCTCTCGATCATGGGGCTTGTGACGGGGTTAGATCGTAAATGCGGAACCGCAGTCGGCCATCGGGGTTGGCAACCGAGCCGATCAAACGCCCCGGCGAGTTGGCTGGCCCGTAAGGAATCTGCTCCAGAACGGCGATCAAGCCTGGCGCCTGGCTTGAGACGAGCAGCGCATAAGCAGCATCGACATCTTGGCCGTCTGGGCGCAGTGGTGGGCATTCGACAGCATAAACGGGGCCGAGGAAATAGCGCAAGCCCTGACAGTTTGGCAGCAGCCCGATCACCCGCATTACCGGCCTGCCAGCGAGCACCGCCTCGATCTCCCCAAAACCAAACCCAGTTGCATCTGAAAGGACATACTGCTGGCGATCGGCTGCTGCGCGCGCCAGCGCCGCGGGGTCTGCGGCTGAGTTGAGCCAAGCTGGTAGGCCGGTGCTGGCGCCCCAGATGACGATCACGAAGCTGGCGATCGCAAGGCTTACCCGGCTGGAGCCAGTGATGGCGCCCATCGCAGCAGCGCCGCACACCAACAGCAGCGCCGCCGGCACAAGGTAGAAGCGCATCTCCTGCGGCAGGTTGATCCACAGCAGCAGCGTCGGGGCGGTTAAACACAGCAGCAGATAGTAAGCGAGGCCATTCCTGCTCTGGTCCTGCGAATGCGCAATGATGCGCGGCAGCAGCGCTGCAGAGCCGATCAGCAGCGCCAGCGGCAGCGCGCCAAAATAGGCAGCCAGCGACTCGAGCGCAAAGCCGGCATTGCCGAAAACGCGCGTGAGGTCGAACAAGGTGGATAGATCGAGCGCTGCCCGTCCACTGATGGCGAGCGAGAGTGAATTCGAGACATAGTCAAGGCCGCGCGCGCGCAACAGGCCAGTGAACAGCGCGATCAGCCCAATGCTGACCACCAGCCCGACTGCCAGCCAACGGAGGTTGGCACGGCGCGATGCGTTGGCGGGTTTCAGCATTAGTGCCGCCGCGACCAGCACGCCGAGGTAGGGCATCACGTTGATCTTGGCGCCGAATGCGGTGAACAGCAGCCAACCGGCAAGCGCCGCATCCTTGACGCGGTTACGCCAGTGCAGGCGGGTGCACACCGCCATGGCGACCAACACGGCGCTGCCGGCGACAACATCGGCCAGCGCCAGTCGAGCGAAGAAGAGATGATAGGCGCTGAAGGTGAGCAGCAGCCAAGTGAAGAAGGCAGCCGTCCATCCGCCAAGCGCCCGCGCCAGCGCCGCCGCGCCGGCTGCCCCGGGCAGCCAAACCAGCACGGTGACGGTGCGCGCCAGCCAGATGGGATCGCTGGCAGCCGGCGTGAACAAGGCATAAAGCCAGATCGTGAACTGCCGCCCCAAATTCACGCCTTCAAGAGGGCGTCTTGCTGCTAAAATCTGTTCCCCAGTATGGATGTGCACCATCTCATCGATGAACGGGGGAAATGCGTCGATATGGCTCAGATAAATTCCCCAGAACACGAGTATGAAACTGACGCTGAGGACGAGAACGCCTATCGAATTGCGCGCGCTCGTCATCTGTTCTTGGCTTGCGCTATGAAGCGCCTCTGGCATGTTCCCCGCGCCTCGCTAAAATTCTGCTGTTGATAGGCTGCGCTGCTCTGCGATGTTCGAGACCAAACATTCTCCCGTTCCGGGCTGGTGGCTGGGCATTCCGATCCTGCTCGGAAGCCTTATGCTGCTGCTGCTCGCCGCGCGCATAACGTACCTTCATCATGATGAGCTGCTCGTCTACCATTTTACACGGCTCGACCTCGGGTACGCGATCTGGTATCAAGGCCATCAGGACGTGCACCCCCCGTTGTGGTTCGCGTTCTTTTGGGGTTGGCAGCGCTTTGTGGGAACGACTGAATTCGCTGGCCGCTTGCAAGGGATCTTCTTTGCGCTGCTAACGCTGGCGGTCGTCTGGCAGCTGGGCCGCAGGTGGTTTCGCAGCTGGACGATTGGTACAGCGGCAGCAGCGATCTTAGCGGCGAACGCTTACTTTGTCACCTACGCGCTCGAGATTCGTCCTTATGCGGCGACCCTGCTGCTGGCTGCTGTCTCGATGTGGGCTTTTGAGCGCTGGCAGCGCTCAGGGGCATGGCGCGCAGCGCTGATTTACGGCGCTCTGATCGCGTTGATGTTTTATGTGCATTATTTCCTGATCTTTCTGGTCATCGTGCAGGCGGTGTATTTTCTGGCCAGCCGGCCCTTGACGCGCCGCCGCTTGTTACAAGGGACGGCCGCTGCCGTTTTTGCGTTTGGGCTTTGGCTGCCGTGGTTTCCAACGTTCATCGGCCAGGTCGCTTTGCTGCGCGAACTCTCGGCGCAGGCCGGCATCGCCTACGCCAGTGGGTTGGGCACACCGCACACCACGGCAGCGACGAATCTCGAAACGCTCCAGCAGCTGGCTGCGCTGGCCTTCAATGGGCAAATCGTGCTGTATGCTGCTGTCTTGGTCGCCGCGATTGCCCAAAGGTGGCAGCAGAGGCGTTTGTGGCTGGCAGTGGGCTGGGGGATCGGCGTGCCCGCGCTGGCTTTAGCCGTCAACCTGTTTGCTGCAGTCTATGCGCCTCGCTATATTGCCTATCTGACTGGGGGCCTGGCGCTGCTGCTCGCTGTGGGGCTGCTGTCCAGTCGATCGCGCTGGCGGGTGTTCGCGTTTGGCGCATTTTTCATCGTCAGCCTGTGGGGGCTGCCCGGCCAACTGCCGGAGCGCCCGCCGCTGCGCGATATTTTTCGTGAGCTGTCGGCTGCCGCTGCCCCGGGCGATGTCGTCTATTTCCTGCGCGGTGGCGAGCAAGATGATCTCGTTGACTGGAATGCCGCCGCTTATTTGCGGCCCGATACCATCATCCAGCGCGGCGGCCCGGTCGAAGCGGTGGCGAGTGCGCGCCGCATCTGGTTTATCACGGCTGAACTGCTCACGGAACCTATTCAGCAGGTCTTTTCGGAGTTGGAGCGAACTCACCCGGTCCAACAAGTGATCGGCGACTGCAAACGCGAGTGGTGCTACGTCGTCCAATTGATGGAAGCGCCGCCGCTGGCCGCTCCGATCCGCTTTATCGACGCTCAAACTGGGGATGCGCTGCTCTTCCTCGGTGCTGATATCGATGCGATAGAAGATGAACGGCTTCGTTTGCGCTTGTGGTGGACGGTTGAGGCGCAGGCGGCGCTCGATTATTCGTTTGCCCTTCATCTGGTCGATGAAACTGGAGCGCTGATCGCGCAGGCGGATGGGCCGCTGGTGCATTATGGGATCGAAATTGTGCCGACTTCGCAGATCGCGCCAAATCAGATCATCATCGATCATCGCACGGTTGAACTCCCTCTACAAACTGCTGGTGAAGAGGCTGTGTTAGCGCTCATCGTCTATCGTTCGTGGGACGGCCAGCGCCTGCTGTTGGAAAGCGGCGCAGACCATTACCCGATCGATTTGATCACAAATCATTAACGCCGCGACATGAGTCAGTGTGCGACAATAGCGGCCATTGGTCTTATTTGGACTTCCGAACCTATCATACGATGAGGGCATACGCCTTCAGGGAGCACTATGACCTCTGAGTTTATCGCTCGCCCGTCTTTCAATACCGACCGGACCAGCCCAGGGCGGTTCGTTTGGTCACACATCCGCCGGCATCCCATCTATGGGCTGTTGATGATCGCCGGGGCGTTCAGCAACGCCGCGCTGGCGACGGCGGTTCCCTATTTTGTTGGCCAGGCGTTCAACGCTGTTCTGGAAGGGCAGGAGTTGGCTGCCATCGGGCTGCTGGCCCTGGCGATCATCGCGTCGCAGCTCTTGCGGGGCGGCTTGCAGTTGATGCGCAACTTCTCTGCCGAAATTTTTGCCCAGCGCATCGAACGCGATGTGCGCGATGAACTCTACGCGAGTTTGCTCGGCAAAAATATGGCCTTTCATGACAGCCAGCCGGTTGGAGAAATTATGGCGCGCGTGACTAACGATGTGCGCGAACTGAACTTAATGATGAACCCGGGCATGAACCTGTTGATCGGGTCTGGCATGTTTTTAATCGTGCCGCTGATCGCTGCGCCGCTGCTGTACCCGCCCTTGATCCTCGCGCCGCTGCTGTTCGTTATCGCTTACTGCATCGCGCAGTATTATTACGTTCGCAGCCTTAGCCCCGTAGCGCAGCGCGTTCGCGCCAGTTTCGGCACGATGAACGCCAGCGTGGCTGAAACGCTTGAAGGCTTGCCGGTCGTCAAAGGGGCGGCGCAAGAGCAGCACGAGAAGACCCGTTTCAGCCATTTAGTCGATCAGGTACGCGCCCACACCATCAAGCAGGCCGATATCGAAGCGCTTTACCTACCGATTTTGCTGCTTGGGCTGGTCATCTTCCTCGCTTTTGCTCACAGCGCGATCTTGTTCCGGCAGGGTGCGATCGACGCTGGGACGCTGGTGGCATTCAATGGCCAGATCGCCCTTTTCGGTTTTCCAGTCTTTACCTCGTTGTCTTCTTTCTCACAGCTCTCGTTAGGGCTGGCCAGCGCCAGGCGCATCCTCAATATCCTCAATACTGAGACCAAGCTCGATCAGAATGCGGAAGGGTATAACGCTCCCCTGCGCGGCTCGATCACGTTCGAGCAGGTTAATTTCAGCTACGTGCCTGGCAGCTCACCCGTCTTACGCGATGTTTCGTTTCACATTGAACCCGGGCAGACGGTTGCGCTCGTCGGCGAAACCGGTTCAGGAAAATCGACCGTCATCAAACTGATCAACCGCATCTATGATGTGAGCGCCGGACGTGTGCTGGTCGATGGCATCGATGTGCGCGATTGGAACCTGGCTGCGCTGCGTTCGCAGATCAGCATCATCGAGCAGGACATTTATCTCTTCAGCCGTTCGATCGCCGATAATATCCGCTTTGGCAAACCTGATGCCTCTCAGCAGGAAATTGAAGCTGCAGCGCGCAAGGCGCAGGCGCATGAGTTCATCATGAGTTTTCCTGAAGGCTACGATACCATCATCGGCCAGCGCGGCGTCACGCTCAGCGGGGGGCAGCGCCAGCGCTTGGCGCTGGCCCGCGCGTTCATCACTGAGCCGCCGGTCTTGGTGCTGGATGACAGCACCAGCGCGATCGACAGCGCCACTGAAGACCGCATTCAACAAGCGATCTGGACAGCTTCGAGCGGGCGGACGATGCTGTTGATCACGCACCGGCTCTCGCAAATCCGCTGGGCCGATCACATCATCGTGCTGAGGCAGGGGCGAGTGGTGGCGCAGGGCAAGCATGAGGATCTGCTGCGCGAGTCGCCCGCTTATCGGCGCATCTTCGCTCGCTATGAGAGTGGCAGTGATAAGCGGGCGACAGCAGAACGGTTCAAAGCGCTGACCGGACAACCGACAAATGAGGATGCGGGCTAATGGGCTTCTTCAGCACGTTCGGCGCCGATAAATACGATCGCCAGTACACCGATCGCTATCTTTTACAGCGTTTAGTGACGTACTTCGCGCCCCATCGCCGGCGCATCCTGGCGATCGTGGTGTTGGTGCTCTCGTTTTCCGTCATCAGTTCGGCAATACCCGTCCTCATCTCGTTTGGTATCGACCTGCTGCAGGAACAGGCGCCAGAGAGCGCGATCGCGCTGCTGTTAGGCGCTTTGTTCGTTAGCGCTTTGCTGGCATATGCGCTGGCGTGGCTGCGTCGCCGGCTGACTGGCCGCGTGGTGGCCGATGTGACGGCGCAGCTTCGCAAAGATGCCTTTGACGCAGCCGTCCACCGTGACCTCGCGTTTTACGACGAGAACAAATCGGGCAAGATCGTCAGCCGCATCACCAGCGATACGCAGGAATTGAGCCAGACGATCCTCATCTCCAGCGATATCATCAGCCAAATCTTTGAGTTCATCATCCTGTTCGCGGTGCTCGTCTTCCTTGAGTGGCGTCTCGCGTTGATCGTCTTGGGCATGATGCCCGTCACACTGGCGCTGGCGATGTTCTTTCGCCGGTTAGCGCGGCTCGCCACACGGCAGGGCGCCCGGGCAATGGCGGTGGTCAATGACAACATTCAGGAGAGTGTCGCTGGCATCAGCGTCGCCAAGAATTTCCGACAGGAGTCGAAGTTCTACGAAGCTTTTGTCGAAATCAACCGCCAGTCGTACAAGGTTAATCTGCGCCGCGGTTTCGTTTTGGCGACGGTGTTTCCCGCTCTCAATGCCATGCTCGGCTTCGCCATCGCGCTGGTGGTCTATGTCGGCGCGCAGCTGGTGCTCGGCGGGGTGATTAATATCGGGACGTGGTACCTGTTCATTCAAGGCATCGACCGTTTTTGGTTCCCGTTCATCAACTTATCCGCCTTTTGGTCGCAGCTTCAACAGGGCCTCAGCGCGATTGAACGGATCTTTGCGCTGATCGATGCTGACAACACCGTCATTCAAACGGACGATCAGCCTGTGCCACGCCTGCGCGGCCAGATCGAGTTTGAGGATGTCGTTTTCGAATATAAAAATGGCGAACGTGTGCTTGATGGGTTCAATTTGACCATACATCCCGGTGAAAGCATCGCGTTTGTCGGGCATACCGGCGCTGGCAAAAGCACGATCGCCAAGTTGATCGAGCGCTTCTACGAATTTCAGGGCGGCTCGATACGCATTGATGGCCGCGATATTCGTTCGCTGAATATGACCCAGTACCGCAGTCAGCTCGGCATTGTGCCGCAGGCGCCGTTCCTGTTCAGCGGCAGCGTGCTCGATAACATTCGTTATGCGCGTCCTTCTGCGACCGATGAGGAGATCGCTGCGATCGCCCACAGCGTGGGTGATGGGGAATGGTTAGAGGCGCTGCCGGAAGGGCTGCAAACGCAGGTGGGCGAGCGCGGCGCTCGCTTGAGCATGGGCCAGCGCCAGCTCGTCAGCCTGATGCGGGTGCTGGTGCAGCGGCCCGCCATCTTCATCCTTGACGAAGCCACGGCCAGCATTGATCCGTTTACTGAGGAACAGATTCAGCAGGCGTTAGATTTGATCCTGGCGCAGGCTACCTCGATCCTGATCGCGCACCGCCTGAGTACCGTGCGCAGCGCTGACCGGATCATTGTGCTTAAGACGGGCCAGATCATCGAACAGGGCAGCCACCAGGTGCTGATGGAGCAGGGCGGGCACTATGCTGAACTCTACAACACCTACTTTCGGCACCAATCGCTCGAGTACATTGAAAGCGCGCGCGCCCGGCTTGAGCTGCGCGCGAGCGCCTTTGGCCATTGAAAGCGCGGGTGAGCTAAATGGTCGTGCCCTGCAGCCATGCGCGTCAGTTTAGGCGTTTGGAGCCTCAGGAGCCAGTTCTGACGAAGCGGTCGCGTCAGCATCGGCCGCGCTCGTGGAGGATTCGCTGTGGGCAGACGACGCCGCAGGCACTCTTTCTCTCTCATCAAGGGCGGAGTAGGTGTTACGAACGAACACGACCAGCCACAACGCCAGCACGATAAACTACAGCAGCTCCGCGATCGCGAACACCATCGTGCCGGTGAACAGACCGACCCCGATCAGAATTGCGAGCAAACCATAGCCAAGCGAAGTGAACTTAAAGCTGCGATCGTAAATTGGCAGCACGAAAGGGACAGAGAACATCAGGGTCACGAAAGCCAGCAGCATGGCGTGCGAGCCAATATCATGCAGCAGGGCGTAGCCGGGATATAGCCCCCACGGGAAGAATCCCACCATCATAATACCGGCCGCGATGATCAAGAAGGCGATTTGCAAAAATACCAGTATGGGCCGTCTCACGTTCAGCCGTCCCGATTGGGCAAGCCCGTTCATCCAGTTCGCAAGGTTGAGCAAAACGATGCCCGCCAAGGCGCCGGTTACCACAATTGTGGTGTTAAAAAAGGTATCGGTATTCGGATCACCGCCGAGAAAGCTGACCGACTCCGTCCACCATTGTGGGTTTTCCACCAGCAGCATGCCGATGAAATGGAAGCCGCTGCCGCTGTTTGTTTCATCATGATCGACAACCTCGCTTCAGTGAGGATGGCAAACCGATGTATCGGGCAGCACATCGCTGTACAGACTGTGTCTTGGTTTGGTCATGTTATCCAGTTGCCCTCATCCCTCGGCTCCTTCTCACTCAGGAGGAGGGATTTAGGGTAAAGGCTGAAAAATGCCGAACTGCGTAACCTCGCTTAGTTTAGTAACGCAGATCGGCCAGACCATTCTTTCAAACCTCAAGTTCCACCGTCAGGGCGACCGCCTCGCCGCCCCCTAAACACAGCGCCGCAAGGCCGCGCTTTAGCCCGCGAGCGCGCAGCCCGTGCACCAGTGTGACCAGCACCCGCGCGCCGCTGGCCCCGAGCGGATGGCCAAGCGCGATGGCGCCGCCGTAAACATT
>DAOTYT010000009.1:0-5239 GCA_034434615.1 Anaerolineae bacterium | reverse complement strand
TGCCCGGTGATGCAGACGATCGGCGACGAGTCCATCATGGCGGTGGCGATTCCGGTGACCAGATTGGTCGCCCCCGGCCCGCTGGTGGCAATCGCTACGCCCACACGGCCGGTCGCCCGCGCATAACCATCGGCCATGTGGCAGGCGCCTTGCTCATGACGTACAAGAACATGATGAATTTGCGGGTATTTGGTCATCGCGTCGTAGGTGGGCAAAATTGCGCCGCCAGGATATCCGAAGATGACGTCCACCCCTTCGCGCAGCAAGCACTCCATGACGATTTCAGCACCATTCAAACGCATGTTCTTTCTCCCTGTTTAGCATGCACCCCATCGACTAACTGCTAACTGCCCGGTTCGGTCTGGCGCACCAGCGTCAGCCAACCGTAAGGATCTGGTTTTTGTCCCGAAGTGATCGCGAAGAATTCATCCTGCACTGCCTTCGTGATCGGGCCGCGCGTGCCGGTGCCAATGGCGATCCGGTCAACCGAGCGCACGGGCGTGATCTCCGCGGCAGTGCCCGTGAAGAAGATCTCATCAGCGATATAAAGCATTTCGCGCGGAATTGGTTCGAAATGCACAACGTAGCCCAAATCGCGCAGGATCGTCAGCGCGCAGTCGCGCGTGATGCCCATCAAGATCGATGAGCTGAGGCTGGGGGTATAAACCTCGCCCCCATAAATGACGAAAATATTCTCGCCGGCGCCTTCGCTGACCAAGCCGTTGATATCAAGCGCGATCCCTTCATGAAAGCCATTATCGTGCGCTTCCATCGAGATGAACTGGCTGTTGACATCTTGGCCGCCGATCTTGGCCAGCGACGCGAACGTATCGGGAGCGATGCGTCGCCATGAGCTGACCTGAACATCTACGCCGTGCTCAATCGCCTCGGGACCGAGATAACGCCCCCATTCCATGGTGAGAATGAAAACATCGGTCGGGTTTTTGCGCCCTTCGACGCCCAGCGGCCCCGCCCCGCGCATCACCAGTGGGCGAACATAGCAGGCCTCATGACCGTTGCGTCGGATCGTCTCCAGCACGGCTTGGTTTAATTCGTCCTCGCTGTATGGCACCTCGATGCGCGCAATTTTGCTCGAGTTCAGCAGCCGCCGCATGTGCGGCCCCAGCCGAAAAACCGCAGGGCCGGCCGGGGTGGCATAAGCCCGAATGCCTTCAAATACGCTTGACCCGTAATGCAGCGCATGTGCCGTGACATGCACTGTCGCCGCGTCCCAGGCGATGAATTCACCATTTTTCCAGACATAGGGTGCCGGCATAAATTAGCTCCTTGCGATGCGCGCGATAAAAAACGCGCTTTCCTCTGCGCAGGCCGGAGAATGACCTTGAGTAGTGGAAAGCGCGTCACGTTCACTGGTGAGCACATGATGAGCGAACATCTGCGCGCCAGGAAAAGTGCTGGCGCTGGCCGCAGTGCGCGCCACTGCGCACCCTGACTTGCAAGAAGTCGATGCGCTCACCGCTGCTTTCACTGCGGGCTGTTCAGCACAGCCCCCCGGCCCGTTCATTAAAACATTCGCTCCTTAGCACAAAAAAACCCCCTGCTTGGGGGCTTTTTCACTCATTCACGCGGCGTTATCACCAGCACCCAAGCACTTATAGCCCGCCGCCAATAAGGACGAGTACGATCGCAATAAGGCTGAGGCTGGTGGAAATGCGCTGGTTGGTCTGCATGTTGGACCTAATTTATAACGCTATTGATAGAGAATGTAACGATATTCACCAACGCTGTCAACCCTTTGGAGACACAAAAATGGCGGATCGCGCAAATTCGTACAACCTGCCCGCATCCATTTGTGCATCACGTCCAGTATACAGCGAGTTTGGCAAGAAGCGCTTCGGCTTCATCGATCTGTCGCTGAACAGCTTCGGGCGCAGTTCCGCCATCGGCCAAGCGACGTTCAACCGAAGCCTGAAAGTCAAATACAGACTGAACATCGGCATCAAACAGCTCCGACAGCTCACGGAGGGTCGTCAGCGGAAGTTCATTCAAACCGATGCCCTGCTCTGCTGCCAGCCGAACCGCTGCGCCGACGATATGATGGGCTTCCCGGAATGGCATGCCGCGCTTGACCAGGTAATCTGCCAGATCGGTCGCGAGCATATCCGTCGTCAAGGCGGAGCGCATACGGTGTGGATCAAAGCGCAGGCTGGCGACAACAGCCGCCACTACTGGCAGCGTGCGCCGCAGCGTGTCGAAAGAGTCGAACAGCGGTTCTTTGTCCTCTTGCAAATCTTTGTTGTATGCGCTCGGCAGACCCTTTAAGGTTACGAGCAGGCTCGTCAAGTTTCCCAGCAAGCGGCCGGCCTTGCCGCGCGCTAGCTCCATGGGATCAGCATTGCGCTTCTGCGGCATTAAACTGGAACCGGTACTGTAACGATCATCAAGCGCAAAAAAACCGAAAGAAGGGTTGCTGTAGAGGATGATATCCTCGGCCAATCGGCTGAGGTGCACCCCAAGCAGAGCAAAAATAAACAACGTCTCAGCGATAAAATCACGGTCGCTGACAGCATCTAGGCTGTTATGACTATGCGAAGCAAAGCCGAGTGCCTGCGCCAGCGCTGCCCGGTCGATCGCGAACGGCGTGCCCGCTAGCGCCCCGCTGCCCAATGGCAAAACATTGACCCGGCGGCGGCAGTCGATCAACCGTTCTCGATCGCGAGCAAACATCCAGAAAAAACTAAGCAGCCAATGGCTGGCCGTGATCGGCTGGGCGGGTTGAAGATGGGTGTAGCCAGGCATCAGCGTTTTAAGATGTTCGCGAGCACGCTGAAGCAGAGCCCGCTGCACACTGGCTAAAAGCTCGTCCACGACCGCGAGTGCCTCGCGCGTCCACAAACGGATATCGGTTGCGACTTGGTCGTTGCGGCTGCGACCGGTGTGCAGTTTACCCCCAACTGGGCCGACCAATTCGGTCAATCGTCGCTCAACGGCAGTGTGAATATCCTCATCAAACGGCCCGAACTGAAAAGTTCCCGCCTCGAACTCAGCGCGCACCTGCCCCAGCCCGTCAATGATCGTCTCGGCCTCGTTGACCGGAAGCACGCCGGCCGCGGCCAGCGCTCGCGCATAGGCGAGGCTCCCGGCGATATCATGCAGCGCCATGCGCTGGTCAAAGCTCAGGCTGTCATTCAGCGCGCGCAGCTCAGCGGCGCTGGGTTCGCTGAAACGCCCTCCCCACAGCGTCATCCTTTTCTCCCCTCGCCGCCGATCAATCGCGTTTGAACTTGGAGTAATCTGGCTGGCGGTAGCGGCTGCGCCCGCCGCCATCAATGCTCAGAAGCGCCTCTACTTTAAGCGGCAGACCGAAAAGCTGAATGAAGCCTTCGGCGTCCTTTTGGTTATAGACATCCTCTTCGCCAAATGAGGCGTAATCTTCGCGATACAGGCTGAGCGGGCTTTTGCGGCCAGCTACCACCACATTGCCTTTGTACAGCTTTAGCCGCACAATGCCCGTGACGTTTTGCTGAGTGACGTTGACAAAGGCATCGAGCGCTTCGCGCAGACGTGTAAACCACAGGCCGTTATAAACCAGCTCTGCATACTTGACGGCCAGGATATCTTTGTAATGCATCGTATGCTTATCCAGGCAAATACTCTCTAACGCCTGATGGGCTCGGCGCAGCACAGTGCCAGCCGGCGTTTCGTAAACGCCACGACTCTTCATGCCGACCAGCCGATTTTCGACCATATCGACCCGGCCGATCCCGTGAGCCGCCGCGATCTTGTTCAGCCTGGTGAATAGCTCCACCGTAGGCAGCGCTTCGCCGTTGACAGCGATCGGCGTCCCCTTTTCGAACTCGATCTCGACATATTCTGGCTTATCGGGCGCTTCTTCTGGGCTGACGGTTAGGCGAAACATTGGCTCTTCAGGCTCGTTCCACGGATTTTCCAGTGGCCCGCCCTCATGGCTCATGTGGAAAATGTTACGGTCGCGGCTGTAGATCGATTTCAAGGTACTGGTGATAGGAACATCAAACTCTTCTGCATAGGCAATAGCGTCCTCGCGGCTGCGAATCTCCCACTCGCGCCACGGCGCGATCGTCTTGAGCTTAGGGTTGAGGGCCATCACGCTCACTTCAAAGCGAACTTGATCGTTGCCCTTGCCGGTACAGCCATGCGAAACCGCATCGGCGCCTTCCATTTCCGCGATTTCGACCAGATGCTTGGCGATCAGCGGGCGCGCGAAAGACGTTCCGAGCAAGTAATCGCGTTCATAAACCGCGCCAGCACGCATCGTCGGATAGACGAAATCGGTCAGAAACTCCTCGCGCAAGTCACGAATATAGAGCTTGCTCGCCCCAGTCTTGAGCGCTTTTTCCTCAAGCCCGTCAAGTTCTTCTTCCTGCCCAAGATCGGCGGTGAAACAGATCACCTCGCAGTTGTAGGTGTTGCGCAGCCACGTGACGATCACTGAAGTATCGAGGCCGCCGCTGTAAGCTAAAACCACTTTTTTGATCTCTTGCGAAGCCATGATCTTCTCCTAAGTAGTGGCAAACAAAAAGACCTCGAATGGGTCCGAGGTCTTCGAGTCGAAGCGATTGCCGTTTCAACCGCTGCGCAGCAAGAAGCCGCCGGACCCACATCGATCACGGCGACGACGCAGACGAAAGACAAACCGTATATGCTCGCAGTTCATAGGGTAAAGCATAACGCAGTGAAACGGCTTGTCAAGTCGAAACCTCTGAGAAGCGGACATAAAAGCTTGCAGGGTTACAATTAGGGGGGAGTCGCAATCAGGAGAAAGGGAAATGGAACTGAGTCAGGAACAAAGGGATCAATACAGCGATTACCTGGCAAGTTTCGATAGTTGGATGAGCGACGCGCGCATTGCGCGCTTTTCCCCCCAAGCTTGCCAGCAGCAAGTAGGCTGAGAGACGGGTGCGGTGCATGGGGAGTGGAGAAAGCACGAGGCGAAGTCGGCTGGACGCCGACAGTCTGACGACGGTGCTGCGCGAAGAAGCCGTCGCCAGGTTGTGGGAGGAAGCAGAACTGACGCTGGTGCTGGACGGGATGGAATTGCGGCGGGAGGGGGCGACAGCACAGGAAGGTCTGATGCGGGTGAGAGGGTTGGACAGCAACTGGTGAATGGCTACCGCAGTTTCAATGTGCTCGTGATGGGGCAGGCGCGGCGCGCGGATTGTTGTATCACCATCTATTTAGCAGCCAGCAGCCGGATTTCCGGAGTGAGAACGGCTTTGTTGAATGAATATGGTCAAAA
>DAOTYT010000008.1:0-2383 GCA_034434615.1 Anaerolineae bacterium | reverse complement strand
GCCGAACGGACGCGTTTCGCCACGCGCACGCCGACGCCGACCCCCACTGCCGTGACACCGTGTCTGGCCTCGGTCGAGTACAACCTGCGCCTGCGCGCGCAGCCGAGCACCGAGGCGGAGACGCTGCTCGTCATTCCCTACGCAACGATGATCACCTTATCGGCGCGCTCTGCCGATTCGGTGTGGTGGCTGACCGAGTATGATGGCCAGACGGGTTGGGTCGTCGGCGAGTTCCTGACGCTGAGCGCAGGCTGCGCGGCGCTTCCGGCGCGCTAGGCCCATGTGAAACGGTCAAGGAGTGGTGAACTAGTGATGAAAGGCTATCGACTTGATCATCCTTCAGGGTTAAGTGTACATCCACGATCTTCACCACTCCCAGGTTGGCTTGGCTGTTTCGAGTGGGGTATACTGGCTTTTCGGGCATCAGTGGCTGGCTTATGACAGCATCCGCCGCCTGATCTGAAACAAACCATCCCTCGCCCCTCGGATGGTTCGCGCAGGAGGAACACCCCATGACCAAAACGGCCGAGCAAGAACTCGCTCGCGAGTCGAGCCAGTTCTTGCAGCGCTACATCCCCAGCCCGATCGCCGGCTCATTCGCAGGCAAGCATATCGTCACCGTTGACCAGTTTGAGCGGGGTGACTTGAGGGCCTTGTTTGATATTACGTTTGACTATCGCCGCCGCGTTGAGGCAGGCGATCGCGAGCTAACCAGCCTCGCCAGCGGCCGCGTCATGGCGACGCTGTTTTACGAGGCGAGCACCCGCACCGATATCTCGTTTCAGGCGGCGATGCGCCGGCTCGGCGGCCGCGTGATCGGGGCGAGCAATGGCGTCCAATTCTCATCGGTTTACAAAGGCGAAGATCTCGCCGATACGGTGCGCGCTGCCGGCTGCTATGCCGATGTCATCGTGCTGCGTCATCCCGAAGTAGGTTCGTCTTACCAGGCCGCCTTCTACCTTGATCAGCTCAGCCAGCAGCTTAGGCGCAGGCCGATCGTCATCAGCGCGGGCGACGGCATCGGCGAACATCCATCGCAGGCGCTGCTGGATTTATTTACCATCGTCGATTTGAAAGGCGGCCTGCGCGGCAATACGGTGACTATGGTGGGCGACCTGCGCCACGGTCGCACGGTGCATTCACTGGCAAAGCTGATCGGGCGCCTCGAATCGAAAGATGTGACCCTCTGTTTCGTCAGCCCGCCTTCGCTGCGCATGCCGGAAGCCATCCTCACTGGGCTGCATGAACGCGGCGTCGCCGTCTATGAGACGAGCGACCTGCGCGAGGTGCTCGGCGCCAGCGATGTGATCTACTGGACGCGGGTTCAGGAAGAGCGCTTCACCAATCCGGCTGAATATGAGGCGATCCGCAACGACTTCATCATGACCCCATCCCTGCTGGCGGAAGCCAAACCCAACACGATCCTGATGCACCCACTGCCGCGCAAGCATGAGATGGGCAGCCCCGCCGAGCGAGATGCGCTCGACCTTGACCCGCGCGCCGCCTATTTCCGACAGATGGAAAACGGCATGTACGTGCGTATGGCCCTGCTCGCGAGCGTGCTCGGGTTGACGGCCCGATGAGCGTGCTTCTCATCCCCGCGCCTCTTGACCCTCATGTGCATCTGCGCGGGATGGACTGGTCACATAAGGGCACTTTCGCCAGCGAGACGAAAGCAGCCCTCGCGGGCGGCTATTGGGCGGTGCTCGATATGCCCAACACGCCGCCCGCCACCCTCACTGCTGAAGCGCTCGCCCGTAAGCGCGCTGCCATCGCCGCGGAGGCCGTCTGCGACTGGGGGCTGTATTTCGGGGCAGGCCGCGCCGTCAGCGGCGCGCGGTATGTCGAGGTCATCCGGCAGGTTTGCGGCCTGAAGCTTTACTGCAATGATACGACCGGAGACTTGGCCATCGATGACCAGGAACTGCGCGATGCCCATTTTCGGGCATGGCCACACCAGCGCCCGATCGCCGTGCATGCCGAGGGCGAAACGGTCGCCGAAGTGCTCGCGCTGGTTCGCGCCCATCGAGTTCCGACGCACTTCTGCCACATCAGTACTGCAGAGGAGATCGACCTGCTGGCGGCCGCCAAGGCTGACGGCCTGCCGGTCACGATCGGCGTGACCCCACATCATTTGTTCCTGACGGAAGACGACCTGCCCACACTGGGGGCATTAGGCTTGATGAAACCGCCGCTTAAAACACGCGCCGACCTTGATCGGCTGTGGGCAGCGATTGATGCAGGCATCGTCGATGTGATCGAGTCCGATCACGCGCCGCACACGCTTGCTGAGAAGGCCGCGACGCCCGCGCCTTATGGCGTTCCCGGCCTAGAGACGACCCTTCCGCTTTTGGGGCTGGCGGTTCGTGAGGGCCGGCTCACC
>DAOTYT010000007.1:0-2768 GCA_034434615.1 Anaerolineae bacterium | reverse complement strand
ACGCGCGGGTTCATCTCAATCACGTAGACTTCGCCATCCGTCGGGTTGATCGCAAACTGCACGTTGGCTCCGCCGGTTGTGATGCCGATGCGCTTGAAGATCGCTTTCGACATATTGCGCAGGCGCTGAAGCTCCTTGTCTGTCAGCGTCTGTGCCGGCGCAACGGTGATGCTGTCCCCGGTGTGCACGCCCATTGGATCGAGGTTTTCAATGCTGCAGACAACGACAAAGTTGCCCTTAGCGTCGCGCATGAGCTCCAGCTCGTACTCTTTCCAACCCAGCAGGCTTTTGTCGATGAGCACTTCACCTACCGGCGAGAGGCGCAGCCCGCGCGCACAGATGTCGCGCAGCTCGGCCTCGTTGTAGGCAACGCCGCCCCCGCTGCCGCCCAGCGTGTAGGAAGGCCTCACCAGGGTCGGATAGCCAATCTCTTGCGCGAAGTCGAGGGCATCAGCCACGGTGCGAACAACACGGCTGGGCGGGCACTTCAGCCCAATCTCGGCCATCGTGTCCTTGAACAGCTGACGGTCTTCGGCCAGCCGAATGCTCTGAAGCGATGCCCCGATCAGCTCAACGTTGAAGCGCGCCAGCACCCCCGCCTCATGCAGTTGAACGGCAAGGTTCAGCGCCGTCTGCCCGCCCACTGTCGGCAGCAGCGCGTCAGGCCGCTCCTTCTCAATAATCTGCTCGCAGATTTCAACAGTCAGCGGCTCGATGTAGGTAGCGTCTGCGAATTCGGGATCCGTCATAATGGTGGCAGGATTGCTGTTGACCAAGACAATCCGATAGCCCTGCGCCCGAAGCGCCTTGCAAGCCTGCACTCCGCTGTAATCGAACTCGCAGGCCTGCCCAATCACAATCGGCCCAGAGCCGATAATCATGATAGTGTGAATGTCTGTTCGTTTAGGCATTCATCGCTCCCTGCTCTGCCGTGTTAGCTTGGACGGCTTTTACAAACTCGTCAAACAAGTAGAGCGAGTCGTGCGGGCCAGGAGAGGCCTCCGGGTGATACTGCACGCTGAAGGCTTTGAAACCAATGTGCCGCAGCCCTTCGATCGTGTTGTCGTTTAAGTTGATGTGGGTCACCTCCCCGCCCTGCAAATCGCTGTCCGGAGTAACTGCGAACCCGTGGTTGTGCGCACTGATCTCCACGGCACCCGTGAGCAGATTTTTAACGGGCTGGTTGCCGCCTCGATGCCCGAAGCGCATCTTCTCTGTCCTGCCGCCCAACGCCAGCGCCAACAGCTGATGCCCCAAGCAGATGCCAAATATCGGCACTTTGCCCAACAGCTGACGAATGTTATCAATCGCGTAGGTCACAGCGGCGGGGTCACCTGGCCCATTGCTCAGGAACACACCAGCCGGATGCATCGCCAGCACTTCTTCTGGCGGCGTTTGCGCCGGGACGACCGTCACACGCAGGCCGCGGTCTGTCATCATGCGCAGGATGTTGTGCTTGATGCCGTAGTCATAGGCGACAATCAACGGGCGGCCGTCAGCTGCGATGTGCGGTTCGTACCACTGTCGATCGCTGGTATCAACCCAGTTGTAGGGCTCTGCCGTGGTCACCGCGTCTACAAGGTTAGCGCCGCTCATGTCGAGGCTGGCGCGCGCCATCTCTACCAACGCTTGTGGATTCTCTGCGGCTTCGCCGTGTGCCACAACCGCCCGCATCGCGCCCTTCTCACGGATGTGACGCACAATGGCGCGAGTGGGCATCTCCGTGAGCCCGATAACCCCCTGCTCTCGCAGATAAGCGTCTAGGCTGCCCTTCTCGCGCCAGCTGCTGATCACCGGGCTGAGCGCCCGCACTACAAACCCGCTGACCCAAACCCGCGACGACTCTACATCTTCGCGGTTGACGCCAGTGTTGCCGACGTGCGGCACGGTCATCGTCACGATCTGCCGATAGTAGGACGGATCCGTTAGAATTTCTTGATAGCCAGTCATGGAGGTGTTGAAGACCAGCTCACCGGCCATCACTCCCTCTACCCCAAAGCCAAGCCCGCTGAAGACAGACCCATCTTCCAGCGCAAGAACGCCCTTTTTGCGCATTGCTTTCTCCTAGGAACGGTAGTCACCGTTGATCGACACGTACTCATGGCTGAGATCACACGTCCAGACTGTCGCCCTACCGCTACCCAGCCCCACCTCTAATCGGACGACAATTAATGGCTCGCGGAAGATGGCGCTGGCCTCGGCCTCACTGTACTGCGTTGGCAGACCGTTTTCAAACAGCACCAAGCCCGGCGCTTCCTCTGTCAGAGCCTCTCCGCGGCCAATCGTCAAGCGAGCACTGTTTGGGTCAAACGCGGCGTCGGCGCGCCCCGCCGCTGCCACGATTCGCCCCCAGTTGGCATCCCCCCCGTAGAAGGCCGTCTTCACCAGCATCGAACACGCAATCGTATGGCCGATCGCGTGAGCTTCCGCGTCTGTTCGCGCTCCCAAGATCTCCAGGGTGATGAACTTCGTCGCGCCTTCGCCATCCTGCACGATCTGCCGCGCTAGGGACTGTGTTACGACTACCAGCGCTTCGTTGAACTGCTGCACATCTGCTGGCGTGCGCAGATGAACGCCGCTTGCCCCGTTGGCCAGCAGAAAGACCGTATCGTTAGTGCTGGTGTCGCCGTCCACGACGATGCGGTTAAAGCTGCGATCGCTCGCATATCGCAGAGCCACCATCGCATGCTCGCGCGTCAGCGCTGCATCGGTCACAATGATCCCCAACATCGTGGCCATGTTGGGGGCGATCATCCCCGCGCCCTTGC
>DAOTYT010000006.1:0-3435 GCA_034434615.1 Anaerolineae bacterium | reverse complement strand
GCGGCACTGAAAACGGGCGAGCGCGTGTTTCATCCGGGCCTGCTGGCAGCAGCCAATCGCGGCATTCTCTACATCGACGAGGTAAACTTACTCCCTGCGCATCTGGTGGATGTGCTGCTGGACGCGGCGGCGATGGGCGTGAACACGATCCAGCGCGAAGGAATAACGCTGAAACATCCGGCTCAGTTCATCCTCATCGGTACGATGAACCCCGAGGAGGGCGACCTGCGCCCACAGTTACTGGACCGCTTCGGGCTGATGATAGATGTGACGGCTCCGCGTGACCCCGCGCTACGAACCGAAGTCGTGCGGCGGCGGATCGCGTTTGAAAGTGATCCGGCGGCGTTTGTGGCGGCGTGGGCAAATGAAGAAACGGCTTTGCAAAAGCACATTCAGCAGGCCAAAGCGCGGCTGCCGCGAGTCACGCTGGACGATGAGATGCTCATGCTCATCAGTCGCATCTGTACCGCGTTCGACGTGGACGGACTGCGGGCAGATATCACACTGCACAAGGCCGCGCGCGCGCTGGCGGCGTGGGAGCAACGGGACACAGTCACGGCGGAGGATGTACGCCGCGCCGCTGAGTGGGTGCTGCCGCACCGCCGCCATCGCCAGCCGTTCGAGCCGCCGGAACTCGACCGGGACAAGCTGGATGATCTCATCGACCAGCCGCCATCCGCCGAATCCGATGATTTACCAGGTGAGGACGACGCGCCGCCAGGCGGTGGCAGCGACGACAGCGTGCAGACCTTCACCGCGAGTAAGCCGGAGCAGATCAAGCGGCTGCGATTGAGTGGGCGTACCCAGGGCGAACCGGGCAGCGGGCGACGGAATCCGATGCAGGGGGCAAAACGGGGACACTACACCCGCTCCCGGCAGGATGATAGCCCCGACGATCCGGCATTAGATGCCACACTGCGTGCCGCCGCGCCGAATGGCACCGATTCACGGGGCAAACCCATCGTGCATCCCGATAACCTGCGTCAGAAAGTGCGTACCAGCACCGCCGACACACTGATTCTGTTCGTGGTGGATGCGTCCGGCTCAATGGCGGCGCGGGCACGAATGGAGGCCGTCAAAGGTGCGGCGCTGGCTCTGCTCACCGATGCTTACCAGCAGCGTGACCAGGTGGGCGTGATCGCTTTTCGGGGAACAAATGCCGAGTTGATCCTGGCGCCGACGCGCAGCGTCGAATTGGCGGAAAAGCAGCTCCAACACTTACCTACCGGTGGACGGACGCCGCTGGCTCATGCGCTGCTGCTGGCGCATGAGACGGTGTATCGTGCGCGGCGCGATCATCCCGAACAGGCGATCCTGCTCGTGCTGCTCAGCGACGGCAAAGCGAACGTCCCGCTCTCTGACTCCGGCGGCGATCCCTGGAAACAAACGCAGGCTGCCGCTGCTGAACTGGCAAAGCTGGCAGTCCCGGCGCTGCTGCTGGATACCGAAACAGGCTATGTGCGGGTCGGTCGTGGGCGTGAACTCGCGAAAGCACTGGGGGCGGATTACATGCCGCTGGAAGACCTGAGCGCGGATACACTCATTCACACGATTCGAGCGCGACGGCATTGACAGTGTGTGCCACTCATGTTAAGCTTATCTTCGTCTAATTGCATACTCTAAGACAGAGGTGTGCCAGAACCCGGATGTTCGGCACACAATAGGGAAAGACCGGTGAAAGTCCGGCGCTGTCGCGCAACGGTAATCTCGTCATGATGACGTGAAAGCCCGAATGCCTGCCTCTGACTTAGCTCGTGATTGGCAACACCTTGTTGCTGACCTTCGCGTAAAAAGGGAGACGAGCGTGGTGATGATATTTGTGATTCATACCCGCCGCCTGGCGGGTTTTTTCATACAACACCCACTGTATCGGCCCTCCCATCACTTGAGATGGGGGCGAGCCGATGGCGCAGTATTCTGAACCGCTGAATTTCGCAGCGACCTGGACCCAATTCACAAAAGTCAACATGCACCGGCGTGCCTCTGACGCCGGGGAAATCGCGTTCTGGCAGCAGAACGCCGCTGGCTACGATTTGCGCGTCCAGCGCGACCCCGATTCGTATCGCGAGACACTGCGCGTGCTGCAATCCCTACTACGCCCAGACGATACCCTGCTGGATGTCGGCGCGGGCAGTGGACGTTTTGCCCTGCCACTGGCTCAATCCGTAAAGCAAGTGATGGCGCTCGATCTGTCGCCGGATATGCTGGCAATCCTCGAACGCCGAGCTGCTGAGGGGGACATCTCGAACATCCAGCCCCTGCGCGGTAGTTGGGAAGACACCCCTGTCGAACCCCATGACGTGGTGCTGGCCGCGTGGTCGCTCTACCGTCAGCGTGACATCCTCGCCAGTCTGCAAAAGCTGATCGACACCACCCGTCGCACGCTTATCATCGTGGATGGTGATTACGCATCGCGCCCGGATGACGATCCGCCCCATGAACGGCTGAAGCGCGATATCTGGGGTGAGGGCGATCCTGGTCTGTGCAACTACCTCTACTTTGCGGGGATGCTGCGCCAGTGTCGGGTGCGGGCTGAGGTGCGAATAGTTTATGAGCGCATGACGCGCACTGCCTCTAATGTGGAGACGCTTGCCCGCGAATTTGCGCCCCACGACGCGGCAAGCAGCGACGTGGCAGTCTTTGCAGATCGCCTTGTTCCCTATGTGCAGCAAACCACGGATGGGGTGATGTACACCTGCCGCTTTGCCGTCGGGCTGGTGATCTGGCAGCGAACTGAAGGAGAAAGATAAGTGGAACCCCACACGATTGACGAGCTCGGAAATGGCACGCTGGAAGTCTGGGAACTGGGCGCATCGGAGGACTTCCTCAACTGGTTGTTGACTGACCTGTTCGAGAACCACGAACGCATCGTGGAGGAACATCGGTGAACTGACGGTCTGCGCGGTGATGACGATCACAGAGGCGAAAACGGCGGTGTTGATGAAGCGCAGGTTGCAGACGCCCGAAGGTTACTCGGCGACCGGCACATCGACCGACGCGGTAGTGCTGGCCTGTACCGAGCGGGGTGCCGAACATGTCTACGGCGGCCCTGCTACCGAAGTTGGTTATCTGATCGGGCGTTGTGTGCGCGATTGTCTAGAGTTAGCGCTGGATGCGACGTAGGATCCTGCTGGCGGCGCTGCTGCTCGATTTGCTGGTTGGCGATCCACCCAACCGCTGGCATCCGGTGGCGTGGATGGGATCGGCCATCGATTGGCTGCGCAAGCAAGCGCCGAAGCGCGGTAAGTTTCTGTACGGCGGGATGATCGCCTGGGGTGGTGGACTGATCGTATGGGGGCTGGCCTGGTTTGCGCTCCGGCTCACAGACCGAGTAACCACTCCACTGAACTGGCTCATCAAGGCCTGGCTGCTCAAGACGACGATCTCGCTGCGCGGGCTGAACAACGCTGCTCACGAAGTCGAAACGGCACTGTG
>DAOTYT010000005.1:0-3822 GCA_034434615.1 Anaerolineae bacterium | reverse complement strand
AACGGCCTGCTCCCCTTAGTGTATGGCGATGTCGCCCTCGACGAGGTGCGCGGCGGAACGATTATCTCGACGGAGACGATCTTCTTTTACCTTGCGCGGCATTTGCCCGTCAAACGCATTCTGCTGCTTGGCGAAGTCGAAGGTGTGCTTGATACAGATGGCTCGTTAATTCCTCTTATCACGCCGCTGAATTTGGGCGAGGTTGAGCAGGCGCTGGGCGGTTCTGCTGGCACCGATGTAACTGGCGGGATGGAAACAAAGGTGCGCGAAATGATCGCGCTTGCTCGCCTGGTGCCAGGCTTGCGCATCCGTATCATCAGTGGCCTCGTTCCTGGCACCCTTGAGCGAGCGTTGAAAGATCCAGACGCAGCGTTAGGCACACTGATCACGGCGTAGCCCCTCTCAACTTTTACCCGCAGCTGCTCGGTTGAGCAGCAAAAGGCCGACCGTGATACCTAACCCCGGAGCAAGCGCAACCCACGGCGCGCTGCGAAAAGCCAAGCGACCTTCTGCCAACATCACCCCCCAATCTGGTGTGCCCGGCGGCGGGCCAAGCCCTAGAAAACTCAGCGCGGCAGCATTGAGAATGCTGTAGGCGAACATGACCACGAAATAGCTGGCGAGCAGCGGCCAGATATTTGGCAGCAAATGACGCAGTATGAGCCGGGCACGGCCGATCCCCAGCCCAATCGCGGCTTCGACATACGGTGCTGCATAGACCTCGACCAGTGCTGTGCGCACCAAGCGCGCACACGGCGCGACGAGCATGATACTGATCGCGATGACGACGGACTGCACCCCGCTTCCTAACAGCGTCAAAATAGCCAAAGCCAGAACGAGACCAGGAATAGCGAGGATAGCGTTTAAAAGCGCCTGCAGCACCTGGTCAAAGCGAGGCCCATAGAGGCGCAAAGTGGCGCCGAGCAAGCAGCCAAGCGCGAAGGCTGAAATCGCAGCCAGCCCGGCGGTTAAGAGGGTGTGCTGGCCGCCATGCAAAGCTCTACTAAGGACGTCGCGGCCGAGCAGATCGGTTCCCAACAGATGGGTCGTGCTTGGCGGCTGCAGCGCGACCTCTGGCTGCGTCCGCATCGGGTCGAACGGAGCGGCAATAGGCGCGAAGCTGATACAGAGCAGGTACAGCCCAACTGCCAACCAGCGCTTCATCACTGCAGATCCTCTATAAAACGCGGATCGACCCAGCGGATCAGGATTTCGGTCAGCGCATAGATGATCGCATAGGTGACGGCGCTCCATGCCACGATACCCTGCACGAGCGGATAATCTTGCCCCAGCACGCCATCCAGCAGCAGGCGGCCTAAACCAGGGCGCGTGAACAGCGCCTCCGTGATCACGACGCCGCTCAATAAAAACCCGGCTTGGAGCCCGATGACGGTTAGGATCGGTGGGAGCGCCGCTCGAATGATATGACGCCCGATCACGACAGACTGCAGCAGCCCTTTGCCATGCGCTGTACGCACAAATTCCGCGTGTTGTATTTCTCGCAGGCTCGCTTCGACGACCTGGCCGACAGCCCCTGCAGTGTGAATGCCCAGCACCAAAGCAGGCAGTGCGAGCCGCTGCAAACCACCCCACCCTGAAGACGGCAGCCAGCCGAGCTGCGCGCTGAATAAGTAAAGCGCGATCGTGCCGCTCCAATAGACTGGTATGCTCAACGACAGGCTGAGCAGACAGCGACTGAACGACCTGATCGCTGGAATAGTTGACAGGCCAGCCAGCCCTCCCCATCCGCAGCCCCAGAACACGGCGACCCACAGTGCGCCCACTGCGAGTTCGAGCGTTGGAGCAAGCTGCTGCCCGATCAATAACGCCACTGGCTGCCCGCTGCGCAGCGATACCCCTAGATCGCCGCGCAGCAGGCCGGAGAGAAACAATAGGTACTGTTCAGCGACTGGCCGCGTCAGCCCAGCGGCCTCGCGCCGCATTTCGATCGTGGCCTGCCCCGCGCCGCTTTCAATCAGCTGTTCTTGAATCGCATCGCCGGGAATCAGCCGCAGCAGAAAAAAGATGATCGAGATCGCCAGCCACAGAGTCAGCGCCAGCGCCAGAACTCGCCGAAAAATCCACACGTCAATTGTTGTATGCGGTATTCGCCAAGAGCGGGAACCAGCCGTAGGCATCAAAAGCCAGCTCTTGTATCGCACGGTGAGCGCCGTTCAGGTTGACATAGTCACGGATGGGCAGGATAAGGGCTTGTTCCATGATAATCCGCTGTGCCTGCGCATAGAGGCTCGCGCGCGCTCCCGGATCGGACTGACGGACGGCTTCAGCCAAAACCTGATCAAGGGTCGGATCGCTAAAGCCAGTCCAGTTATTGGTGCCATTGGTTGTGAAATAGCGATTCAAAAAAGACGGATCGACCCCAAACTCATAGAAGGCAACGAGATTAAAATTGCCGCTGTCGACCGCTTCCAAAAGCATCGAACGGCTAGGGACCTGATTGAGCACAACGCGAAAACCGAGCGTTCGCCACTGATCCTGCAAAAGCTGGGCCACCTCTGGGATCAATCCCCACGGGGGCACAATGATGCTGATTTCAATATCGGCCCCGCCAAAATCGAGAAAACCGTTGTTATCTGTATCCTGAAATCCTGCCGCGGCGATCAATCCGCGCGCCTGTTCGAGATCAAAAGCGTATGCGTTAATGAGATCGCGGCTGTAAAACGCGGTGCTGGCCGAGAGCGGCCCCCACGCGATCGGCGAGTAGCGTTGAAATACGCTGTCTATGATTACCTCTCGGTTTGTGCTGTACAGCAGCGCTTGGCGCACGCGCACATTATCGGTTGGGAACCGGCGGGTATTCATCAGAAACTGAAGCGGTTGACCCGGGACGCTGACAGGGATAATTTGCAGCGCTGGGTTCGCGGTTAAAGCGCGCGCATCGGTAGGCAGAAGTTCGCCCATGATCTGAGCGTCTCCCCCCTCAAGGCCAAGCGCACGAGCTGGGACATCGGTAAAGAAGCGGAATTCGATCTCATCAAGGGCGCCGGTTTCTGGGAAAGTATAGAACGATGGCCCCCAGCTGTACTCATAGTTGCGCCGAATGACAAGCCGGTCGCCCGGCACATACTCGACCATGCGATAAGGGCCGGTACCAACTTGATGGAACTGATAACGATCGAGCGAATATTCAGCAAGCGCTGCCGGGCTGGCGATGCCGAGGTAGACCTGACTAAGCGAGTCTAGCAGCGGACTATACGGTTCAGCGAGTTGGATGCGAATGGTATAATCATCGACGATCTCGTAGCCGATATAGGGGCCAAGCAGGAAAACAGCTCGCTGTGAAGCCGTCTCGGGGTCAACAATGCGGTTCAAATTAGCAGCGACCGCCTGCGCGTTAAACGGTGTGCCATCATGAAATGTGACATCTCGCCGCAGATTGAAAGTGTAGACCAGGCCATCAGGCGAAATTGACCAATCAAGCGCCAAACCGGGCGTGAATTCTTTCGTCGTTGGATGACGGTAGACGAGGGTATCGTATACTTGCCGCAGGGGGATGCCCAATTCAGATGAGGAATGGATATGCGGGTCAAATCCAGAGGGTTGTAAGGTCAACCCATAGATCACCCGGCTGCTGGTTGGGTTTCCCTGCGCGATGCCGCTCGGCGCGCAGGCGCCTGTCAACACTGCGACCCAAGCAGACAACAGCGCTACTAAGATGATGGGCATTGGCTCTCAACATCCTTAAAATCAATGATCGACGCGGTGAAGTATAGATCAGAATTTAGCAAGAGATAAGCCTCGTGACGTACACGACCCGCTACATCACACCGCCACAAGAAGACGAGGAGATTTATCCTTATC
>DAOTYT010000004.1:0-10495 GCA_034434615.1 Anaerolineae bacterium | reverse complement strand
GATGGGCAGATGGGGTTGCAGCAGCTCGCCGGCGACGCAACCATGCTGTTTTACATGACCGAAGAAGGCCAAGAGGGGCGCAATGCTTATCTTGAGAAGCGCCCGCCGGCCTATCACAAATACCCCTGGCGGCCGTGAAGCGATGATCGACTGGCTTGCCAGCGCGGCGCGGTCTCATCCCGATGCGCTCGCGCTGCTGACGGATGGGCGCGTATGGACTTACGCCGATCTACAAGCTGAAGTCAGCGCATTGGCGGGCAGGATGGCAGCCGCTGGTGTAAAGCGCAGCCAACATGTCGGCGTTTTGATGGCCAGCGGGCCAGAATATGTGTTTGTCGTCCATGCGCTTGCTCGCTTGGGCGCGGTCATCGTACCGCTGAATGCGCGGCTCACAGCGCGCGAGCTGGCTTGGCAGGTCAGCATGGCTGACTGCGCGCTGCTGCTGCACGATGAACAGTACAGCTCGCTGGCCGTCGCAGCCAGCGAACATACGCGCGCACTTAGCGAGCTGCCGCGTGCGGAGAGCTGTTTCGCTGGCCCGCTTGTGCTCGATGCAGTGCAGTCGATCATCTTCACGTCGGGAACGACGGGAGAGCCGAAGGGCGCCCAGATTTCGTTCGCTGCGCAGTTTTACAGCGCAGCAGCCTCTTCATGGCGATTGGGGCATCATCCTGATGACCGCTGGCTGCTGTGCCTGCCGCTGTATCACGTCGGCGGGTTGAACATCGTTCTGCGATCGTGCCTTTACGGCAGTGCGATCGTCTTGCAGCGCGGCTTTGATCCTCACGCGATCTGGCAGGCATTCGCGGCACAGGCAGTGACGCTGATCTCGCTGGTGCCGACCATGCTGGATCGCTTGCTGGAGGCGCGCCCCGATGCTGCGGCACCGCCGGCTCTGCGATTGGTTCTTCTCGGCGGCGCTGCGGCGACGCCGGCATTGATACAGCGCGCCCAGGCACGAGCCTTTCCCGTTGCCCTGACGTATGGCTTGACGGAGGCGAATTCTCAGGTTGCGACTGCGCCGCCCGAGGCAGTGCGCCGCAAGCCGGGCAGCGTTGGCAAGCCGCTTATGTTCACCGACGTGCATATAGCCAACGAGAGCGGCGCACCGCTGCCGGCGGGTCAAATTGGCGAGATCATCGTGCGCGGGCCAACGGTCATGCTTGGCTATTACGGGCAGCCCGATCACCCGGCGCTGCGCGACGGCAGCCTGCATACCGGGGATCTGGGCTATCTTGATGAGGACGGCGATCTGTGGTTGGTGCAGCGGCGCAGCGATCTGATCATCAGCGGTGGAGAGAACATCTATCCAGCTGAGATCGAAGCCGTTTTACGCGAGCACCCCTCCGTCGCCGATGTCTGCGTCGTCGGCATTGATGACCCCATTTGGGGGCAGCGCCCTGCTGCTGCGATCGAGATCAGGCCGGGAGCAGCGCTCTCGCAAGAGGCGCTGGAGGCCTTTGTCCGTGAGCGTCTCGCTGGATACAAGGTTCCGCGCAGCGTGCTGTTCGTCGAGGCGCTGCCGCGCACGGCCTCCGGCAAGATAGCGCGCCCACAGGTGGCGGCGCTGTTCGGCCAGCAGTTCCCGCCTCGTTCAGACGCTTTCTAAACCATCGTGTACATGCTGCGGTAAGCTCCGCCTGCGCTCAGCAGTTCCTGATGTGTTCCTCGCTCGACGATGCGGCCGCGATCCATCACGATGATCAGATCAGCATTGATGATGGTGCTTAGGCGGTGGGCAATGACAAAGCTGGTTCGTCCCTCCAGCAGGCGCGTTAGAGCGGCCTGAATCAGCTTTTCTGACTGCGTATCGATGTTGCTCGTCGCTTCATCGAGGATCAGGATACGTGGGTCTGCCAGTAAGGCGCGGGCAAACGCCAGCAACTGCTTCTGCCCGGCAGAGAGCAGGGACCCGCCCTCGCGCACTTCAGTCTGATAGCCGTGTTCTAGTTTCATGATGAAGTCGTGCGCGCCGACGGCTTTGGCCGCTTCGATCACCTCTTCATCGGTGGCATTCAGGCGGCCATAGCGAATGTTGTCCATCACTGTGCCTGAGAAGAGGTAGGTCTCTTGCAGCACAACCCCGAACTGGCGACGCAGGCTGCGCTGCGTCACTTTTTTGATGTCATAGCCATCGATCGTCAGGCGGCCTTCTTGAAAATCGTGAAACCGCATCAGCAGTTTGACCAGCGAGCTTTTCCCAGCGCCTGTGCGCCCAACCAGCGCGACCGTCATGCCCGGCTGCACGTCGAGATTGATGTCGTGCAAAACATCGCCGTCTTTGCCTTCACCATAGGTGAAGCTCACATGCTCAAAACGGACATGCCCCCTCACTGGCGGCAGTTCGATCGCGTCTGGCGCATCTTTGACCTCAACCGGCCGATCGAGCAGGTCGAAGATCTTGTCACCGGCAGCCATGACCGACTGGAACAGGTTATAGCGTTGGGCCAGCATACGAATCGGCGTGAAGAGCTGATCGATATACAGGACAAAAGTCAGCAGCGTGAAGATCGTCAGTTCCTGGCGGAGCACCAACGTGCCGCCGACCGCGATCAACAAGCCGGTCGCGACGCCGCCGATCAGCTCGATGCCGGGGAAAAACAATGCTGCGACCAGCGTCGCATCCATATTCGCTTTGCGATTGTTGAAGTTGATCTGGTCGGCGAAACGCCGGTAGTTGTATTCCTGCCGGTTGAAGGCTTGTGTGACCCGAACGCCGTTGAACGCCTCGGCGAGCTCAGCGTTGACGCGCGCATTGGTCTCGACGACGCGCAGGTAAGTGCGGCGCGCATAAACCCGCCAGATATTGGCCAACACGGCCAGCACCACCATCATCACGAAAGCGACCAACGTAAGCGGCAGATTAATGAGCAGCATGATGATGAGGATGCCAACTAGGCTGAGCACGTCGCGGAATGTGCCCACGACCGCCCACGTGATCGCCTCGCGCAGGGTGTTGACATCGCTGATGATGCGCGCGATCAGCCGACCCGTTTCATACTTGCTGAAGAACGAGATCGAAACCTGCTGCAAATGGGTGAACAGGTCATCGCGCAGCGCTTGAATGGCGTGTTGGCCGGCATCCGCCATCAGCACAATTTGCTTTTGGAACGCCACGGCGCCGATGCCCTGCACGATCAGATAAAGGATGACGCCAATCCCGATGATCGAAAGATCGTGCTGCTGCACGCCCTGATCAACTGCCCAGCCAATGATCGGCGGGCCAATGACCCCGGCAGCGACGGTGAAGATCGACATGACCATCGCGATGTAAATCTGGCGCTTGCGGGGAGCAAGATAGCTGAGCAAGCGCCGCGTCGTTTGCCAATCGAAATCAGTTCGTTCAGGCTCACGCGAATCGTAGATCATGGTCAATCTCCGCTCGCCTGATCGATGACCGCTTTGTATTGGTCGGTAGCGCGAGTATCATCTTGGCGGTAGCTCGGCACAGGCGCCAGCTTGGCCAGTTCACGACGCACCCGTTCTTGATCGGCCAGTTGAAGTTCATAAACTTCGGCATAGTGACCATGCAGCGCCAGCAGCTGGTCGTGCGTTCCACGCTCGACAATGGCCCCGTCCTTCAAGACGAGGATCTGATCGGCATTCTGAACGCTGCTCAGGCGCTGCGCGATGATGAAGGTCGTGCGCCCGCGCATCAGCGTTGTCAACGCTTCCTGAATGGACTGTTCCGTTTTGGTATCAACGCTGCTTGTGGAATCGTCGAGGATTAGGATGCGCGGGTTCACCAGCAGCGCACGGGCGATAGCGATGCGCTGGCGCTGCCCGCCAGAGAGTGTGACGCCGCGTTCTCCAATTTGGGTATCGTAGCCTGCGGGGAGCTCCATGATAAAGCCATGGGCATTGGCAGCTTTGGCCGCAGCGATGATCTCCTCGTCTGGGGCATCTGGGCGGCCGTAAGCGATATTCTCGCGCACGCTGGCCGAGAACAGCAGCGTCTGCTGAAGCACAAAACCGATCTGCCGGCGCAGATCGCGCAGATCGAGATCGCGCACATCGATCCCGTCGATCGTCACACAGCCGCTGTCAACATCATAGAAGCGCGGGATCAGGTTCACCAGTGTCGTCTTGCCAGAGCCAGTCGGGCCGAGCAGGGCAGTCACTTGCCCCGGTCTCGCCTCAAAAGTGATGTTGCGCAGCGATCGTACCGGCGCGGCCTCGTAGTGAAAGCTGACATTCTCAAACCGGACGATGCCCTCCATCTGGGGCAGCGCGGTCGACGCTGGTTTGGTCACCAGCGTTTCCGGAGCATCAAGGATTTCGAACACGCGCCGGGCGCTGCTCATGGCCTGCGTGAGCAGCAGGATCACGAAGCCCAAAAATCGGATCGGCATCGCCAGCAGCAGCACATAAGCATTGAAGGCAACTACAACTCCAACGGTGACCCCGCCGAAGCCCATACGCTCCATGAGACCACCGAAGAACAGCACCAGCGCAGTCGAGAAGGCGATGATGAACATGCTGAGCGGAATATAGGTGCCCCAGCGCTTGACGAGCGTCACCTGCTCTGCATAGAGCTGTTCGTTATCCTCTGCGAAACGACCAATTTCATGATCTTCGCGCGCGAAAGCGCGCACGACTTCTGCGCCCAGCGCCGTCTCTTGAATATGGTTGCCCAGCCGCTGCATTCGATCCATGATTCGCTTCCACGACGGATCGACCGAGAGAGCAAACTTGCGCGAGAAGTAGGCCAGCGGGATCAGCGGTAAGAGGGCGAGGATCGCCAGCGGCGGACTGGTATACAGCATGATTGCCGTCACGCCTGCCAGCAGCAGCAGGGTGTTGACGCCATCGATAAGGCCAAAGGCAAAGAACCGCTGGATCTCACTGACATCGCTGATCGCCCGCGTGATCAGTGTGCCTGTTTGCGCATGATCATGGTATGTAAACGATTGGTTTTGAACCTTGTCGTAAACCTCGTTGCGAATATCGTAGGCGATGCGATGCGACAGGCCTTCACCAAAATAGCGGAATGCGAAGCCGGAGAGGCCGCGCAGCACCCCAAGCCCGACGACGAGCGCTCCTGCGGCCAGCATGAAACTGCTGTCCTCTCGCTGGATGCCAATATCAATCACATCGCGCAGAATGGAGGGGATGGCAATGGCGAGGCCTGTGCTGGCGATAATGCCGATCGCTGCGATGATCGCCCACCCTCGGTACGGATGCAGATAGGCCATCATCCGTCGTAAGGTGGTTATGGTGTTCACAAAACGCTCCTCTTAAGGGTGCATCGATAATTCTGGCGCGCACGCGCTGGCCACACTGAGCTGGTGTGTTAAAGGGTAATAATTTATCGACGTGTCAATGGCCATACATGCTCACATCCACATCATACCGCGTCTTGGTCATGATGCGGCTGAAACGGACTTATTTGGACTTATGTCCGCCTAGGCTTATCGCTTACGAGGATGCTGCTGTGTGCCGGCGCTGCCACGCTGCTTCGAACCAGTAGTCTCCAAGCAGATATTCGGCATAGCCAATGCGGGCCAAATATTCGCGGCACTCTTCTCTCGTAGCCCCACGCGCTGCCCAGAAGGGAACGCGCTTCATCATCGTTTCGACACGTTCGCGCGGGGTGATGATCCATGTATCGGCCGGCACGATACCAAAAGTGATCACTTCCATGTCAAATTGGGCCGTTGAACTTTTGCGATAGGGCGCAATGAGCACGGTTTCTCGTGCGCCAAATTCTGGCGAACAGAGCACGCTCTGTACGTAGCGCGCGGTTCGTCCCAGGTCGGCCAAATCCTCAACAATGCCGACGACATGGTCACGGACATCGATCGACAGCGGCTGAATGATCTGAGGCTGTGCCAGCGGCTGGCCAGGGCCATGATAGAAACGCACGCCGAAGGTGCCGAACTCGACATGCGGTATCTCGTCAGGCCCGCCATAAGTGACGTAATCGTGCAGCAGCACACCCGGCAGCAGCGCGCCCATCGTGATCATCACCATTTTGGTAATTTGCCGGCTGTCATGTCGATGGGCATGCTGAAATTCGAACACCTGCTGCGCCAGCCATGCGATCATCATGTGCTCGGCGTCATCGGGGATGTAGAGAAAGCTCAGCTCATCGCGGGGGATAGCTACGCCTGTGGGGTTACGCCAGTATTCGAGATCGCGCGGGTGGGCATCGAGTTGGGGAGAGGGGATAATGGAATTCATGTTTAATGCTCTGCGGATAGAAACGCAGAACAAGTATAGGGTGTAACTTCCCCTTGAACAGGGCTAACTTGGTCGCAAACGATCGATCTCGTCCGCCACACGTCGTACTGCGCTCGGGTCGTTCGCTGCGCCGAGTAAATAAAGCTGTTCGGCTGCGAAATCGGCCAGCCCAAGCAGTGGCCGTTGGCGCCGGATGCGCTCGATGAAGCTCAGCAGTTCGTCGCAGTACCGCTCAGTGACGAATGTGCTTTCGGCGTAGGTGCGCAGCCGTTCGGCGCGGCGATACCGATCTGGCGTATCAACGACCAGTTTTTCTAATCCATCGCGCAGGGTGTCGAGACTGTTCACTTTAACAACGGTATCATCGGGGAATTCGTCGTAATATCCGTGCTTCCATACGACGGTCGTTCGCCCAAAAAATGCCGCCTCCAGCAGGCTCCATGACGACTCGCCGTAGTGCGGATTGCGTAGATTGATGATGACATCGGCATCTGCCATCATCTGGTAAAGCGTTTCATCGGGTTGGTAGCCGTGCAGGGTGACGTGTTCCCGCAGGTTGTACTTATCGATGCCCGCACGCAGCAGCCGCTCATAGGTCGGCTCTAGTTTGCCCACGACGTCGTATGAGATCTGAGCGCGCAGGATGCCGCTGGTTCCGATGGCTTCGATCACCTGATCAACGCATTTGTTGGGGTTGATCATGCCATATGTCAGCAGTTTGACCGTTTCCCGAGGCTGTGGCGGGGGGCTTTTCGCCAGCGGATGGTGAGCAATGGTCGGCGTTGGGAACGGGATGTGCTTCACTGGGAAACCGCTGAACTCGGTGAGCCGCCCAAGCGCATATGCTGAGTGCACGACCGCGCCCTCTGCGCCGCGCAGCGCCGCCTTGGCCATCGAGTAATCGAGCAGGGTGGCGCTTGACCAAAAGAACATCGGATCTATTTCGCCGCGGACGACTTTTTCTCCCAAAATGCGGCCCGCTTCGCCGTGCGCATAAGTTATTTCGCGCAGGTAACCGGCATTATTATGCTGGTTATAAACGTAATAATCGATGAAAAATGGGTGCATAACCAAATCGTGAAGGATGCAGATGCCAGGGAACCGCCGCGAATAGTCCCAGATGATGCCATGGTAGGGATAGTAGTTCCCGAGATTATAGATGGCCACGTCGCTTGCAGCGAGCGCTGCCTCAATGGTGGCGGAGCGCTCGCGTTTTAACAGCCGCAGGTCGCTATCTGGAAGCCAGGCCTGCGCGCGATCTTCGAGATCAGAGGCAAAAATCGTTACTTCAGCCATCGCGGCGAGTTTTTCGAGGATGATGGCGCTGTACTGGCCGATGGCGCTGCTGCGGGAAAAGGGCGTTAACCATGCGATCTTCGTCATCACTTATTCCCCCAACAAGTTTTCCAGTACATGCTCCCAACGAATGCCATGCCGATCGAGCGTTTCGAAAGCGGCCTCACCCATGGCGCGTGTTGCAGCGCGATCGGCCCACAGCCGCTCCATGCCCTCGGCGAGCGCCTCCGCGCTGGGTTGCAGTATCAGGCCGTTAAGGCCATCTTCGATCACCTCGTCCGTTCCGCCAGAGTCGATCAGCGTAATGACGGGTTTGTGCGAGTGAAACGCTTCGAGCGTGACGTAACCATAAGAGTCCTCGTCGAAGGGGATATAAAGCGCAGCATAGGCGTTAGACATCAGCCGGGCTTTTTCCTCATCCGAGATGAAGCCGAGCAGTTTGACGCGATCCTCAAGCCCGTAATGGGCGATCTTGTAGCGCAGATGTTTGTCATAGGCGTCATGATCGGCTTTGCCGGCCAGCACCAGCTTGAAATTTGATCGCACATGGCGCATCGCCTCGATCGCCAGCTCCTGCCGCTTGATGGTGGTCATGCGGCTGGGGTAGAAGAAGTAGTCTCCAAACTCACCCGGCCCGAAAAGTTCAGGATTGAGCAGCGGCGGGTAAAGGACGCCATCGGCATCGATATCATTAAAACGTTTCAGGCGCCCAGCGACGATGCGAGAATTGGTATAAATGGCCTTAGCTTCGCGCAGATAAAGATTGTCGGCAGCGATGACCATCGCGCGGGCGCCTTCTCCTTCAGGGGTCGAGGGGAATATCTGGTAGTTTGTCCCCCAAAGCTCATAAACCTGCCGCAGCTGGTGCACTAACCATAATTTCTTGTTTGCGAACGGCACGTAATAGGCGGGGAATTTGATCGCGATCACCAGATCGATCGTTTCGGGGTCAAGGCGAATGAGGCGGCATGCCAGCATGTGGCTCAGCACATTCTGCGGCGTATTCCAGTTGAAGGGGAGCTCGATCTTCACAATGCGATGGCCGCGCTCGACGATCTTGGCAGCGAGGCTGTCGATCAGATATTCCGCCCCACCCCTCACAAACGGCGCCTTGACGTTCACCAGCGCGATGTTCATGCCAGCAGCCTTTTTGCCACCTGTTCCCACGTCATGTTTTTCTCGAAACGCGCACCAGCCGCGCCGAGCTGCTCGCAGCGCTGGCGGTCATCGCGCAGCCCTTTGAGCGTTTTAGTGAAGGCATGAGAGGCAAGTTTAACGGTGAGGATCGCGCTGGCGGGGAAAACACTGCGAAGTAGGGTGTCCTCAGCCAGAAGCAGGGGCTTGCGAGCGCGCAGCGCGCCAAGCGGCACATCTCCGGAATAAGGCGTGGATGAGTCGAGATGCAGAACCGCGAAGGCGGTTGAGACCGCTTCTCCCACTGCTGCTCGATCGGTTACATTAAGCGGTTGGGCGAGATCAGTCATGCCCGCTGCCTGGATCGTATCGCAGAGAGATGCCCTCTCTTCAGGTCGAACGACGAACATACCACGCATTCGGGTCTCTTGCAGGGTTTCGAGGATGAGAGCTGTGCGGTCAGGGCTGTCCTGGGGCAGCTTGATGACGAGATGATCTTGGGCTGGTTTAGGGACGAATGCTGCTGCATCAGTTAACGGAGGATACAGCAGGCTGACTTCGTCCATGCCGAGGGTGCGCAGTGCGCTGGCGATACCGTCGCTGGCTGCGGCCAAACGTTTTGCCTCGCGCACACCCAGCTCGGCCGGTCGATGGCTCTCTCCGCTCATTGTGAAAGCGGCTTGGTCGCTTGAAGTTGTCAGCCAGATGCTTTTCGCCGGGTGTCGCAGCGCCCCAGCAGCCCAACCGATAGCGATCAGCCGGTCAAAGATATTGCCCGATCCCGTTGTCAGGTCAAAACAGCGAAAGGCGAAGATCTGCTCAAGCTGGCTCTCCGAATCGGCATCAAAAGGCAGCCGCACGATATCGACCTCATGCCCCTGCTCCCTTAAGACATCTGCCAGCGGTTCGGCCAGCCCAGGATGTGCCTCGTGCCGGAAGGGCATGAACGTAGTGGCGATGATGATCTTCATGCGCGCGTTTGCCCCTGGGGGCGCCGGCCGAGAAGGGCATAATTCTCATAGCGATGCGCGATCTCGCGATCGCCTGGATTGATCAGCTTGGCGTCGACCGGGCCGTGATAAAACACCTCGAGCTGTTCGAACCCGTAAAAGCGCAGCAGGGTGGCCAGCAGATCCATCGGCACCGGTTCGTGATGGGTGGGGTCAAGATAATATGTCCTGTACACTGGCAGGCAGTATGGGTTGACCGTCTCCAACAGAATGAACCCTCCCGGTGCGAGCTTAGCATACGCCACCCGGAGCAGTTGGCGCAGAGCTGCTTTCGGCAAATGCTCGATCACCTGAAAGGCTGTAATGCCTGCAAGGCTGGCGTCGGGCTGCTGTTGGAGAAAAGTCACCCCATCGGCGGTATAGGCCTCGTAACCCGCCTCAACCAGCGCCTGGGTCGTGACGTCGTTAATATCCACGCCGATGACGCGAACATTTTGTTCGCGCATCAATTCGAGAAATTCGCCCCGACCGCAGCCAATATCAACGACAGGCAGTGCGCTATGATCCAGATCGAGGTAGGGCAGGTAAAGCGCTTGGCGCGATTTTATATTTTCCCGCGGGCCGCGTAAGATCGTTTCTAAAGTTTGGTAAAGGGCGTCATTTTCGCCAGCAGTTTGACCGTCTTCTTCGCTTATGCGAGGAGAAGCATACGCTTCATCATCGAGCTGCGCATGGACAAGCGCCTCAGCTGGCTCGGCTAAACTCGTCACCAGGCCGCTGCTGTAGCCGAGCCGTTCGCGCAGCCAAGCATTTTGCGCGATCAGGTCGTCATTCATGCGCTGTAAGCTTTCGCTTTTGAAACGTTCATACTCATCGCGAAGCGCAGCATAGAGCGCTTCTTGTTCTTGCACACGCTGTAAGCTTTCGCTTTT
>DAOTYT010000003.1:0-9702 GCA_034434615.1 Anaerolineae bacterium | reverse complement strand
GCGCCATTGAAGCGCGCGGTCCTGGCCCTAATGAAGCGCGTGCTTGTCGCCTCGTCAATGCTGAGAGCGACTTCCTGCCCGGGTTAGTCGTCGACCGATACGGTGACTGGCTTGTTTTACAAGCCCTCACTTTGGGTATCGACCAGCGCAAAGCGCAGATCGCAGCAGCACTGGCCAGCTTGCTGCCGAGCCGCGGCATTTACGAACGAAGCGATGTCGATGTGCGCCAAAAAGAGGGGCTGCGACCCGTTTCAGGCCTCATCAGCGGGGAAGACCCACCCCGACTGATCGCGATCAATGAAGACGGCATAACGTTGTTGGTTGACATCAGACACGGCCATAAGACTGGTCTCTATCTCGATCAGCGCCAGAACCGCGGCCTGCTGGCCGATCTCATTAAGGCAGGAACCAGCTGCGATGCACCGCGGGTACTTAACTTATTCAGCTACACAGGTGGTTTCGGACTGCATGCGCTGGCTGCCGGCGCAGGTTCGGTCACTCACGCCGACGCCTCGCGCGAAGCGCTCACTTTGGCCGAACAAGCGACAGCATCAAACGACCTACCCGCCGATCGATCTGAATTTGTGCAGGCTGATGTCTTCCAGCTCGTCCGGCATTATGAGCAGCAGGGGGAGCAGTTCGACATTATCATCTGCGACCCGCCAAAATTCGCCCACAGCGCGGGCCAAATCGACCGGGCAACCCGCGGCTACCGCGATCTCAATTTGCACTGCTTTCGGCTGCTGCGGCCCGGCGGCCTGCTGCTGACCTTCTCGTGTTCCGGCGCTATCGACGCTGACCTGTTCCAAAAAGTCGTCTTCGGCGCGTTGATCGACAGCATGCCGGCCGGCGCTGGTCGCGATGCGCAGATCCTGTGCCGTCTCGGCCCGGCCAGCGACCACCCTACCGCACTCACATTCCCTGAAGGTCATTATCTTAAGGGGCTGCTGCTGCGCGTTTACTGAGACTCAAGGTTCGCTTTCGGTTCAGTTTCGCCGGCGAGCTGCCGGATCTTGCTGAAGGTCTCGACCCAACTCACACGGCTGAGACCTAGTTTTTCACGAATTGCATCTGGCGCCATGCCGGCGCGATAATCGCGCAGCGCGCAAGTCCAGCGCAGCATCTCGAACGATACCTTGCGGCCAACCCCGGCGCTCTCTCCGAGATCTTCAAGAATGTATTCTAAGTTGCGCGCTGTGCAGGCGAACACCGCCGACTGTAAAGCATAGGCCGCCGCATATTCGTCAAAAACGCGCAGCCATGTCTCGCTGATCGGGATAAGCCGCTCTTTATAGATAGTGCGAGCCGAGTGCCGCACCCTGATTGTCGCTGGCTCGCTGGCGACGCGCGGACGTTCGATATCGCCAACCTGTAAGCGGCTGGTTTCTCCCTTTTTGATGCCGGTCTCCAAAAGCAGGCGAACGAGCACTTCGGGCCGCGCATCGGGGCGATCGCCGCGCCGGGCGCTGGATGCCGCAGCCAAAAGCGCCGTTACTTCACTCTCCTCCAGAACATCAGCCAGTGGAGCCGGGCCGGAACGCTGCAGAAGTGGGGCTGCTGGGTCGTGGGGGATGGCCTTTAGCTCATACAGCCACTTAAAATACACTTTGAGCGTGGTCACACGGCGAGCGTACGACTTACGGCTGCATGGCACCCCACGCTCGAATTCTAACCAGTGCAAAAAGCCGTTCAAATCGCTGCTGCCAAGCGCGCCGATCGCGCGCCGGCCGCCACAATATTCCATTAAGAGCTCAAGATCGGAGGTGAAGGCCTCAACGGTATGGGCGGTCTTACCGCTTCTGATCAGATGTGCTTGAAACAAAACGATCGTATCCGCCAATTTGCTGCTCGGATGAAGGTCGGCCTCGGAAGCCGGCAGCGTAGGAAACAGCGGAAGCTGACGCGGCTCACTCATTGTGAATTTCCTTCCTCCTTTGTCCTGTGCACTAAAGATAGCGCAAACAGGCCAAACCGACCACATGTTCGCCTTTTGGCCGAGTGAACGTGACATAAGAAAACTGAATCGGACGGGCAAGCGCCGGGTTGACCGGTGACCCCCGCTCCGCTATACTTACGCATTACATTGACGTAAGCATCTTCAGGACGAGACAGACGATGGCTACGAAGCGGACTTATCAGCCAAAAATTCGGCGTCGGCAGCGCGTGCATGGGTTTCGCGCGCGCATGTCCACGCGCAGCGGCCGCAAGATCTTAAAGCTGCGCCGGGCGCGCGGTCGTCACAAGCTGGCGGTCGTCCCAGTTCATGTCAAAAAGGTGAACTGGAAAGCATAAAGCATTGATTAAACGTTACCTTGGCGATGCAGCGACGCCACCGCCTGTTCGCGGCCAGCGATTACGCAGCATTAAGACACAGAGGAAAGGTTCGTCGCCACCGCCTGTTCACGATCAGTTATCTACCGAACGGGTTAGATTACAATCGCTACGGCTTTGTGACTTCCAAGAAGATCGGGGGAGCAGTCACGCGCAATCGAACCCGCCGGCGCCTGCGCGAAGTGATGCGCCAACTACATCCCATGTTGAAAAGCGGCTTCGATGTGGTTTTGATCGCCCATCAACCGCTTTTGCAACAACCATTCTCTGAACTGCTCGGTATCGCTAGTACGCTGCTGCATCAGGCTGAGTTGTTAGTGAGCGAAATTGATGAAAACCCTGGCGTTGATGTCACTCCGCTTTTATAAGCGGTATCTCTCGCCGTTGCTGCCGTCCGCCTGTCGTTTTGAGCCCACCTGTTCCGTTTACATGTATCAGGCAATCGAGAAATATGGCGTAATCCGGGGCGGGTGGATGGGTCTCAAGCGCCTTGGCCGCTGCCAGCCATTTCACCCGGGTGGATATGATCCCGTCCCGTGATTGAGGAGTAGTCGCTTGTTCAAAGCTATGCCCATTAAGCGCCTGCGTTTGGCGCTTGCAAGTGCAGCGGTTGCGCTGCTGACGGCAGCGTGCATCGGCTTCCCTGCTGACCCAACTTGGGGAACGATGATGTTAGTCGGCAGTCCTCCCCGAATCATGTTCGCCTTTAACGACCGCATCGTTCAGGTCAACCCGGTGGATGGATCGCTGGTCGAACTGCGTGACAGCGAAGGCCGTGTGCGCCTCGATGAGCAAGGCAATCCAAGAGTATGGGAAGTTCGCTCGGCAGGAGCGAACGGGCCAGCAACCTTTTACACCGCACCTATCATCGTCGATGAAGACACACTGTTGGTCGCCGCTTTCGATCGGCGGATGTATCAGGTGGATTGGCCGGCAGCGCGCATCCTCAATCCCGATGGTATCGCTTTGGCTGGCCATATCGTCGCAAATCCCCTCGCCACTGAAAACATGCTGTATGTTCCCTTCAGCGAGGGCGACTTAGTCGCACTGCGGCGACCTGGGTTCAGTGAAGTCTGGACGCTGGATACGCCGCGCGGCATTTGGTCGGAGCCAGTCTTGGTCGATGGGACGCTGTACGTCGCGTCGCTCGATCATCACCTTTACGCGCTCGACGCGGAGACAGGGGCAGAGCGCTGGCGCCTCGATTTGCGGGGCGCGCTGGCGAGCAAGCCGGTGTATTATGAAGGACATCTCTACATCGGCAGTTTTGGACGCCGGTTCTTCAAGATCGCGCCGACGGGCCAGATCGTGGCCGAATACGAGACGCGCGGTTGGGTGTGGGGGTCTCCAGCATTGGTTGATGGCGTGCTCTATGGCGCAGATCTCGATGGATACGTGTATGCTCTGCGCGATCAAGGCACGCGTTTCACCCCGCTGTGGGAGCCGCGCCAAGTCGCCACGGGGGCGATCCGGGCGACGCCGGTCGTGGCCAACAATACCCTTATCATCGGATCGCGCGATCGAATGATGTACTGGCTCTCTCGCATCACAGGAGAGGAACTCGTGCGCCGGCAAATGGTCGGCGAAGTGTTGGGCGATCTGCTTCTGCTGGAGCCGAGCGAAACCCTTAACATTCGGGAACCAATGGTCGTCGTCAGCACGATGACGCAGGAAGAGCTGCTGGTCGCATTTACGGTCGAAACAGGCGAACGCCTTTGGGTGTATCGACGCTAGCGGAGTTTACAAATGGATCTCATTCTTAACCCGTTCGTCACGCTGCTCACGTTTCTCTATTCCGTGCTGGGCAATAACATGGTGCTGGCGATCGTGGTTTTCACCATCATCGTCCGCTTGTTGATGTACCCATTGACGGCGCAGCAGCTTCGATCGTCAAAAGCGATGCAAAAACTTCAGCCCGAACTGAAGGCGCTGCAAGAAAAGTATAAAAACGATCGTGAAAAGCTGGCGCAAGAACAAATGCGCATGTATCGCGAGTATGGCATCAACCCGCTGGGGGGCTGCCTGCCCCTCTTGATCCAACTCCCGATCTTCCTCGCGCTTTATCAAGCGATCATCCATGTGCTGGCGGCAAACCCAACTCAGCTGATCGATCTTTCAGGGCGTCTGTTGATCCCAGGGCTGGAGCGTTCGATCCCGCTGAACAACATGTGGCTCGGCATGAACCTGACGCAGCCGCCCAATCTCGGCGATGGCACCGGCACAATCATCGGAATCGGGCTCGTCGTGTTGGTCGTCGTGACCACTTATATCCAGTTCAAAGTGACGATGCCCCCTCCCACCCCGAGTGACGACGGGAAACCCAATCAAGCACAGGCCATGACGCAATCGATGGGCACTATCATGCCCCTGATGTACGGCTTCTTTGCCCTGTCGTTCTCGGTTGGCATCTCGATTTACTTTATCGTTTCGAACTTGGTCGGCATTGCGCAGTATGCATTGATGGGACAGGCAAACTTCGGCAACTTGTTCGGCCGCGGCGCGCCCGCGCCGGCAGCGCCGAGTGGACCCGCGCGCGTTGAAGGCAAAGCAGCTGTTCCAGCCGGCAAACCGGGCAGAAAATCATCGACGCGGCCAGCGACGCGTAAAAACAACTAGCTCTGTTTATCGGCGGATCGAGTGAGAATCCGTTCCCAAAATAGGTTTGTCGGATGAGTGACGATAACACGATCGAAACGACGGCTGAAACCGTTGAAGAAGCGATAGCCATTGGACTAGAACAGCTCGGCGCGAGTCCAAATGACGTGATCGTGGAAGTGCTGGAGGAACCGAGCAAGGGTGTTTTTGGGCTGGGCGCCCGCCCGGCGCGCGTTCGACTTGAGCGGTTAACCCGTGGCCAAACGCAGACGACTTCGACGACGGCGATCTCGCGGCCGATCGAGGAAGCGACACCCATCGTACTGCCAAGACAAGACGCTGCGCCCGAAACCCCGGATTATCTTGACATCGACATCGATGATGAAGACGAAGCATTTCCCATTTTTAGGGATGCTGAAGAGGTGCCCGACTCTGAGCACGATGATGAAGCGGCCATCGGCAAGGTGGTGTTGGGCGAGCTGCTTGAGCGCATGTCGATCCGCGCGCGCATCGTCGTTCGGCGCGCCGCTCCCGGTGAGCAGGGCGACTCGACGCCGTGGATCCTCGATATAAACGGCTCGCGGCTGGAACGACTGATCGGACGCCGCGGTGAAACGCTGGCTGCGCTACAATATATCACACGGCTGGTGACCAGCCGCGAACTGCAGCATCGCTCCGAAATCATCGTCGATGTCGATGGCTATAAAGCGAAGCGCGCTCGCACGCTGCACGGGCTGGCTTTGAGGATGGCGGATGAGGCGGTCGCGCATGGGCGCACCGTCGCGCTCGAGCCGATGCCGCCGCATGAGCGGCGGATCGTGCACCTCGCGCTTCGCAATCGCGCCGATGTGACCACCCGCAGTATCGGCGAGGGACAGGCGCGTAAAGTCACAATCGTGCCGAAAACGAGTTCCAAGTGAGCGGTCGCATCCCAGATTACGTCCTCATCGGCCACTTAACGGCCGATTTGATGGCTGACGGCCGGGCGCTGGGTGGGACGGTCTCATATGCGGCGCGCACAGCCTCTGCCTTCGGCCTGCGCGTGGCTGTGCTCACGAGCGCCGCGGCTGGCGAACCCCTGCTCGACGAATTGACCCCCTATGCCGAAATCGTCACGCTGCCAGCCGAACAGACGACTACCTTTGAGAACATCTACGAACCTTCCGGCCGTAAGCAGTTCATCCGCGGTGTCGCCGCGCCGCTCAAAGCAGCGAACATTCCAGAGCGCTTTCTGGCTGCGCCACTCGTCCATCTCGCGCCGATCGCAGGCGAGGTCGATCCACAAATCGCCCATCTGTTCCCCGATTCGACCGTTTTACTCACGCTGCAAGGCTGGCTGCGCCGTTGGGATGCCGATGGCTTTGTGCGCTTTCGCCGCTGGTTCGACCGGGATGTGCTGCGCATGATCAACATCGTCGTCTTCAGTGAGGAGGACATCCTCGAAGCGCCGGATATGGAAGCTGCTTTCGCCAACGCAGTACGGCATTTGTTCGTCACTCGCGCTGAGCGTGGGGGAACCCATTACATCGACGGTACCGCCAGAACCTATGACACGCCCCAGGTCGAGCTAGTTAATCCAACTGGTGCGGGAGATATTTTCGCCGCCTCGCTGCTGGCCAGCCTACCTCGCTTGGGCTACGACTATGACGCGGCGACGCGGGTTGCCGCAGCGCTCGGTGCGCTTTCTGTGACCCGCGTTGGCCTTGACAGCGCGCCGACCGCCGAAGAGGCTGCGGGCGTCCTCGAGCGCATTTATGACTCAGCATGATCGAGCGCATCCTTCATAACGGACAAATCATCACCCTTAATCCGCAGCAGCCGCGCAGCAGTGCGCTGGCAATCGCAAAGGGGCGCATCGTCGCCCTTGGGGGCGATGCTGCCATGCTCGCGCTGGCCGATCGCAGCACCCAGATCGAAGATTTACGCGGGCTGTGCGTCGTGCCGGGCATGGCTGATGCGCACATCCATTGGATGATGACCGCGCGCGCGCTCGATATGGTCGATCTGTTCGATGTGCCTTCGCTCGCTGAGGCGCTCCAGCGCGTGAGAGAACGCGCTGAAAAAACAGAACCCGGATGCTGGATTTTGGGCTATGGCTGGTCGCAAGACCTGTGGCCGGGGCGGCGTTTTCCCACTGCGGCAGATCTCGACAGCGTCGCACCCTATCATCCAGTTTTTCTGCGGGCGCGCAGCGGCCACGCGGCGTGGGTCAACAGCTTGGCGCTCCGCGCGGCGCAGATCGATGCCGCGACGCCCGATCCTGAAGGCGGAGCGATCATGCGCACGGCCAACGGCCAGCCGACAGGCATTCTGCTCGAAGGGTCGGCAATTGATTTGGCCGCGCGGGTGACGCCGCGCACCACCGGAGACGCACTGGCCGAGCAAATGCGCACGGCGCAAGAGAAAGCGCTCAGCCTCGGCATTACGATGCTGCATGATTTAGACAACCAGCCATGCCTTGAGGCACTGCTGCGTTTGCGCGAGCGCGGACAGCTGAAACTGCGCGTGCTGAAGTATTTCAATGTCCAATATCTCGAGCCGGCGCTGACGATGGGCCTGCGCTTCGGTTTTGGCGATGACTGGCTTCGCCTCGGCGGGTTGAAGCTGTTCGCGGACGGCGCTCTAGGCCCACTGACTGCAGCACTGCTGGAGCCCTATGACGGGCAGCCCGATAACACGGGCATCATCGTCACTGAACCCGATGAAATGCTGAAGCTGATCAGCCGCGCGACGCTCGCCGGGTTCCCGACGGCCGTCCACGCGATCGGCGACCGCGCCATCCGGCTGGTGCTGGATGTCTTTGAGCAGGTGCGCAGAGTTGAAGCGGAACACGGCATCGCACGCGAACACCGGCGTCACCGCATTGAACATGTGCAGCTCATTCACCCGAATGATGTGGGCCGGCTGGCCGCGCTCGGCATCATCGCGTCGATGCAGCCAATTCATGCGACGTCTGATTATCCCATCGCTGATCGCTACTGGGGAACGCGCGTCCCATTCGCCTACAACCCCCGTCTACAAATTGACCATGGAGCGATCGTCGCGTTCGGCTCCGACTCGCCGTATGACAACATGGGGTCTTTCAAAGGCATTCATGCCGCGGTCACCCGGCGCCGGCCAGATGGCTCTCCTGGCCAAGACGGCTGGAACCCTGCTGCGCGCATCACAGCCGCCGAGGCGCTGCGTGGTTATACCTTCGGGCCAGCCTATGCAGCAGGCATGGAAGATCGTCTAGGTGTGCTCGCTCCAGGATACTATGCCGATCTGGTCGTCATTGACCGCGATCCTCTGGCTATTCCGTCCGATGCGCTCGGCAGCATTGGCGTGATTGCCACCATGGTTGGTGGCCTATGGCAGTTTGGCGCTCTCTAATGCTAAAATTCAGAACCAGCTAGCAAGCAGTCAAGACCTCGCTCATTTAACTTGATGATAACTTGATGACAAGGAGATAGTGTTGTGGCACGTGCCGGGATGCGCGTCGGAAATGTTGAGCATCATGTTCAAGGCGACATGCTGCGCGTTGGGCAAACTGCCCCGGAGTTTGAGTTGATCGCAGGGGATATGTCAGTTCGGCGTTTGGCCGATTATGCGGGTAAAGTCAAAATCCTGAGCGTCATCCCCTCGATCGACACGCGGGTGTGCGCGGCGCAAACGCGGCGCTTCAACGAGGAGGCCGCCGCCCTCAGCGAAGCTATCGTAATTCTGACGATCAGCGCCGATCTTCCCTTCGCGCTCAAGCGCTACTGCGCTGCCGAAGGCATCGAACGAACTGAAACGCTCTCGACGCATCGAGATATGAAGTTTGCAGACGATTACGGCGTGCACGACACGGATTGGCGGATTTGCCAGCGAGCGGCCTTCGTGCTTGACGCCAACAACGTGGTTCGCTACGCAGAATATGTGCCCGTCATCGGCGATGAGGTGAATTTTGCGGCCGTGCTGGAAGTGGCGCGAGCCTTAGTGCAGCCTTCGAGCATGGTGAGCGAATAACTGGCAGCTTTCTCTATAACCTGCATAACCTGCGACCTGACAAGAAAATACGCGAAAGGGAGATCATGAACACCGATCCTCGTTTGAACAAGCTGGCCGATGTGCTGGTCAATTACTCTCTTGCCGTACAGCCGAGTCATTGGGTCGGCGTTTTCAGCGAGGTCTCCGCGCTGCCGCTGGTGCGAGCAATCCATGAACAGATTCTCCGCGCGGGTGGCAATATGTCGCTCATGCTGACCGATGATTTCATCACGCGCCAGTTTTTGCGCCTGGCCAATGACCCGCAAATTGAATGGCTTGACCCCAGCCTGTCGCTCTACTTCGACAAAGCGGACGCATATATTCGCATTGGAGCATTGACGAATACACGGGCAATGACCAACATCCCGGCGGAACGCGCGCAAGCCCTGCAAAAAGCGCAGCGTCCGTGGTTGCAGACGCGCCTCAACCGTTCCGCAGAGGGGGCATTCAACTGGGTGGTCACGCAGTATCCCACCGATGGCTTCGCGCAGGAAGCGGGAATGAGCACCGAGGAATATGCCGATTTCATCTTCGCTGCCACTTTCGCCGATCGCGATGACCCGGTGCGAGAGTGGCAGCAGTTAGGGGCAATGCAGCAGAGTAAAATCGACTGGCTTAAGGGCAAGAAGCACGTCAAGCTTCAGGGGCCGAATATCGACCTTGAGCTGTCGATCGCCGACCGCGTCTTCGTGAATTCGCAGGGCAGACGCAACATGCCTGATGGCGAGATCTTCACCGGGCCGGTTGAGGATTCTACACAAGGAT
>DAOTYT010000002.1:0-2079 GCA_034434615.1 Anaerolineae bacterium | reverse complement strand
AGCCGACGTAAATGCCGAGGCAGACGGGCTGCCCATGGATGAATTTCTTGCCGGTGTAATATTCCAGCGCGTAAAACAGAAAGTGGTCGATGCCCTCGATGTGACGCGGATTCCAGCCTGCGTTGTGGAAGGCTGCGCCGCCCCAGCGGTTGGCATTCATCAGCGCGCGGATTCCCGCTTCATTGACAGCGTGAATGTCGTCGATATGGGCCAGCACCTCGTCGAGCACGGCCTGTGCCTCATCGACCAACCGCTGGTCATAGGGCCATTTGGGCTCGGTCTTGCCGCGTTCGGCTGCCAGTTTCCAATCGGCATGGGCGGTGTGGTAGCAAAAAATCTCGCATACGCCGCTGCGGTTAAGCAGCGGCGGGGCCGATTGGATCACATCAAAATCGACATAGACGACTTCTGGCACGGCCCATCCCACATAGCGCACGTGCCCGCCAAAACGCAGGCCGGCGCGATGTCCGAAAGCGGCGTTGACCGTCATCGAAGTGGGGACCTGAAACAGCGGCAGGCGTTTGCGCCATGCGATGTATTTGGCGCTATCAATGGCCTGCCCGCCGCCCAGCCCGATGACGCTGTCGCAGGCGGGTAAGGCGTCCAGTTCGGCCTCAAGCGCATCGCCGTCGATCGTGCTGACGAAATAGACGCCGGCCAAACGGTCGTCGAAATGGCTGCTGAACTTCTCCCACAGATCCGGCATGGTCACGACCAGATAGGGCCAGTGGACGAAATTTGGCAGTTCAGCGATCAAATTGCGCCCGTAAATAGTGGGGAACAAGTGCCCGGTCTCAGTGATGGTGGGCATGGTGAGGCCTCGCTTTCCGTGGAGAGCCAATCATGAGATGACGTTAGCGCAGAGCAGCCCGCCCTTCAAGGGGGCCGGTTGAGTCGTGCGCGAGCGCGTCGAGGAAGGCGGCAGCCTGCGTTTGTACAGCCCTGCGCTGGTCATCGTTGAGATGGCGCAAACCAAGCACATTTTGGCCCAGGCGCGGGTTGCGGCGCAGCGCTGCTTCATGGTCTATCAAAAAGTTCCAGTAGAGAAAGTTGAAAGGGCAGGCGCGTTCGCCGGTTCGCGCTTTAGGATCATAACGGCAGCCAGCGCAGTAATCGCTCATCCTGTTGATGTAATTGGCCGATGCGATATAGGGCTTCGTCGCGATGCGCCCGCCATCGGCGTTCAGCCCCATGCCGATGACATTGGGCTGCATCACCCAGTCATAAGCGTCGATAAACAGCGCGCTGAACCAGTCGACGACTGCGCGCGGTTCGATCCCTGCCAGCAGACAGAAGTTGCTGATCAGCATCAACCGTTCGATGTGATGCGCATAGCCGGTCGAGAGCGCGCCGCCGATGGCGCAGCGCAGGCAGTGCATATCGGTTTGGCCATGCCAGAAAAACCCTGGTAGTGCGCGCGCCGCGCTCCACGCGTTCTGATCGGCCAAAGCGGGCATGGCGCGCCAATACTGCCACGCCATGAATTCGCGCCAGCCGATAATTTGACGGACGAAACCTTCGACTGAGTTGAGCGGCGCCCGGCCTTCGCGATAGGCCGTCTCCGCTGCCTGGGCCGTCGCCAGCGGCTCAAGCAGCCCGAGGTTGAGGTAAGGCGACAGGACGCTGTGAAAGAGGACACGAGCGCGGGCGGTCATCGCGTCTTCGTAAGGGCCGAACCGCTCGAGGCGCCGCTCGATGAAATCATCGAGCGCCTGCGCAGCCTGTTCATGGGTGACGGCATACGCGAAGCCTGCGGCGCTGCCCGTCGTCCCCGGCAGCGCCGCGATTTCTTCCATCACCTCGCGGGTAATTGCGTCCGGCTCGAACCGCAGCGGCTCCGGAAAATCGAGGCCGTCCTTCGGCAGCGGTTTGCGATTCTCTCGATCGTAATTCCATTGGCCGCCCGCGGGCTGGCCGGCGCCATCCATCAACAGATCAAAATGCCGGCGCATCGCGCGGTAGAAGGTCTCCATCACGTACTGTTTGCGCGGATCGGGATCCGGGTTTGGGTCGTACCGGCCAATGAGAAACTGGGTATTAGGCAGCACATCGACGGGAATTCCCGTAACCGCGTGCAGC
>DAOTYT010000001.1:0-10669 GCA_034434615.1 Anaerolineae bacterium | reverse complement strand
TGAGCAGCGACCGGTCGAAATTCGCCATGCCCTCCGGCCCCACGCGCTCCAATTCGGCGCGCACGCGGTCGGCATCGGCGCGCAGCGCAGCCACATCGACGCCCTGACAGACATCGGGCAGCAGCGCCAGCCACTGCAAGCTGCGCAGCAGCATCTTGAGCGCGCCGCGCTGGTTGCCGCGTTCGACCTGATAATAGGCCACGCCAACCTGCAGGATCGAGCGGTACAGGTCGCGCACTGGCCCCGGCTCGGCCATCCACAGGGCCTCGAACAGATCGTGCTGCCGGTAATATTCGCCCGCGTTGAACTGCGCGATCGCTTCCTCCGCCTCCGGCGGCAGCGGTTCGGCGCACTGGCGCGCCAGCAGGTCTTGCTGAGCCGGATCGGGGGCGCGCGCCAGCACCAGCAGCTCCGGCAGTCGGTCGAGCAGCTCGGCTGCCGGGCAGGTCGCATCAGCTCCCGCGGTCAGCGCCGCCTGATCGCCATCGACGACGATGACTGGGATGCGCCGCGTCGCCGGGCTGCTCTTGGGTGTCGTCGTCCAAAAGCGCCAATCGCCGTCCTCGGCGGGCACGAAGATCAGGCCGGCGTTGGTCTCCGCCAGCCATGCGACGTACCCACTCCGTTCCGTCCGGCGCAGCGGCGTCCAGCCAGCCTCAGCCAGCGCCCCCTCCAGCGCATCCGCCCACGCTGGCCTGCCTGCGATGATCGCTGCGCCGCTCATGGCGCTGCTGCCGCCGCGTTGCACGAACGGCGGTTCATCTCATGAAGGTCTTTGCGCATTCGTCTCCATCCTCATCCCTGCGGCTCGATCGTGAGCCGTTCGATCGTCAGCGCCTGCGGTCGCTCCAGTGCTGTAATGCCGAAACCAAACCGTCCCTGCGGCGTGACGATCGCGTACTGCGTATCGATCCAGGCAACGAAGCCGGCCGGGCCGCGCGGGGCGAACGACGTATGCAGCACGACCGCGTCATCGACCGAGAAGAGCGCCTCTTTCACCCGCCAGTCGATGCGGTAGGTGTGGCGTTCGGCCAGCAGCGCATCAGGGAGCACGGCCTCGCCGATGCGCAGCGCCTGTTGGATCTTCGGCCAAAGCAGATTGTACAGCCCTGGCGCGCGCATCAGCAAGACCGCGGCCGGCGCCAGCGGGGCCAGCGCCCATGCCCGCGGCCGGGTTGCGTCGATCGTGGCTGCCTTCCACCCGCTGCCGGGCACGCCATGCGCCAGCGCCATGTCGTTGGGCGGCGCGCCAAAGAAGAACCAGATCGCGCGCGGCAGGCGCAGGCGCCGGGCATCGGGCGAGAAGGGATGGTTCCAGAAGCCGAAGCCAGCCGTCCCACGCAGATCGCGGCCGGGCGCGCTGGCCTGCGCGATCACGGTCAGCACGAGCGGCGGCCGCCAGCGCAGGCGGAAGGGCGCCCTCCCGCCGAACCCATAATCGCTGATCTGCGCGTTGCTGTAGCCCGGGCCAGGTTCGACCGTCAGCCGCAGCCCATGCGCTGTAGCGCGCACCGATGCGCGGCCGGTTTCAACCACATCCCAGCCGCACAGGGCTTCGTTACAGACCGCTTCAAATTCGATTCGATCGGGTTTCGTCATGCGATTTGAAACTTTTCTGCTATAATTGACTTAAAGCGTTTGCAACCTTTTGCTGCGCCGCAGCGTATTAATCAGTGTACACATAGAGTTCAGGGGAGTAGTCCTATCATGACTGACCAGAAGCAGCAGCACGACCCGGAAAGCGGCGAGCGCCGCACTTTTACGGAGGAACTGGAAGTGGCCGGCAACCAGCTTGTGGAACGCGTTCGTGAACTGATCGAACAGGGCAACGTCCGCCGTCTGACCATTCGCAACAGCGATGGCCGCACGCTGCTCGAGATCCCGCTCACCGTCGGCGTCGTCGCCGGCGGCGCGCTCGCCATCTTCTACCCGGTGCTGGCCGGCCTCGCCGTCATCGGCGGGTTGGTCGCGCGCCTGCGCATCGAAATCGTTCGCGATTTGCCCGCCGAAGCGAAAGAGAAAGTCGAAGAGCTGGCCGACAGCGTCGAGGACGCGGTCGAAGACCTGCGCGACGACCGCTAACGCTTTCGCCCCTTCAAAACCGATGCCGTGCTCCGAAACTGCGAGCGCGGCGTCTTTTTGATTCATCCCGCTCAGCGCAGGTCGCGCAGCACGGCCGCCGCGGCATTGCGCCCCGAAGCGCCCATGATGCCGCCCCCAGGGTGCATGCTGGCGCCCGTCAGATAGAGGCCGGGCAGCGGCCCGCGATATTCGCTCAGGCCCAGCGCAGGCCGCAGCATGAACATCTGGTCGATCGACATCTCCAGATGCATCACGTTACCGCGCAGCAGCCCCAGCTCGCGCTCCAAATACAGGGGCGTCTCCACCAACCAGCCGATGACCTGATCGCGCGTCATATTTGGCGCGTAGCGGCGCAGCACCTCGAGCATGCGCTCGGCCTCGCGCTCACCGATCGCATCCCACGACTCGCCGCTCGCCAGTTCATACGGGTAATACTGCCCCCACAGGAAGACGACGTGTTTGCCTTCTGGGGCCAGCGTCGGGTCGCTGGCCGACCATGTCATCACGATCAGGGCCGGCTCGTTGGACGGCCTTCCAGCCACATAGTCGCCGTAAGCGCGTTCCAGATAGCCGAGGTCTGGGCAGATGAACTGCATCGCCGTATGCTGCGGGCCGGGCGAACCATCGGCCGGCGACGGCGCAGCCAGATAATCGGGCAGGCTGTGCGCCGCGCAGCGCACGATCATGCCAAAGCCGTTGCCGATGCGCGAGCCCGCGACCGCCCGCTGCATCGAGAGCGGCGCGGCATCGCCCAGCAGTTTGAGCGTCGTGTGAATGTGCGCGCCGCTCACGACCGCGCGCCGCGCCGTGAAGCGCTCCCCGCTCTCCGTCTCGGCCCCGACGACGCGCCCCCGCTCGACCAGCAGCCGCGCGACCGGCTGCCCGGTCAGCACAGAACCGCCGTGCGCCTCGATCATGCGCGCCAGCGCCTGCGTCAGCATGCCAGAGCCGCCGCGCGGCCGTTTCATCCCGCTCACATGATACATCGGGTGCCACAGCGCGAACGGGGCAGAGAACGGCTCGGTCGGCGGCGGGCCGCTCTGCGCCGCCATCCAGCCGATCAGCGCCGGCACCTGCGGCCCCTTGAACGACTGGCGCAGGAGCTGCCCGTAGCCGCGGATGACCTCGTTCATGCGCTCCATGCCCCGGCGGCCCATGCCCGGTTTAAAGATCAGGTAGCGGCCAATGTTGAGCGGCGTCGGTTCGTGCAGGAACATCTCGACCATGCCCTCGGCCAGCGGCATCCACCGCCCGATGAACTGGCGGTAAGCTTCGGCATCCTCCGGCGAGATCGCGGCGATGCTGGCGCAGGTGCGGTCGACGCTTTTGTAGACGGTGAAACTGGTGCCATCGGGGAAAGGCGCGAAGAACAGCGGGTCGAGGTCGAGGTACTCCAGCCCGTAGTCGGTCAGGCGCAGATCGCGCACGACCGGCGTATGGTTGATCAGGATGTGGGCTGAACCGCCCAGATCGAACCTGAAGCCGGGCACGATCTCTTCAGTGACGACGGCCCCGCCCACTTTCTGCCGCCGTTCGAGCACCGTCACGCGGTAGCCGGCCTGCGCAACATAGGCGGCCGTGATCAGCGCATTATGCCCCGCGCCGACGACCAACACATCACAATCTGCCATGGTTTTTTCAATCCTCTCATCCGGCCGCTGCCAGGCGACCGGCTCTCACGCGATATACGGTCGAATGATGCCGAGGAGCTGCTCGGCGCGCTGGCGAAAGGTGTGGTCTTTGAGGACGCGCTCGCGGGCTGCCCGGCCAGCGGCCACGCGCGCCGCATCGTGAGTGAGCAGGTAGCGATAGCGGTCGGCGGCTTCCTCGGCGCTCTCTACGATGAACAGCTCCCTGCCCGGCTCGAACCATTCTTCAATGCCGAGATACGGGTTGGCGACGATGCAGCAGCCCATGCTCGCCAGTTCGAACGGGCGCGATGACGACGACGCGTAGACGCTGGCGTGCGCGGCCCGCGTGATGCACAGGTTGATCTTGCTGCGACAGGCGTACTCGCGCAGGGCGCTGAATGACAGGTAAGGCAGGGCGCGCACGTCGCCCAGATCGCCGAGCTGCGTGCCGCGCACGGCAAAGCGGGCTTCGGGCAGCGCACGCGCCGGCGCCGCGATCATCGCGTCGATCCAGTCGCCGCGGTACTCGCGCCCGTGGCCATAGAAGAACACGTCGATATCCTGCGCGCTCACCGCGACCGGCGCGAACACGTCTGGGTCGGCGCCGTAATAAAGGGTGTGGACGGCGCGCGCCCCGAGCGCGGCGATCAGCGCCGCCCCGCCTTTGCTGTTGCTGATGAAGGCGGTGTACTCGCTCACATCTGCCCCCTGATAGATGCGGAAGCCGCTGGCGAAGCCGCGCAGGCTGGGCAGGCTGGCGGGCACATCGCCATCGTAATAGAAGACCGGCTTGCCGTGCCGCGCCTGCAGATAGGCGGGGATGCCAACCAGGTGATTGAGCGGGGCCGTCAGCACGATCAGCGCGTCGATATCCCGCTCGCGCGCCAGCAGCCGGTCGAGGTAGCGCCGCCACAACGGCGCGACCAGCGCCTGCGCGCTGCGCCGCAGCAGGCGATCGCTGGCGCTTTCGTCGGAGGCAGGGGGGACAGCGCGCCCCGCCTGAGGGGGGACGATACGCCGCAGCGCATCGCGCGCGCGCTTGAACAGATCGCCATACAGTTTGGCCGGGTTGGCGCCCGCCCGCCACCACAGCGACTCGATCGCCGGCCCCTGATACGGCGCAGCGATCACATCGACGCCGATCTCATACAGCCCTTTCATGAGCTGCCACCATGCCGGCGTCGCGCTGAACGGCTGGGTCAGATCAAGGGACGACGGGACGATGAGCAGTTTCATCGAGGCTCAAGGCGTGCGGGTGCGCTGCGCTTCCGCGCGCTCATGTCAATCGATGTAACCGAGCGCGCGCAGATGTTCCAGCATCGATGCATCCTCCTCCAGCGGCGCGGCTTCCGGCGCGGATGCGCCCTTCAAAGCCGCAGCGCGCGCCAGCAGCGCCGCCGCCTTTTCGGGCAGGCTGCTCGTCAAATCACGCGTCTCGGCGGGGTCGGCTGCCAGATCGTACAACCCCTCGATGCGCGCGGCCGCGAGATCGCCGCGGGCGATCAGCTTGTGCTTGCCGTTGTAGACGGCGCGCCGAACCTCGCGCAGTGCCATGCGCTCGATCACCGACGGGTTGCGATGCTCCAGCACATGGATGAAGGTGAGCGGCGGGAACGCTTCGCTGAAGGCGGTATCGTCCTCAGCATCGGCACCGCCATTGGCGACCGCCGCCAGCGAGAGCGCGCGGCCCCCGCCCAGCTCTTCAGCATCGATGTCAGCCAGATCGAGCAGGGTGTGGAACAAGCGCCGTGTCGAGACATTGCGGTCGATCCTTGCCCCGCGCGGGAATCGCTCGCGGTCATAGATGGCCAGCGGCACGTGCACCAGCTCCTGATGCACGTTGAAGCCGTGCCCGAATAACTGATGTTCGCCGTGGCCTTCACCGTGATCAGCGGCGAGGATCACAGTCATTTCGTCAAGCAGCCCCGTTTGGCGCAGATGATCGATCAACCGGCCGAGCTGAGCGTCTTGCGCCGCGATCTCAGCATCGTAAAAATCGAGCAGCGCCGCCTGCTGCCAATCTTCCAACGGCGGCTCCGGCGGGCTGGCCCATGCTGCGCCGTCGGCATTGAAGCGGCGCACGAACCGGTAGGCCTGCTGGTCGTGGCGCAGGCGCGGCGCCACCCGGTCGATGGCATCTTGCGGGGGCTGGTACGGCAGGTGCGCGCCCATCAGGTTGACGAAGATGAACAGCGGCTGCTGCGCCCCGCCGGCGCGGTGCGCGTCAAGATAGTCGATCAGATCGCCGATCGCGTTGGCCGTGTGTCCTTTGAAATTGATGTAGCGCGTCCACAGCGGCACAAACAGCGGGTGCAGCGACAGGCGGAACAGGGCGTCGGAATGCGCGAATTGATTGCCAATGCGCCGCGCATAGGGCCGGAAACGGCGCGTAAATTCGCGGCGCAGCCAGGTCTTTTTATAGTCGTTAGGACGGTGAGGGATGGCGCTGGCATAGTTATAAAAGGCGTCGAAACCGCGCTGCAAGCCGTTGTTCAGCACGCCGACCAGCGGATTGTTGCAGAACGCGACCGTATGATAACCGCGCTCGCGCAGCAGTTCGGCGATCACAGGTTGGTCGTCGCGCAGTTGGCTGTTGGCCTGCGTCACGCCGTGATCGCTTGGGTACTTGCCCGTAAACAGCGAGGCGTGCGCCGGGATCGTCCATTGGGCCGGCGCGACGGCCCGCTCGAACAGCGTGCCCGCTTCCGCCAGCGCATCGAAGGCCGGAGAGATATCGCGGGTATGACCGTAGACCGACAGCCGGTCGCGGCGCAGTGTATCGAGGATGATCAGTAAAATAGTACGCATACGAATCCTTTCCTCGCGCATTGTAGCACAGCGGGTGCACAGGCCCATAAACTCTCTACAACGATTAACCCGAATTGCCAGCTTGCGAATTGCTGCTACACTTATGGCATCATCATATCTAAATGAAGGACTTACTGTGAAGGATGCGATCCGAGTTGCGCTGGTTCAGCTCGGCTGGCCCGGCGACCGCGACACGATGATCACAACTTACCGGCAGCTGGTGGCCGAGGCCGCGGCGCGCGGCGCGGTGCTTGTCTGCCTGCCTGAGCTGTCGATCTCGCCTTATTTCCCCGCCACGCGCGATCCAAGCGGCTTCGAATGGGCCGAGCCGCTGGCCGCTGGCCCGTCAGCGCAGTGCTTCGCTGAGCTGGCGCGCGCGCACGCCGTGCATGTCGTCGGCAGCCTGTTCGAGCGCACGCCAGACGGGCATTTTTTCGACACGGCCACGCTGCACGATCCACACGGCCGCCTGGCCGGGGTGACGCGCAAGATCCATATCCCTTCTGGGGAGGGCTATCACGAGACGGATTTTTTCGAGGCGGGCGATTCGTACCCGGTGCACACCACCGCCGCGCTCAAACTCGCCCTGCCAACCTGTTACGACCAGTGGTTTCCAGAACTGGCGCGCATCTACGCGCTGAATGGGGCTGAATTCATCTTCTATCCCACCGCCATCGGCTCAGAGCCGACCGCCCCCGAGATCGACACCCAAGAAGCATGGCAAACCGTCATGCGCGGCCACGCCATCGCCAACGGCCTGTTCGTCGGCGCGGCCAACCGCATCGGCAGCGAGGGCGGGCTGCGCTTCTACGGCAGCAGCTTCGTTTGCGATCCGATGGGCCGCATCCTCGCTCAAGCTGGCCGCGATACGACGGAGGTCATCACCGCCGATTTGGACCCGGCGACCATGCAGCGCTGGCGCGAGCTGTTTCCGCTGCTGCGCCAGCGCCGGCCGGGCGCGTATGGCCGCCTGCTGGCCGCAGACGCGCAAGCTTAGCCGGCGCTCAAAGCGGATTTTGAGCGGCGTTCACGCCGGGCTGCCCCGGCGAGGGAATTGGCGCATGCCGATACACAGCGAATGGCTCGATGCAGATCGTCGCCTCGTGCTCTGGCGCTTTGAAAGCCCATGGTCGTGGGCCGAATTCGCGCGCCACTATCAACTGCTGAAAGAACAGGCGGAGACATTCGATCACGACTTCGACCAAATCTTCGATGTGTCTCAGCTCGAACTGCTGCCGCCCGATGTCGTGCTGCGCGTGCGCCGCGAATTCTTCCAGCGCATTCCGCATACGCGCTACTTCCTCGTCGTCGGCGCTGATGGTTACATTCAACTGCTCTGGAACACGCTGACGAGCTTTCCTTTCGCCGCGCACATGCATGCTTTTTTCTTCCAGCACTTGGAGGATGCGATCGCCTTCTCGCGCGACCAGCGCGAGTCCTGATCTGCCGCGCGCCGCGCTGCCGCTTCGCTCGCTGCGGGTCATTGTGACTGACCGCACAGCTCGGCCACTTCAGCGCTCCCAGCGGCAAGGCCTGGGTTCGATCAACATAAACGCCGCGCTTTTTTGCTGCCGGCGCCCCACCTGCTGCCAAAACCTGGTTAAAACGCCGCCGTCAAACCGTCCTTGCGCGGGTCGCTGCCGCCGGACAGCACACCCGTCTCTGGGTCGCGGCGGATGATCTGCCCGTCGCCAAAGACGGTGCGCGCATAGCCGCTCACTGGCCGCACGACGTGGCCCAGCTCGGCCAGCCGCGCCATCGTCGCCACGGGGATGCCCGCCTCCAGCCACAGCGCGCCCTCGCTCGTGCCATCGGCCAGCATCCAGCGCGGCCGGTCAAGCGCTTCCTGCGGATTCAGGTCGTCGTCGATCATCGCGCTGAGGACTTGCACGTGCCCCTGCGGCTGCATGAAGCCGCCCATCACGCCGAAGCAGGCCCACAGGGCATCGCCGCGCGTCGCCAGCGCCGGGATGATCGTATGGTACGGCCGTTTGTTCGGGGCGAAGCAGTTAGGGTGGCTGGGATCGAGCGAGAACAGCGCCCCGCGGTTGTGCAGCAGCACGCCCGTCTCTCCGGCGACGAAACCGACGCCAAACCCCATATATAGGCTGTTGATGAATGAACAGGCGCTGCCCTCGCCATCAACCACGCTCAGATAGACCGTATCGGAGTGGCCAAACGGCCGGCCGAAGGCCGGCGGCTGCATCGCCCCTGCTGGCGAGATCAGCGCCCGCCGCGCGCGGATATAGTCGTCGCTCAACAGTTCGGCGATCGGCGCCGGGCTGATCGCTGGATCGGCCACGTACCAGCGCGCATCGGCGAAGGCCAGCCGCATCGCCTCGACCATCAGGTGCAGCCGCTCCGGCCCATCAGGCGCCAGCGCGCCGAGATCGTACCCCTCCAGCAGGCGCAGGGCTTGCAGCGCGGCGATGCCCTGCCCGTTGGGCGGACACTCCCACACGGTGATGCCGCGGTACTCGGCGCTGATCGGCTCGTCCCACGTCGAGCGGTGCGCTTTCAGGTCGTCGATCGTCAGGACGCCCCCGGCCTCCTGCACCGCAGCGGCGATCTGCGCCCCGATCGGCCCCTCGTAGAACGCCGCCGCTCCGCCCTCGGCGATCGCTTCCAGCGTGCGCGCCAGCGCCGGCAGCTTGACCACCTGCCCTGCGGCGGGCGCGCGACCTGCGGGCAGGTACTCCCCGGCGTTCCGGCTGGCAGCCAGCAGCGGCTCGGCCTGCTTCCAGGCGCTGGCGAACCACGGCCCCACGCCGAAGCCCTCGCGCGCGTGATGGATGGCATCGGCCAGCACCTCGCGCAGCGACATGCGCCCGTGCCGCGCGAGCAGGTCAGCCCAACCGGCGACTGCCCCAGGGACGGTGACCGCGTGCCCGTGATGCGGGTCGATCGCGTCAAGGCCGCGGGCGTGCATGGCCGCGGCTGCATCGGCCAAGCTCGCGCCGGAAGGCGCGCGGCCGCTGCCGTTCAGCGCGCTGATGCGCCCCGTCTTGGCGTCATAGTATAAAGCAAAACAGTCGCCGCCGATGCCGGTCGAGGCCGGCTCGACGACGTTGAGCACGGCAGCGGCGGCCACGGCTGCATCAGCGGCCGTGCCGCCAGCGCGCAAGATCGCCACTGCTGCCCCCGATGCCAGCGGGCTGCTGGTCGCGGCCATGCCGCGCCGCGCGACGGCCATCGACCGGCGCGAACGGAACTCGAAGTCCATCGGCCTCATCGAAACGCTTCCGTGCGCTTGCGCTATCCCGCGCCCCCGCCAGCGCTCATCTCGATCAGGGCCAGCAGCACTTCCAGCGGCACCGGGCCTCGGTCATACCTCAGCCCGCCGTAGGTGATGAATGCCGCCTCGCCATCGCCTTGACGCATCATCACGGCAGGCGTCGAGTTGACGCCCCGCTCGACAGCGAACGCCACCTCGCGCGTGATCTGTTCCGCTTTACGCAGGCAAGCATCGAACTGGCCCTGATCGATGCCGAAGCGGTCAACCTGCCGCAGCATCGCAATCTCGGTATACTGCTGCGCTGCCGCCAGTTCATACAGGTGAACGTACATCGAGCGGAAACCCCCGAATATCTGTGCCTCGACGCATTCCGCCATCCGCGCAGCCGAGACCGTGAACATGCCACCCGCTGTCGGCAGCGCGCGCAGTTCAAGGCGAACCTGCCCAGCTTCGACGTGGTCAAGCAGCGGCAGCTCAACAACATCGTGATACCTTTGGCAGTGCGGGCAGGCCCAGTCGAAGAAAATGATCAGCGTCAGCGGGGCGTCCGTTTCTCCCAGTACAAAGGCGCCGTCAGCCGTCCGGTGCTGAGGCAGCCCGGCCATGCGCGCGATCAGCACCTCGGCGGCGGATGGCCCGGCGGGTTGAGCGTTGACCGATGAGATGCCGATCAGTGTGCTGACCAGCATGCTGGCCAGCAAGGCGAACACGGTGAGGGGAGGAAAACGCAAGTTCATATATCTGTTATCCTGAAAACTGTGCGGAAAACTGCCGTCTTTCCATTGTAACATCCCCTTGTCATGAACAGGTTATGATTAATCTCAGGTTTTCGCTCGATCGCCATGAAAGGGCGGCGCTTTTCGGTTACGATAACCGTACAGATTGCGCACAAAAAGCGATCTGTGTTAAAATT